>JANPHT010000539.1:0-3368 GCA_031424595.1 Planctomycetota bacterium
AACGATGGTGTAATCGCCATCACGCATCACCATCGCCCAGGCTTGCGCCGAATATCGCAGCGCCGGTGGGGCCGGAATTCGCATCGTGGCTGCAAGATCGTGCATGGTTCCTGCCACGTGATCGATGATCATCTGCATGACCGTGCGATAGCAGGCCTCGCTGCGTTGCCCCAGATCAGGGGCTGAATGCCAGCCTCCCTTGTTGCTTCTTTGAATACCGGGAATTGCTTCCGATTCCGCCAGCAGTCGCTGGGTGAGTTCGTGATTGACCGCCTCCATCTGGGGCATGTCGTAAACGTAAAGCGGCGTTGAAAAAAGTGAAAAGCGGTCCACTGGAATCACTCTCGACATATTTGGCTGGGTGAGGGTAGATACAGGTGGCTTATTGCGAATCCCCAACAACAATCAACTGGACATGAAGAGATCGCCGCCAAAGACAGACCCTAACACATCGACAGGCAGTTAAACAATCGGCTTTGAGCCACGAATGGAAACAGAAGTGCTCGAATAAAGTCCGTTCAATGAATTGGAATGCAGGGATACTCTTCCGTTGCAGCGTTTTCAACATGGACACTCGTTTTTGACGTGTTGCACATCACTTAATGCTCAACCAGCCCGCAAGACCGACAGGCTGGCGACAAAAAAGTCGGAGATTCCTGCAGGAATGGCTCAGAAAAGGGGGCAGGAACCACTCGTACGCATCACCCTTCGGGCCATTTGGCTATTGGTTGCTGACCTCTTTTCCGAGCCTTCATAGTTTTCGTTGCTGCTTTAGCTCTGCTTTGAAATCAAATCATTGGTTTTCAGGCGAGACGTCATTAAACTCTCGGGGATGTCAAGCGATGCAGTTACGGGTTGGATTGATCAGCTTGCAGACAAGAATCAGCAAGCCGCCGAGCAATTGTGGCAGCACGTGGCCGTGCGATTGCAGGAGTTCGCGGCACAGAGACTCGACGTACAGACCCGTCGGCACTATGACGAACAGGATGCGGCCAACAGTGCGTTTCACAGTCTGTGTCACGGCCTGGCCGATGGCCGACTTGAAGCCAGGAATCGCGACGCTTTGTGGGGACTGCTGGCCGTTATCACGTCTCGGAAAATCTCCACACAGCAGCGCTATTTGAATCGGGAGAAGCGAGGCGGAGGAGCCGTCCGAGGTGAATCCGCGTTCGTCGAACTGGGCGGGGCCGGGATAAATCAGGTCAATGGCAAGCAACCGCCGCCCGATAAAATGGCCGAAGTCTCCGAAAGTTGTGCGCAACTGCTCGACGCGCTTCCTGACGTCACAATGAAGCGAATTGTGTTGCTCAAGTTTCAGGCGGCTACTAACTCCGAAATTGCCAGCGAGCTGAATTGCACAGAACGGACGATCGAACGAAAGCTGGAGAGAATTCGTCGAATCTGGATTGAAGCGGGACTGCATGATGGGGAGCAGTGACCAGGGCGGCGTCCAGTTTCAACATGAGCGGAAAAACGCGAAAAAAAACTAAAAAAACTTGCACGTCATGTCGGGCTCGATCGCCGTTTGACCATTCAGGACTATGCACACTGCAATCGATTGGAATCTCATGACTAGCGCGACGATCGGGAATTCTGCCTACCAGTCACTGTCTAACCAGCAACTCTCTGAGATTGACGAGTTTTGTGACCGTTTCGATCTGGAGTTGGTGACGGGAGACTGTCCGCGCATCGAGTCCTTTCTGGCGGAGGCTCCGGAGGTGGCGCATGACGGATTGCTGGCCGAACTGTTGGCGATGGAACTTGAATACCGCACTCGGCAAGGTGAAACACCTCGGCAGGATGAATACGTCCAACGGTTTCCCCAGCAGGCAGGCGTCATCGCGGGGGTGTTTTTTGGTGCGAAGATTGCCACGTCGGCTGAGGTGCCGAAGCAATCCGTATTAAGTAGTCCCCCGGAGCCGACCGCTACGGGCGAGACGATTGGCCCGCTCAGTACGATCATTAACGTCGGCAACCAGCTCGGTCCGTATAAGTTGCTCGCCAAACTGGGCGAGGGCGGCATGGGGATCGTCTATCAGGCGCGGCATACTAAGCTCGGCAAGTTGGTGGCCCTGAAGATCCTGCCCCAACACCTGCTCTCCCGGTCCGATGCTCTGTCTCGGTTTGAGCGCGAGATGCTGGCCGTTGGGTCGCTGCAACACCCGAACATTATTCAGGCTCTCGACGCGGGTGAGATCAACGGCGAGCATTACCTGTCGATGGAGTACGTTGAAGGCCAGGACTTGCAGCAGGCCGTCCAGACCAGGGGCGCGATGTCGGTCGTCGATGCCTGTGAGGCAATCCGGCAGACAGCGCAGGGGCTCGCAGCTGCTCACCGAGTGGGCCTCGTGCATCGCGACATCAAGCCCTCCAACCTGTTGGTCACGAAGCAGACCGGCCAGATCAAAATCCTCGACATGGGGCTGGCACTCCTGGCTCAGGCAGAGACGCCCGCTGCGTTGACCTTCAATGGGCAGTGCTTCGGCACGCCCGACTACATGGCCCCCGAGCAATGGAGCGACGCTCACACTTGTGATGCCCGCTCCGACCTGTATTCGTTGGGTTGCACGCTGTATTTCCTGCTGGTCGGTCGCCCGCCGTACCACAGCGAAACCCACCGCTCCACCGCCAACAAGATGAAGGGGCATATGCTGGACGCCATCCCCGACCTCGCTCTGGCGCGGCCCGATGTGCCAGCGGGAGTCGTCGCGATTTACCTCAAGTTGATGGCGAAGATACCGTTGCACCGGTTTGCCTCCGCGGACGAACTGGCCACCGCATTGGCTCCCTGGGCCGAGGCTCTGCCCGCTCCCTCTGTCCCGGCAACCGCCCCGGCAACTGCCCCGATGGAACCTTTCGTCCGCCCGTCGTCGCCGAATGGTTCCGAGTCATCCGACACGCTCAAAGCATCGCCGCCAGCCGCTCTCGCTGTCCCACAGATCCAGATGGTTGCTTCACCTCTCGCTGGACAGGGCTCTCCTCCCCGCCGACCGTTGTCGCGATGGCTGCTCGCCGCTGGCGGACCAGCTGCGTTCGTGCTGCTGGGTGTGATCATCATCACGATCACGAATAAGGATGGCACACAGACAAAGATCGAGGTTCCCGACACCTCTCAGGTCAAGATCACTAAGAAGGGCGACAACGCTCCCGCCACCGGGAAGCCCGGCTGGGACGGTTGGCCAGCCGATGCACCGGCTCCGGCAATCGCTCCCTTCAATGATGAGCAAGCCCGACAGCATCAAGCGGCCTGGGCCGCGCATTTTAAGTTGCCGGTCGAGTTCACCAACACCATCGGCATGAGGTTCCGGCTGATTCCACCGGGCGAATTCCTGATGGGGAGTACGGCCGAGGAGATCGAAGCGGAGTTG
>JANPHT010000540.1:0-1848 GCA_031424595.1 Planctomycetota bacterium
TCCTTCACGCCGAGAAGCCCAGCGCCGATCACCCGTATCCGGCAATCTTTAGCCAACAAAATCAGACATATCAAGAATTCAATTATGACCATTGCGCAGGCAACACTGACAAAAATTCACTGCGAAACCGCTGCATCGGCCGGTTGGAACACCTACCTCGCGAAATGGGGCTACGACGGATTCCACTTGCGCTCCGAATGGGCCAACGTCTTCGCAAAAGCGTTTCGGCATCAACCCTATTTCCTGTGGGCTGAGCAGAATGGACGCCTGACCGGCGTGCTGCCCCTGATGCATATCTCGGGACCACTCTTCGGCAGTTTTCTCGTGAGCCAGCCATATCTCAACACCGGCGGCGTACTCGCTGATTCTACAGAAGTCGCCACGCTACTGATCGACCGAGCAGTCACCCTGGCGGATACTCTGAATGTTAAGCATCTTGAATTGCGACATGAATCCAGAGCGGAACATATCCGTTTGAATTCGACTAATAACGAAAAAGTCCATCTGCGGATGGAGTTGCCAGCGACGGCCGATGAACTCTGGTCTGGCCTGAAGTCCAAGCTTCGAAGTCAGGTCAAAAAGCCGCTGAATGATTCCACATTGTCAATTCAGTTTGGCCATCTCGATCAGATCAATGCGTTCTATGATGTTTTCTGTCGCAACATGCGAGACCTGGGTACGCCGCCGTTTTCGAAGTCGTTATTCAGGGAAATGCTGACTCAGTTTGGTGACGCGGCGGAGATTTGCACTGTCGTTCAGAATAACCGACCCATCGCTTCCGGATTCCTTCTGCATGGTCCGGAAGTGACGCTCATTCCCAGCGCGAGTTCGCTGCGGGAGTTTAATCACACAGCCTGCAATATGCTGATGTATTGGCACTGCCTGAAACGATCGGTTGAGCGAGGCCAGAAGGCGTTTGACTTCGGCCGCAGTTCGCACGACAGCGGCACATTTAAGTTTAAGCAGCAATGGGGAGCAGAAGCCTATCCGGCCGTTTGGCAGTATTGCCTGCGGAAAGGCGACATCGGAGACGTCCGGCCGAGCAGCGGAAAGTTCAACACGGTCATTGCCATGTGGCAGAAACTCCCGGTCTGGCTGACAAAGATCATCGGCCCTGAAATCGTGCGAGGAATTCCGTAACAAACAGGTATCACCCAATAGTGTTCGGCACTTTGATTGCGGTTGAATCGGGTGAGCCTGAATTTTGACGAGGGCGGGAGTAATTGTCGAGTCGCGTGGAGGAAATCGGCGACTTGAGGCGGAAGCGGTTTACCATAGCGTGCAGCAGCGAAGGGCCCGACGCGAAAAGACGCGAGGGTGCCTCACTTTTTGGCCGCTTTTAATTTTTGATGTGCCGTTCCAGTTCATCCAGAGACGCCCAGCCCGACATGGACAGGCAGATCATTTCGTATGTCCGCTTCGTCGCCGCGCGGCCAGTGTGAATCAGAATCAACAGACACGCGATGATCGCAATATACGTCTGAATTTCGACACCGTTCTGCTTCGTACTTAATACGATGACGGCAACCCAGCAACTGTTTGAACATCCGGAAAAACAATTCGATCAGCCACCTCAAACGGTATGCCTCTGCAATGAGTTCGGCAGGAATATCGAGCAGATCTGTGGCCAGTCGCAACGTGCCACTCGCACCATGGTTGCGACGACGGATCCGTCCACTGCCGTCAGCGTCTTGCCGATCGGATCGAATGCCCCCTGACTGAGTTGCGGAAGCTGCGCAGCCAGTTCGGCGGCGATCTCTTGGAGGGTTCAGGATCGAAGATGCTGACGGATTCCGACAGCGATCCCAGCCAGGCACGTCCGACTCCCGGCTTCTTACAGACTTTGTC
>JANPHT010000541.1:0-1415 GCA_031424595.1 Planctomycetota bacterium
GGAATTGCCCGCCAGACACTTCGCACAACAACACTCGTGAACCGTCTGTTCCTCTGCCATCGCCCAATCTCCCTCCCTGGAGTGGCGGAGAGTCTACTGTCAAACGGCGATTTCACGAAATAGATCTTGGACGGGTACTTAACGACGGATGAAGACACTCCGTTTGTTACGCCCAACATCCTGGCAAACGATATCGATCCCGCAGGTTCATTGAATCCGCTCAAAGGAACCATTGATGACGTCCTGAAAGTGATCGCGATTAATGGGCTGCCAGCGGTCGCTGGCAATACAGTCACTCTGCCATCCGGGGCGAAGTTGACGATCAATGCCAACGGGACGCTGAGTTACAATCCCAATAACGCGTTCTTCTCTCTGGCTCTGGGGCAGATGGCCCAGGACATCTTCAGCTATACGATCGACGACGGCGACAGTGGCACTTCGACGGCCAGTGTCACGATCACGATCATTGGCAACAACGACATCTGGGTGGATGTCAACAACGACTGCATCTACGATCCCGGCGCGGGCGACATTGATGTCACGTCGCTCGCCGAGGACGGTATTTTCAATGCCCGTTATTCCACCGGTTTCTACCGTCCTGTGCCCGGAGCGGGCCTTGGAATCAATGCGGTGCTTAATCTGCCGGGCAGTATGAATTTCACCGCGGACGGCATGATCTGCGTGCTGCATTCGGAACTGATGGCTGCCGGGACAATCACGCTGCTGTCATGTATCAAAGATATCCGGGTTATTGATTCGGTCATCAACGGAAAGTCCGGCATCGACATGACCTCACGGATGGGCACTATCACAGTCAACGCGGGCAGCACCCTGATTGCTACGGGAACTGCCTCGGCGGATATCATTCTGAATGGCTCTGACGGTGTCGATGTGTCTGGAGCCACGCTGACGGCTTCCGACGATATCTTCCTTGGTAACGGTGCCTGCGGAACCGGAGGCGTGCTTGCCAATGGCACGACGGCGACCGCTGCGGATATTCAGATCTGGTCCTACGGAAACTTCGAAGCCATGAATGCCGTATTCACAGCCACGAATTCCATTCGTCTGGAATCCCGCACGGGTTCAGGCGACATTTCAGGCGCCGCTCTGAGAACCACGGGACCGAAAGGGGTGGTCAAAGTGACGTCGCACGGATCTTTGCTTGCGGATCCGGGACTATTGCCGACTAGCGTGACCGCCACTGCGGGGATTTTCCTCCGTGCCAGTTATGGCCCTCTGCAGATTGCGAACGGACAACTGCAGACGACCAGTCCCGGCAGCACAATCCGTTTGCAGTCCGCAATCGCCATCAATGCGCAGCGGCTGACCGCCGTGACGCCCGGATTCCTGAGTCTGTTAGTCAATTCGCTGGAACGCAGCAGCGGTTTTGACATCCATGTGGAACAGGCCAACGT
>JANPHT010000542.1:0-10626 GCA_031424595.1 Planctomycetota bacterium
GCCAGAACGTGAACAAGGTCAATTCGAAATCCATCATGACATGGGATGTCACTCTCACGCCGTCATTGCCAGGGGACGTTCGCGAGCGATTTCTGGCTCGTTATGGTCGGCGAGTCACCAAAGAAGGGATGCTGCAGATCACCAGCCAGCGATACCGTGATCAAGGACGAAACGTCGATGATTGTCTTTCAAAACTGGTTGAACTCATCCTTTCGATTGCCGCGCCGCCAGTGAAACGAAAGCCCTCAAAGCCGTCAAGGGGTGCAAAGCAACGCCGGTTGAATGACAAACACGTCCGTTCAGAGAAGAAAGTGACTCGCCGTCGTCCGTCTGATGGCGATTAGCTCCCCAGCGCGTTTCAGGGGATGTATTTCACGCGACCGGTCTCTCGCGGTTTTGCTTTGCCGCGAGTGCCAACAGACGTTGGAAGCCCGCCTGGGTTCCTGATTCGGTCTGTTTGAATGCAACTCAAGAGAGCGCTTGCGTCAAACGCAGTGCAGGGCGGTCCGCCGGTCGATATGGAATTCAAAAGTACGTGGCCGAATCCCAGTCTTTCTGACGTCACTCGGGCAGCCGAATCATCTTCGGGAGACCTTCTCCCACGACCAGCAAACGAGCTCCATCACGATCCATGATCAGTTCATAGATCCTGCCATCAATCCCCTCGAGTGTCGTCACAACGTCCGACGTATCGAATCCGACCACTCTAATTTTGCCATCATCGCATCCAGCATAAAGGTGGTCGCCGGAAACAGACCACGCGAGGGCTCGAGGGATCGAAGGCAGTTTGGCGAATCGCATCATACGACCAATTTCCGGTTGCCAGAAACGAACGGTTCGGTCGTCGCTGATCGTCGCCACGACACCCGGCGACCCCGCCGCACGGCGTGAACATTCGGCGATCCCGTTGATCGCGGCCAGATGATTGTCCAGCGTCCGCAACAGCTTCCCGTTATGTCGATTCCAAACTCGAATAGTCTGGTCAATCCCAGCGGACGCTACAGAATCCGCACTGTCGAGACAGCATAACGCCATCACGGGGCGAGAATGGCCGTCAAACGTTAACAGCAATGCACCGGACTCAGCGGAAAAGACGTGGCATAAGTGATCCATCCCCGAGGTAATCCACGCCTGTCCGTCCGGCGTCCAAACAACACGGGACACAACGTCGTTGTGGCCGGACACCCGCCGCAAAGTGGTGCGATCCGACCACCGTACGACCTGCACGGCCCCTTCTTCCGCCGGGGATCCACCCGCAATAAGGAGAGTATTGCCATCCGGCGAAAAGCTCAAATCATGAATATGCTCAAGATCGGTCTCAATCGCAGCGATGGGCTCAAGCTGCGGCCAGTTTCGAATCTCCAACCCGTTTTGAGATCCCACCACCACCATCGTACCATCGAGCGACAACGCTGCGGCCGTGATGGGCGTTGCAGGGATGGCTGGATCAATCACAACGGGATTTTCAGCCAAAGCCTGATGCGCACTGAACGCAGCCGGCAACAGCAGGAAGAAAATGAATTGCAGACATCGCATGAGGTTTCGATCAGACAAGTTCGCGCACGACTCGACCACCCTGATTAACCGGGACCGGGCGTCCATCGGGCGTCTGCAGTTCCAGATCCGGATTGACACCCAGCAGAGTGTAAATGGTTCGAGCCAGATCATTCGGACTCACAGGATTATCGCGCGGGCTCTCACCCACTCGATCGCTGGAACCGACAATCTGCCCGCCCGAAACTCCGCCACCAGCGAGCACAACGCTGAAGACTCGCGGCCAATGATCTCGGCCACCGCGTGCATTCAGCTTCGGCGTTCTGCCAAATTCACCCATCGCTATCACAAGCGTATCGCTCAGCAGACCTCGATCGTGCAAATCACTGATCAAGGCGGAATAGGCCTGGTCGAATGTCGGGATCAGTCCCACGCCGACTTTCGCTCCGCTGTATCCATCTCGCAATTGCAGCGCCAGGCTTTCATGAGTGTCCCAGCCTGTATTGAGTACGCTGACAAACGGCACGCCGCGTTCGACAAGTCGCCGAGCAAGCAGGCAGCTTTGCCCAAACATCCGCGGCCCGTACCGAGCTCGAGCCTCGGGCGATTCCGCATGCAAATCGAATGCCTGGCGAGCGTCATCGGAAGTGACAAGTCGATAAGCCTGGTCGAAAGCCGAGTCCGTTACGGGTGCGCGGCTTTCGAAATCGTTACGTGCGGAATCAAAAAGTGAAAGGTATTCTCGCCGTCTCTGAATGCGATTCTCGTCGACGTCCGGAAAAAAACTCAGGTCCTGAACACGAAAATCTTCTTTCGACGGATCACCTCCTGTCGTGAAGGGTTCAAACGCTTTTCCAAGAAAGCCCGATCCTCCCGAACGCGCTGCGGGAATGGCGATGTATGGCGGCAGCAAAGTCTCGGCGGCTCGAACATGAGTCACCACCGCGCCATAACTCGCGTGCTGGAGAACCGGTGATGGCTGATAGCCGGTCATGAGATAGTGATTGGCCAGCCCATGTTCTCCAAGCGGTGACGTCATGGAGCGCACGATCGCCAGTTTGTCGCAGAGCTTTGCTGTTTCGGGAAGGTGCTGGCAGATCTGGATGCCCGTGACATTAGTCGAGATCGCCTGAAACGGCCCGCGAACTTCTGACGGAACGTCGACTTTCACATCGAAGGTTTCCAGATGACTCGGACCACCGTCCAGCCAAAGCAGGATGCAGGATTTTGCTTTCGGCAGATGCATTCCGGAAGCGGCTCGCAGACGAAAAACGTCCGCTGTGCCCAACCCCAGAGCAGTGATAGCTCCGACACTCAACAGGTCACGTCGATTGATGCCGTCACAACGCTTCATACGAACACTTCCCGATGTAAAGTCCGGCCCTGGATTTGCGGCCTGCCATCAACGATTCTCGAGGAACTTTCGACTGTTCAGCAGACTCCAGACAAAATCTTCACGCTTTCTATTGTGCTCCAGCGGATCCGAATCCGCCATTCGCTGGCCCCAATCCGTCAATTCCTCCTTTGACGGCGGGCAACAAAACGCTCGCAGGTAGAAGTCATGAATAATGATGTCATCTGACTTGCCTTCGTCAATCAGTCGATGAAGTCGGCCCGACGGACTGGCCACCCGTGCGTTGACAAGCTCGCCGTTGAGCAAGTGCAGCTTTGTGGCGAGACCTTCGCTGACGACTACCGTTTCGTCACACCCTTCGGCCAGAGAACAGCGGCCGAGCAGATCCAGCGAGGGGGAAGGCTGCAAGACATCGACGATTTGAACTGCCCGCGTTCCAGCCGGGCGTTCCTGGTACTCGCCGTGAACCCCAGTCACATCGGCGATGGCGTCCATCAACACTTCCGGTTCCAGTCGACGGCGAAAGGCGTGCGAGTAAAACCGGTCGTCGGATTCATTTCCCGCCACAGGTCCATCCTGGCGGCCGTAAGTACTGCTCAGCGCTATTATTCTCAGAGTCTTTCGGATTTGATAACCGTTGACGATGAAGTCTTCGGCGAGCTGGTTGAGAAGTGCGGGATGTGTCGCCGGGTTTGTGTCGCGAAGGTCATCGGTCGGTTCGACCAGTCCTCGACCAAACATCGTTCGCCACAAACGATTCACCGTCGCTTTTGCAAAGTACTGATTCTGTCCAGAGGTCAGCCAGTCCGCGACCGCGAATCGATGGTCGCCATCAACTGGAAGATCCCGTTCCCCTGGAATGCGAGGAATCGCCGGTTGATTCGTGCGAAGGTTTGTCACATCGCCACGCGGGAGAAATCTGACGTCACGGCCGCGATCCATCCGGGCAAAAACGGCCGCCAGTCCGTGATAATCGTCCTGTGTCCATTTATCAAGCGGATGATTGTGGCAGTTTGCACATCCCAGTCGCGCGCCGAGAAAGAACTGTCCCACAAGTTCCGCATGATCTCGAGCATCGCCGACCATGCGTGCAAAGTTCGCAGCGCCGATCACATGGGAATCTCCGGTTGCAGTCAACAACTCGGTGGCCATCACATTCAGAGGAATCTCATTGCGAATGCACGTTCTGAGCCATTCCCCATAAGCCCGAACACCCTCATGGTCGTTCGGTAACGAATGAATACGAAGCAGTCTGGAAAACCGCATCGTCCAATAATCGGCAAACGCTTCGCTCCTGAGCAGGGAATCGACAAGCTCCGGACGCTTGTCAGTGGCCTTGCTTCGCAGAAACTCTTCCGTCTCCGCAGGCTCAGGAAGACGACCAGTCAAATCCAGCGACACACGCCGAAGCCACACTGAATCTGTCGCTGCTGGAGACACGGGAACACGAAGATCTTCGAGCACTCGCAGCACTTCATGATCAATAAAGTTGACTCGGTGCTCATCCTGCAGATTGATCGGTCCGTCAGACAAGGGTGCGACAATCTGGATCGGTCGTACTTGATCCAGAAAACGAGCCACGATCACATGCTGCCCACGGCGAAGAACCCTGGCTCGATGGGACTGATCAATCTCGACCGATCCTGGATCAGCCGCATGGAACAGGGTCCATGCCGTCACGTCTTCTTCCGCCCCGTCACTGAATTTGGCGACAACTCGCAGCGGAACTTCTGACGGTACACCTTCGACCAGATGCTTTGTCGGTGACACATCCAGTGTGACGAGATGCCGTTCCGGTCCCCGCTGAGCACCCAACCTGAGCCAATGCAACACTTTTTCGAAACCCGGGCCATCGCTTTCCAGGGCCACATCGCCACCGTGTTCAATTTGCTCACTCGCCTTCAGAAGGATCAAACTTCGCTCCGGATGGGCAAGACTGATGCGACGTCCTTCAAGAGCCTGCACAATGGCCTCATAGTCCAGGGCCGGGTCAGCTCCTAACAGCGACAAATGAAATCCGCCACGACCGGCAGCAGCACCGTGGCAAGCGCCTGAATTGCACCCGGACTTCGTCAGCACGGGAATGATTTCGGTATCGAAACTCATGGCGGGCTCCGCCGGAGCGAGCACCGCTAAGCACATCAAGTTGCAGAGGACGGCCACGATGCTCATTTCTTCTGATCCCTTGCCTCTTAGTTCGTCTTCTCCGCCTCGGGTTTTCCGTAGGCCGTGGCCCACTTCTGAAGATACTCCTGCGCCTTCGGAGTTCCGTAATCGGTCAGTTTCCCCGCGTCGATAATTGTGTTGGCGATCCGTCCCACTTCTTTTCGGATGGCTTCATCCTTGTCAGCTTGTTCTTCAACCGCAGTCGCCGCCTTATCGACCTCTTCGGGAGTCGCATCGCGACGAATCACAGGAGCGAGCAGCGGTCGAAGATTAGGAGCCGTGCTGCTTTCGCGAGCGGTGCGGTTCATCTCTCGCATGCCTTCCAGATCTTCTAATTTGGGAACGCTGCCGCCGACAACGCTTACGACACTCTCAAGGATTTTTGGCAGATCTGCCTGAAGGCTCGGTTGGACAAGAGCAAAGTTTCCGGTCACCACACCTTCGTTGCCAACCAGAATGGTCAGCATCACCTTTCGATTCAGACCATAACTACCGGGCCCCTCCAAACCGTCGCCAGAAACACCGATCGTCGCTTTTGGAGCCAGCGCGTGTCGAATTCGCTTCAGCGTGTTTTCCGCTTCCGTCACATCTGCATTCAGCCAGACAACGCCCGTCGTGAGTCCGTCGCCCTGACGGCTGACGGTATACTGAGACAGTATTCGAACCATGCTGACGGATTGCCGGTTGACGTCATGCACAAAAATCAGCACGATCGGCTTGCCACTCGCCTGCTTCACGAAGTCCAGTTCTTTCCCGGCATCGTCGTCAAAGACACCTCGCACCGTAAACGGCGACAATTTTTCGCCAACCTGCGGCCCGGAAAAAATGGGTTCATCCGCCGCCACGTGGCCCGATGCCGCAAGCCATACCACGACTGCCATTTTCACAAAAGCGGTCGCAACAGTGAATCGCACTTGATAACCCATCAGATCCCCATCAGTTTCTTGCGAAAGACAAAAAAGGCAGCGCCCAACAGGCAAAGGCCGGCCCAAAGATAATCCAGCGACGGCTTCTCTTTGAGATAGATCCACGCAAATGGCACAAAGATAGTCAGAGTAATGATTTCCTGAAGTATCTTCAGTTGGCCCACATTAAGCACCTGATGTCCGATCCGATTTGCCGGCACCTGGATAAGATATTCAAACAGTGCTATTCCCCAACTGATCAACGCGGCGACAAACCACGGTCGATCTTTCAGATCCTGAAGATGACCGTACCATGCAAACGTCATGAAGATATTGCTGAGAATCAACAGCCCGATCGTGATCCAAACCTGAGACATCGCTCACTCCATTTTGTCCAGTGACCTGGTCATCCACCGTGACGACTAACTGAATCACTTTAGCGGAGCGTCTGGTCCAGGAGAATCGTTGAGATGTTTATTCTCCATGACAAACGCCATGTCGGCCCAGCTGAGATCCGAGGCTCGTAGTTGTCGTGGAGAACTGGTGCTCAAGCCGCAGGAACGCATTGACATCCGAGCCTCATTCCGAAAGACTCGCTCAGCGGTCGGACTTCTCCATGGGTTTCGTGAGCACACGAACAGCACATTGATACGTTGCACCCTGACGACACCTGATTTGCGGTTTGTCAAGTCGATCACAGACACTACCCAAGTTTGCCGAACTCATTGTACAAGGCCAGAATGCAGACCGACAGTCCCTCTTGCCTGAAGCACGCGATCGGAGTGACTGAATAGAAATCTGACTCTTGCTCGACTGTAATCCTCTGATCGACTGTAATTCTGAGTCTTTGGCTGATTGAGGTTCTGTTCGCATCCTGATTTGCCTCGGCACTCCGTGGCGAAACAACTTTCATTCATTGGAACAAGACATGGCGGCTTCTGCACTCGACCGACGAGTCTTCCAGCGACTGCATTCCACTGCTTTCAAAAACAACGTCGATGGCTCAGCAGCCCACAACCGGCGAAACATTGACCGTCACCGGCCATGTCGTTGACGCCGATTATGACACATTGCTTCCGTGTCGGCTTTATCTGCAAAACCTTGATTCGCTCGAGTGGTACTTTCCAGCATCGAGTGACAAAGCCGGGTCCGCTATCCAGTACCGTAAGCAGATTGGCAATACCCGGTCTGTCGAAATGCACACCACTCTATCGGCCCATCCCTTCAGCGTGACGCTGCCACCGGGTCGATATCGTCTCAGGGTGGAACGAGGCAAAGAGTACCGTCCGACTGAGCGGCAGTTCGATGCGGCAACTCAAACCATGCCCGTCGAAGTGAAGCTTCATCGATTCGTCGATATGCCGCAGCGTGGCTGGTACTCGGGCGACACGCACCTGCATCGAGTGATGGACGAACTTCCGAATCTGGTGCAGGCCGAGGATCTCAACGTCGCATTTCCGATGAACTACTGGGTCCGTGACAGCACGGAAATTCCATCGGCTTCAGGACCGACCCTTGAGGCAAAAACGATTGCTGTCGATCCGACGCATGTTATCTATCCGCTGAACACGGAGTACGAAATCTTTTCCGTAGAAAAGCAACGCCATACTCAGGGAGCCGTTTTTGTGCTGAACCACAAAACACCACTCCATGTGCCAACACCCCCAACCCTTCCCGTCGCAGAGGAGGCTCGTCGTCAGGGCGCATTGCTGGACCTCGACAAACATTCCTGGGCCTGGTCAATGATGATCGTGCCCATTATGAATGTGGATTTATTTGAACTGAGCAACAATCATAACTGGCGAACACAATTCGCATTCCCACAGTGGACTATTGAAAACGCTCCTGAATGGCCGGAGATCGAACGCAACGAAGCCGGATTCACAGAACTCGGCTGGACCGAATTTGCCATGCAGACCTACTACGCTCTGCTGAACTGCGGTTTTCGAATGCGAGTCACCGGCGGCACCGGATCGGGCGTTCATCCCGTTCCGGCTGGACATGGTCGAGTCTACGTGCATACCGGAAAAGAGTTTTCCTACGATCGCTGGATTGCGAACCTGAACGCCGGTCACAGCTTTGTCACCACGGGACCGCTGATGGATCTTCGGTTCAATGATGCTCTTCCGGGCACAACATGGCGTTTGCACGATTCCCAAAACAGCGTCTTGATAAAAGGTGAAATCAACGGCCTTAATCGGCTAAAATCGATTGAGATTCTGCGCAACGGAGTGATTGCCAAACGTCTGAGCGTGGAACCTCGGCAATCATCACTCGGCCATTGGACTTACCACATCGACTCCACAATCGAACTGTCGGATTCCAGTTGGGTTGCTGTGCGATGCTTCGAAGATCTGCCTGATAGCAAAGTGAGTTTTGCTCACACAAATCCGGTCTATGTCGATGTGCAAAACCGTCCTCTTATTCCGCGCCGTCGCGACGCCGAATTCTTCGTCCAACGCATGGATCAGGAACTTGTGCGTAACCAGGGAATTCTGTCTGAGGAATCGCTGGGTGAATATCGCAGAGCCCGAGAAATTTATCAGTCGATTCTGGACCGCGCAAAAGACTAAGAGGCTCTAACAAAACTGGGACAGGCACCCTCCTTGCGTCCTTTTGTTGAGCATTTTTGGCAAGATTCGGGAGCCAGTCCCAGTTTTGTTAGGCGTTCTAAGCCATTCTTCGGCTATGTCGCATGATGATTAATCCGCCGATAATCATGACACCTCCCACCACCTGAGCATTCGAAATCCCTTCGCCTCGCCAAAGCCAGGCCGCCACGATTGCCACGATCGGGCTAAGGTTCTGAAACATTGTCGCCTGAGCGGCTCCCGCGTGCTTCACGCCGTAACTCCACATCGCCAGCGCAAGACCTGTGGACAGAATTCCGGAATAAAGGATGCACAGCTGCAGGGGAACCTGAGTCAACAGCGGCAGACTGGCGGCCAGAGTCGGTCCGGCAATGATCATGTGGAACGGTAGTCCAATGGTCGCCGAACAGGCCGCTAATTGAACCGGAGAAATGGATCTCAACAAGGGACGACTAAAGATCGTTCCCCCGGCCCAGGTCAACGCAGCCAACAATGCAATGATGTTGCCGCTGAATTTTATTGGGAATTCCTGCGAAGCCGGCGTTGATGCGGAACCCGCAATCCGGTCGTCAGCCACCGCTAAGTCCGGCGGAACAGGTAAGTCCGGCGGAACAGGTTCTAAGGGCGACGCCGCAGAGACCGCGAGTATCGGCAGTTCACGCTGCACGGTAACCACCATAGTTCCGGCAAACGCGATGATCAATCCCAGCCAGGCCAGCGGTGGCAGAATCTCCTTCAGAAAACAGCGAGCTCCCAGCGCGGTCCACATGGGAACGGTCGCCATAATTAGCGCGACATTGGCGGACGTTGTTCTTGAAACGGCCATCAGGAAAAGGAACTGATACGCAACCGAAACAATCATCGCATAAGTAATGACTCGCCAGCGTGAAAGTCCGACCACCGGTCGAATTCCGGCACGAAACTCCCACGACGCGCAGACCAGCAGAACGAGGGCGGAAATCACCAGGCGAACAGCGTTCAGTGCATAGGGTGTGATTCCGATCTCAAGCGCCACCTTCATCACCGGAATGTTCACTCCCCAAATGATCGCCACGGCCAGCAAGGCCAGGTCGGCAAGCCAGAGACGGTGAAGTGACTGAGCGTGAGCTTGAGCGTGAGTTTCAGTTGTCTGCGAACCACTCATGAGGACGTCGATCGGGGAAAACGGGGCTCGGAAGCAATGGCCAGAGGATTGTCAGGAAGTCGGCGAAGGATAGGCGAAACTCACACCAACGACCTTCCTCAGGCACGCCACGTTCGCGCAAAATGCTTTGACTTTTTGTTTTGAGCGATGATTGAGAATTGCGGCAGACTTCCTCGTTCAACATGGGATTTCACGGCTGTCTCATCACCGTGCCCTACGGAAGCGGACGACAATTTCCTGACCAGACCGCTATTTTTATGGCCGAATGCCCTATATCCATCCTGGCCGGATTCTCGATCATGCCTTTCTCGAGTTCCCGCAACTTGTCGCCTTTGACTCGATTACCAGTGTGATATAGCTTGGTACAGACGAAACGTTCAGTGACAGGTCGCCCTCGACGTAATTCTGGCAATGGGTGTTGGCGTGACTGAGGTAGACTCTCAACGAGCTTGTGCAGAGACGGGGACTCATGAAGATACAGCAGTTTCTTGAGCATTACGGGGTGAAGGTTAATCCATTCAGCCAGGAAGATGCTCAGTCTGATCACATATTTCAGCAGCATTGCGCGGAGACGATTCACCATCCGGCCTGGGACAAAGTCCTTGGCGACTGCCGAAACCCCAGTACGTCGATCGTGTTCGGAGAAAAAGGCGCAGGGAAAACGGCAATCCGGCTGCAGTTGATTAAGGCCCTGAAGGATCACAACGCCAAGTTTCCTAAGGAACGCGCGTTTGTCATCAGCTACGACGATTTGAATCCGTTTCTTGATGCGTTTCGTGACAGACTTCGTGGCCGACGCCGTAACCCCGATCAGGCGTTGAAAGACTGGCGCCTCTGGGATCATATGGATGCACTGCTCACATTGAGTACTCGTCGACTGTGCAACGTGATTGCCGATCGACATGCCTCCGATCCGGATTTCAACCTCGCCCAGATTCGCGAACTTCCCAGGCAGCGAAAACGGGATTTGTT
>JANPHT010000543.1:0-3048 GCA_031424595.1 Planctomycetota bacterium
GGTACAATTGGTGAACGGTATGAAATCATCACCACCAGCACTGCGAGGACCGCCGGGTTCAACGCATACACTCAGGTGTTTGCCCCATCCGGAACTTCAGTCGCAGGATTCTGGGCAGGTGACAATGTCGTTCTGGATCTGAAAGAGAACGGAACCTACCTTGTGCAGGTCCGCGACGATAACTATTCGCAGGACGGCTCCTACACGGTGGGTCTGGAAGGCGTGAAACCTCGCAGCCCGAACGCTCGAGCGCTGTCTCCGCAGACGACTGTATCGGGATCGATCATTGCGGCTACACAAAAGGACCAGTGGTTCATCACAGTTCCGGCCGGAAAGAAACTCTCAATCACGCTTTCAGGGACCGCCGTGGATGTCGGTTTCGCGGCCTATGCCGAAGTCTACAGTTCCGTCGGAGCGAAGATCGGCGGGATATGGGCCGGGACGACGACATTGACACTTCCGGCTGGAGGAGGCTATCTCATCCAGATCCGTGATGCAGGCCTATTTAAACGCGGCGGGTACAAACTCAAGGCGTGGTTCGTGTAGAAGCTGTTTCAAAACGAAGTAGGCGTTGAGATTGGAGGGCTCCACTGCGGCCATGTGCTTTTGTCAGCCGAACCAGATCATCAATGCAAACTCCGGAAAGGACTGACGGCAGCAGATACTGGTACTCAAAAACAGGACTCAGCAATTCGCGAGCCGCCCAGCGCTCTCGATCGCGGTGCGTTGTCGATTTCGACTTCTGTCGAAGAAAATCACAGAAAGGTGCCAGCGACGAATGGCATTGTCGTCGTCAATACTCGCCGATCCTCTCGGCAAAAGTGGTTTCGCTCGCGTTTTTGACAGTTCCCCACACCTTCAGCGAATATTTACCTGACGAGTGGCCGAAATTCTCAGTGAACATCGACTTCGGACGCAATCGTCCGCACGGTTCCTCTTCCAGAAAATCACTGGGACTCCAGCGTGGTAAATAACAAACGGATTGATATCTTTTCAGGAACTGTTCGGTCCTCGAAAATAGCGGCGGAGCTCTTTGTTTGATGATGCGTGTTGTCGAATCGTGGAGGAGGTGTCGCATGAAACGCTTACAGATGCTGTCACTGATGTGTCTCGCGAGTCTGATGCTTAGCTGCGTCCCGCAAGTCTTTGCTCAGTCTAACTCCGGCTTCAAAACGGTGCCTCCGTTGCGGGCGTTCAGCTTTCAATCGCTGGAATCCAAAGTGATCCCCGGAAACAGCACGGAACAGGCCGTCGGCTTTAACTGCGGAAGCCCTCTGAATGCAGCGGATAAGATCGGAAGTCTCGCACTGTTGTCGATCTTTTATCAGAACGGATGCTATACCGACGGTCAGTACAACCACAGGAATTTCCCTGTCCAACGAGGAGTCCTGAAGGATGCATCCGGCCTAACCTCCTTCATGGCTTACATGATTTCCGAGCCAACTAAGAAGGCGGCTCAATTTCTCGCTTCAGAACACATTGTGCATTTTCAGTTCCCGACGGCCGAAGCGTACGTTGTGTGCTCGTTTGACAGCGCGAGCAAAGTGATCAGAAAAGTTGCCGATGTCCCCGCCGCCCGGGTCAACACGAATCAATTCATTAGAATTCCGGCCCTGAATGCCAGTTCCATCAAGGGCAGTGTCACTTACGTTTTCATTCCGGCTCGGCTTTCTTACAGCGTCTTTACTTCGCTGGCCACCGGAATTGAAGGGGCGACGATCCGGAATGATGCATTCGCCAACGTTAGAAAGTTTCGTTATACAATTTCCGGCCAGATCTTCGACACCACTTCAGGTTATACGAGTGGTCCGGGTAGCTGGGAGAACCAGTACGGGGTCAATCGACAGTTCTATCTTGTTTCCAAGCCCGCGGGGGAACTGGGTGCGTTGTGGCAGGACAAGACCAGCCAATCTATCAAAGTCACCTGGATCGGAGCGTCGTCGTACATCAGCCCCGCGTTGAGAAACAGTCGTTCCGAGATTCTGGCGGCAGCGACCAGTGACGCGTCCGGCTATCTGTATTATCTGACAATTCAGGATGGCAACGGCGCGCCGTCCACAAGTCGAAAAGTCACACTCTACAAGGCCAAATCTGATGGGACAGCAATCACCAGCGTGATTCTTGACGGCACGGCCGCCAGTCTGGACATGCTGGAATTCTTCAAGTCAGCCTGCCTGAGATACGCCAATGGCACACTGGGTCTGTTGCTCGGACGACAAATGCATAACGGACATCAGGGAGGCATTGCCGTCGTGTTTGATGCCGCGACGCTCAGGATTCTGAAACACCAGGGGCAGACGTCATCACATTCGTTTGGCAATGTGCTGACAGTGAATTCACAGAAAGAGTTTGTGGGCATCGACCTTGGCGACAACTATCCTCGCGGCATCAACCTGCATCGGTTTACCGGGACGACTCGACAGTCCACGATCGTCTATACGTTTAAGACCCAGCATGCGACGACAGCCGCCGGACCGGGCGGAAAGACCTTTCCGAAATACGACGAGATCAGTACCAGCTCAAAGTCTTACTACAAATGGTCGAACGACAACAACACTTACACCGAGCTGGGAGGGATCGCGGAACACACAAGTGGATACTCGATCGTGTTCGCCGGAGAACCTGATTCCCTGAAAAAATCGATCAACAACACTCGAGTCGGCAACTTGGTCAACGATGCACGCAACATCGGACTCGTTAAAGTCGTTCGCAGTTTCCAGAACACGGGAGGAAATACAGTCCTCGACGCCAACATTCTGACGACTGGTCTCACGGAGACCGGAGGCTTCTATACATTTGGCGGCGACTGGTCCGCTCAGCGCAACAAAGGAGTCGTGTGGCTGACCGGTTATTCAAACAGCGCCGAGGCGAATGCATCGAGAGTGAAGGCCGTGTCGATTGGAGAGAACCGGATACTTGTACTCTGGGAAAGCTGGACACCGACAAGTTACATCAACACACACGCTGTGATTGTGGACAGCCTCGGCAAGATCATCATACCGGCCGTCGCGCTCGGGGCTCACGTGCGATTAAGCCGAACTGACGACC
>JANPHT010000544.1:0-2802 GCA_031424595.1 Planctomycetota bacterium
GCCTGACCTCCGGGACTCATGTCGCCGATTTCATCCAGAAACAACGTACCGCCGTCGGCCAGTTCGAACTTACCCTGACGCATGTCGCGGGCATCCGTAAAAGCACCTCGCTCATGGCCAAAGAGTTCACTTTCCAGCAGGGATTCGGTCAATGCCGCACAGTTGACGGCGACAAACGGACAGTTCGACCGGTTTCCGGCATAGTGCAGTGACTGTGCAACCACTTCTTTTCCGGTACCACTTTCACCAAGGACCAGAACGGGAAGATCAGTGGAGGCGAGCCGACGAACTGTATCACGCAAGGCAGAAATCGCCATGCTGTCGCCAACGATCGAAACACCCTTTGTTACCTGTTCGGCCAGTTGACTGTTACTACGGTGTAATAAATTGCGTTCCTGAAGATTTCGAAGAGCGACTGCGGCCTGGGTACCCAGTTGCGTCAGACATTCAACATCATCCTGAGTAAACGGACGATTCTCATTCTGGTTGATACCTTCAAAAGCGCCGACCACATGGTTTTGGGCGTCTCGAAGCGGAACGCAGATCAGATTACGAGTTCGATAGCCGCTTTTCCGATCCACTTCCTGATTGAATCGAGGATCGTCGTAGGCAACATCCACGCAAATAGATTTGCCGGTCTTCAACGTTTCACCAACAATCCCCTCACCAGCCGGGATACGCAAGGAAGACCCTTTGACTCCCAGAGCAGGTCGTGCTTCGACTTCGTTGCGATCCTTATCCCAAAGAAAGATGCTGCTGCGATCGCAATTCAATAGTCGTGTCGCTTCGTGGGCAATCTGCTCAAGCAACGGCGCGGCGTCTTCGGCCATCGATAATCGTGACGCAATATTAAGGGTTGAACGAAGTCGCTGTACCTGCCGACGATTCTTCAGTTCTCGATCGACGAGCGTCAATGCCATCGACAACGTGCGCGCCATCAGGAGTCCGGATTCTGCAAGGTCGTCATCCGCATGACGACCCACTGTCACCAGTAAATGCGCAAAGGGAGTACCGGCGGTTAAAGGGAACGCCGCCAGAGTACGCCCCTGATCGTTCTTTGTCACTCCAGCAGCGTCACGATCCAGAGCGTCATCCCACAGCGCGACCGGCCGAGCCGCCAGGGCTTGCTGACCATGCTCCGCCACTACCGTCCAATTGGGACCGGGAACTCGCTGGACGAGAGCAATCCACTGAACCGACAGTTCCGTCGCGATCTCTGACAATGCGGAGCGTACAAAAGGCTCCAGTTCGACGGCTTTCACACCGTCCGAAAGTAGCTTTCCGCTGAGTTGCATCAGCGTTCCCACGGCGTTTGATGGGGAGAGCAAGGACACTTGCTGAATCGTTTTCCAATCGGTCGTCGCCACAAATTACGTCCTTGTTCCTACGATTTTGCTCCGGAAGCAGGAGCGTCGTTGTGTTCAAACAGACTGCCACGCGCCATCGAGATGACGGCACGCAGAAGGGTACCTTCGAACAAAAAAGCGTCAACTGGGATTCGGGGAAATTCCAGCGGATAACGAATTCAATCCAACGATTGCCAACCGGACGGCGCTTAGGGCCGTTTGTAGGCTGAGAGGCGGTATTCTTAAGCATTTGAGTTGCCACGGGACGTCAGCTTCGTGGCTCAGTCGATCGGTGTCCGAAACCTTGGGAAGTTGCAGTGTTGTTCACGATGCTGATGAGCCCCGGTTTCTTCAGGGAGTCCCGGATGCGAACAAGCCAGGCGTCAGGAGAATGCAAGCTTCAATTGCCTCTCCTGTGTCGTTGAGTTGTATTTCCCTTCAGATCGTCCCAAGCTGCACAGAAAATTTGACGCCCGAATGACGGCGCAATTTCGTTTTCGCCCAGTCCACCTCCTAGCTGTCCTGAGTTCAATGTTCAGAGTTAATCAAACCGCTGGTTCCGCTGTCCACTGCCTATGGCGATTCAGGGCTGTCATCTGTGTTGCGGTCTGCATGACGGCACTGACTTCTGCTCATGCCAAAGTACGACGACACCCCATTTCAATCACAGAAGCCAGTATGTTTGTCACTCGCACAAAGGCCATCATGCGAGTGCAGATGTTTGCCGAAGATCTGATTCTGTTTCAGGGTCTGGAGCCGAATGATCAGGATCGAATTGTTCCTGAAGATCTGAAGCGTGGTCTGGAACAGCACAAAGAGTTTCTGCTGGAAAAAGTGATCGTTCGGGATGTCAATGGCGAACTGCTGAACGGACAAATCACGGATCTCAAGCCGTTTGAAATCCCGGTTGACGGTATTCCCGCCACAGAGATGATGCAGCATACGGCGACTTACGAAATCGAGTTTCCGTTCGCCGCGCCTCCGGAGTTCCTGACGATTCAACAGGATATCACGGACCCGAACTCGATTGTGCCCAGCGAAATGAGCCTAAACGTTCACCAGGCCGGGACAGCTCTGAATTTTGCGGAACGACTGCTTCCAGGTGGCTCAACTACGCTGAGATTTGACTGGAGGGAAACCCTGTCCGAAGACGCTTCAGATGCAGAATGGGACTCATGGTTCGAAAAGCAACGTGAAGCAACGCTGGGGATCACAAGCTACAGCAGTGTCTACTCCTTCATTTATATCGAGCCCGTAGAGATACGGCACGAGATGCTGATTCCATTGGCGACGCTGGCCACTATTCTCCCGGTAAAACACGAGGACCCTGCCTTTGTTGAAGTAAGCGAGCAGGAGGCGATTCGGGAATCAATCAGGAATTGGCTAAAGGAAGAAAACCCTGTTCTTGTCAATGGTTCTCCTGTGCGGCCGGACTTTACGCGAATTGATTTCTATT
>JANPHT010000545.1:0-4999 GCA_031424595.1 Planctomycetota bacterium
TGGCCCATCATGCTCTTGATACTGGAAACAGGAGTCTTCCATGCGTGCTCGCCAAGACCACCCTTGACGGCCATCGTCTCAACGTGATCATTGACTTTTGTGCTGGTCCCGTGAGCATTGACATAGCCAATTTCTTCGGGATTCATCTCTGCATCTCGCAGAGCCATCTTAATACAACTGATCGCCCCTCGGCCTTCCGGATGAATGTCGGTAATTCGGAAGGCATCGGCTGTTGATCCGTAGCCTCGAATTTCGCCGTAGATCTTTGCGCCACGAGCCTTCGCGTGCTCCAATTCTTCCAGAATCAGCATTCCAGCGCCTTCACCCAGAACAAATCCGTCTCGATTGAGATCAAAAGGGCGGGAGGCGGTCTGAGGTGAACTATTTCGTTCCGATAATGCCGTGAGCAGATTAAATCCGGTCACTCCAAAAGGATGAATCATACTGTGGGCACCGCCAGACAGCATCAAGTCTGCATCACCGCGGCGAATAATCTCAGTGGCCTCGCCAATGGCCTGACTGGAAGCCGCACAGGCGGTTAGACAGTTCAGGTTTGGCCCCTGGGCATTAAACAGACTTGAAAGATGCGCCGCTGGCATATTGGGTTCGAGTTCAAGCTCAAATCGAGGATTCATGCTCTTAATAAACTCGGTGGTGAAATTCTGAAGATCTGCTTCGCCGTCCTTGAAGGATCCGGCCACCAGATTCATGAACTGCATGAAATCCTGCTGACCTTCGCCAGCACCAAGGTAGACACCAAACCGAGCCGGATCGAACCGTTGATCATCATGAATTCCGGAATCCATCACAGCTTGTTTTGCAGCCCCAATCGCAAAACGAATATTTCGCCCGGCGTCAGCGAAACGTGAGGGATCATCGACCGTCGAGTCAAAGTCGTAACCACGCACTTCGGCGGCAAATTTTGTGGGGAAATGAGTGGCATCAAAATGCGTAATCGCACCCACTCCGTTGCGAGCTTCCTGCTGAGCCTTCCACATCGATTCAACGGTGTTCCCGATCGGCGTAAGACTGCCAACACCTGTCACAACAACTCGACGCTTCATTTTGTGTCTCCTGAATGACTGAACTGGAAGCCGAGGATGCACCTCGCAAGCTTCCCGGGCGCGACCTTACTGAGCCGCTGTCTGTTCACCGGAACCCGCCTTACCGACGGTCAGAATATCTAGCAAATTCATTCGGAACACAAAGTTCTTTTGATCAATTCGACTGAGTTGGGGATCATCAGAATTCAAATGCACAAATACGATTTCGGCATCGGCAACAAGTCGGTCGCCAACCATCGCCGTAACCGTAACACTTCCGCCCTCGACACGGGCGTCGTGCAGGTCAGCCGTGTAGATTAGCTGGTCGCCGGGACAGGCCCAACTGTGAAATGTAACTTTAGGGACCTTGGCCAGGATAACGTTGTATTCGAACTTGAAATGCTCACCCAGCAAGATTCCGCCTGTTTGAGCCATCCCTTCGATCATCAGCGAGCCCGGCATCACCGGAAATCCCGGGAAGTGATCATGCAAATGCTCTTCAGCCAGAGACACATTTTTCACCGATTTTGCGCGTTTCCCCGATTCAAACTCGATGAATTTATCAATCCAATACCAGCGCATGAGAAACTCGTTGTGTTGGGATTTCTTCGCGCGAGCTGAGTTGCGTTAGATGAGACCGACGCGGCATCGGCAAAAGTCCGCATGAGTTCGCTGCGAAGATTCGTCATCCGGCCTGAGGCTGACAAAGTGTCAGCCTCATCACCAGACGAGAACAAAATAAAAACACGGAAGCAAAAACTACTTCAAGCGTGCCGCGGTGAACTTGCAGATCATGTCCACCGTAAAGAGATCAGAGATCTTCGATACAATGGGGTTTTTCGCGAAGCTATCAACATCTGCGTGAGGCATTTTGGTTCGCAATTGAGCGATACCATCAGCAGTCACCTTGCCATCCGCAACGAAGCCTGAGTCGGCAGTCGCAAGATTCTCAGGGAACAGTTCCCCCCGCGGAATCTTGATGTCAAAGTTCTTCTCCAGCCGGAAAACGATATCCAGAAAGTCGATCGATTCAGCACCCAGATCGCCAATCAGTGTGGCGGTTGGGGTGACTTCATCGTCATCCACTCCCAGAGCATCAACAAGCGTTTCACGGACTTTTTCGTAAATCTCATCAGCAGACGGCATTGAAAAATTTCTCCTGATTCGGACGCGTTATCACGACCAAAACGGCGATCACCAGAATCCCAGCTGGATGCTTCGGACTGGCGATCGGCCCCAAAGCAACACCCAAAAACACGCACTGCCGAAAACCCAGTTTTCCCGGACAGTCTTCTCAAAAGTCTTCCCTTTGCACATCATCCGGGTTGTGCAAAGGAAACCTTCAAGACCACTATTGTTGCGAAAAAGACCGGGAAGTTCCAGACGTCATCGTTTTGAAAGCCATTAACCCGAAAAAAAAGGACAGAATAAAGATTACAGGCCACCCAGCGTCAGTCCGCCGTCCACCTTCATGATCTGACCTGTGACATACGAGGACTCATCGGCTGCAAAAAACAGCACAGCGTTTGAAATGTCGTCAGGCCGGCCCAATCGTCGAACTGGAATCTTTTTCTTAATCTCATCGCCAGCCAGATTGACGACAGCAACGGTCATGTCTGTCTCAATAAAACCAGGCGCAACGGCATTGGCGGTCACTCCTCGCCGAGCCAACTCGGTAGCCACACAGCGAGTGAATCCTTCGACGCCTCCTTTGCTGGCGGCATAATTGGCCTGGCCAGGATTGGAAACATCGGCGGCAACGCTGGACATGTTTATGATGCGGCCATATCGCTGAGACATCATCTGCATCGTGGCCGCCTGACAAAAGTTAAAGACACTCGTCAGATTGGTGTCGATCACATCCTGCCACTGCGTGGAGTCCATCCTTGCGAGTAACGTGTCCCTGATAATTCCGGCGTTGTTCACCAGAATCTCAAGCTTTCCCCACTTCTCTACAACATCGGCTACCACCTTATCCGCAGCCGGCTTCGATCGCACGTCAGCCTGAATCGCCCAGGTTTCATGACCTTCAGCGGCTAGTGCCTGAACGACTTCTTCGGCAGCGGCGGAGTTCGAGTTGTAAACAAACGCCACCTTCGCTCCTGCTCGAGCCAATGCCTCCACGATCGCTCGCCCAATTCCACGGCTTCCTCCGGTGACCAGTGCAACTCGACCCTTAACTGTCATGAATCAGATCCTTTTTTCTATTTTCAATAAGAGTGAATGTAGTGATTGAATGTTTGAGAGAGCCAATCAGAAAACTGCTCCTCAAGCATCGAAAAATGATCGAGGCTGCCGTGAACTGACTCATGCCGTTCTGAATCAAACGCCATGGATCTGAAGATAGAGCTCTTTCATCGAAGCAATCAATCTTGCGTCGTTATCAGCCAGCTTTGGGTTGATGTCCGCCAGATTCTGTTTCGACAATAGCAGCCGGGCACTGACCGCAGACTGACCTTCCACTGTACCTGACGCCATGAATTCAGCACTTGTGGAATCCACCGAACGAAACGTTGCGGTGACTTCCAGCGTTTGCCCGGGCTTCAGAAAACTGTTGAACTTGACCGCTCGGGCCTGCTTCAAGAGCAATGTGCTGTAACGAAAGTCGTCGGATACTCGGGAAAGCCACGCACAGGATTGGACCAGGCACTCCACCATCATCACGCCTGGTAAGACAGAAAACCCCGGAAAATGGTCCTGAAGGTATTCCTCAGCCAGCGATACATTCTTGATGGTCTGAATGCTCTCATTCGGAACGAGTGCATTAATTCTGTCAACGAGGCAAAACTTCATCGTTCAGTTTCTTCAGGAAAAACACCGGCCCGAAACGCAGATGCGGCATTGACGCCAACACCAGCAAAAGGCGGAAGTTTACGAACTTGAGGTGCCTCTGCCAAAACCCAGACCACGTCGCACAAAAGATTTAGGAAAAAAGCAGCCCTGGGAAAATCGTTCATTCCCACACGCTAAACTCCCCTTCACTAGAAAACCCGTCCGAAACCATTAAAATCCCCCAGACAGCGTTACCATGAGGAAATCTTGTGGATTACTGCATTCCTTTGGAAAGTAGTCCCATCAAATATTAGCTAAGCATCCCAAGTATCTCAGTTGCCACAAAAGACACAGTGCTTAGTTCTTGTGTAAACTATTTTAATTTTGCAGTTTTCGTTTCCGATTTTGGCCGTGCTGAAGTAGTGTATGCGCAGAATAGGGTGTTAGGGTTGAGTGGGTACGAAGTGAAATGTCAACATGTTGGTGACTGATGACTTCACCTGCTCCTTGTGAACACAATGAAGAGATTAGGTTGCCTGGCGGGGTGTCAGGGAATTTTGGTGGCGTAGTTTTGGTTTAGATGGTTTTGGGAGGAGTTACAGAGCATGCGTTTTATTCTTTCACTGGCACTCGCCGTTTCTATGACGGCGTCTGCTCAGGCTGGTGGTTGCTTCGGCAAAAAAACCAGTCGTTGTTGTTCAGCACCTTGTGCCTCGAGCTGCAGCCCATGTGGTGCAAGCTCTTGCGACTCAGGTTGCGGTAATTCAGGCTGTGGCAGCTCAAGCGGTTCCGCTTGTGGTTCTGCAGCTGCTTGCGGAACATGGGAAACAGTTGAAAAGACTGTTTTAGTTCCACAAATGGTAGCCGAGACCCGCACTGTTACTGTCAACGTTCCAGTGACAGAAGAGCGCCAGGGAACTCGAACTGTTTGCAAGACTGTGACTGAAGCTCAGGAACAGACTTACACGGTTAACGTTCCGTACACAGAAGAGCGACAGGGCACTCGCACTGTTTGCAAGACTGTGACGGAAGCTCACGAGCAGAGCTACACAGCCATGGTTGCTCACAATGAAGAGCGCCAGGGCACTCGCACTGTTTGTAAGACTGTGACTGAAGCTCAGGAACAGACCTACACTGTTAACGTCCCGTACACAGAAGAGCGACAGGGCACTCGCACTGTTTGC
>JANPHT010000546.1:0-26466 GCA_031424595.1 Planctomycetota bacterium
CGTGTTAAGTGATGCTTTCACAACGACTTATACGCACGAGAAGGCTTTTCGTTGGCACGCACTGCGCAATTCAGGCTAGTGCAGGGGCTCCTCCAGACGCCGAAGTTTTTCGCGAAGTGTTTCACGATGAATTCCCAGCAACTTCGACGCCTCGCCCCGCTGTCCCTTCACAAAGCTGAGTGTTGCGTTCAGAGCCGCGGGTTCAACGGCTTTCAGCAATTGATCGTAGAGCACTCCACGCGAAGTCTCTGCGCTCAATTGTGCATTGGTCCAAGCCTGAACCGCGTTGTGTAGTCGCGATTCCACATCAAATTGCGACCCATTTTCAACATTCGTCATTGATGGAACCGGCTTTGGAAGATGTTCCGGTGCGATTGTATAACCTCGACAAATTACACTTGCTGATTCGATGACATTTCGAAGTTCGCGAACATTTCCAAACCATAAACGCGACTGAAGTTCCTTCATCGTGTCATCCGACAGATGCAAATGCTGTCCATGTCTGGAACCGTTCAACAGGAAACGCTCCGCCAGCGCAGGAATGTCCTCCATGCGCTCTCGCAACGGAGGCATTTCAATTCGGAATACGTTCAATCTGTAGAATAGGTCGCTCCGGAATTTGCCATCTGCAACACGCTGTTCCAGCCGCCGATTTGTAGCTGCGATCAGGCGGAAGGACGCTTGGCGGCACTCGCTTCCTCCGACGGGTCGAAGTTCGCCGGTTTCCAGAACTCGCAGCAGTTTTGCCTGAAGATTCATCGGTATGTCACCAATCTCATCGATGAATGCAGTCCCGCTGTTTGCCATTTCCAGCAGACCGCGCCTTTCGTGATCGGCTCCCGTGAATGCCCCGCGCATGTGTCCAAAGAGCTCACTTTCCACAACCGTTTCGCTGAGCGCCGGAATACAAATTGGTACAAAGCTCCCGTGGCGGTGACTGTGCTGATGAATGGCCTGAGCCACCAAGTCTTTTCCTGTTCCACTTTCACCGGTGATCAGGACGGGAAGATCCCGTTCGGCGACCAGGGCAATTTTGCGAAAGACGTCCTGAATCACCGGCGAGCTGCCAACAATCAGCTCCTCATCGCGCACAGTCAGCTTGCGGTCGACGGCTTGCTTTGACGCAGTCGTCGCCTGCCGTACGACAGAGATGGCATTATCCAGATCAATGGGCTTGGTCAAATAGTCAAACGCACCGCCGTCAATTGCGCTGGTTGCCGTTTTCAGACTTCCAAACGCCGTCATGATTATGATCGGCACAGAAATCGATTTGCCCCGAAATTGACGCAACGCCTGCAATCCGTCGATTCCTGGCAAACGCACATCCATCACGATCACATCTGGCTGAAGACGTTCAGCGACGATCAGGGCCTGTTCTGCCGTGCCCGCCACATCCACGGAGTAACCTTCGTCAGTGAGACATTCACGAAGCGCCCAGCAGATGGAAGGCTCGTCATCGACAATCAAAACGTGCGACATGGTCTCCTTTCAATGCTCAGCAAATGCGACGAATCTGAAATCGAAATCGGGTCAGATCACCAACCCGTGCATAGGTCAATGTTCCTTCACCAGATTCAGCGACTTGAGCGGCCTGTGTCAGTCCCAAACCAACGCCTTCCAGCTTGCCAGTGACAAACGGTTCAAAAATGCGATTACAAACAGCGTCGGCAACTCCCGGCCCGCTGTCAAGCACATCCACCTGAATCAGAGTGTCCAGTAGCGCGACAGCAACAACAACGTTGCCTCTGGGACGACACGCTTCAAGCGCATTCTGAACAAGATTCAGCAGCGCGGCCTGTGTTTGTTCAGAATCGGCGACCTTCAGGCTGCGGCCGTCCTGTTCCAAAGGTAGTTCGATGGAAAGGGTCGAATCCGCATGTTGAAACTGTGGCTCAAGCAGTTCCCGAACCGTATTGAGAATGTCATCGATCCGTCCCGGGACAACGTCCTGTTGTGCATCGCGCGTCAAACTTAACAATCCGCGTATCTGATTTTCTGTCAGATTGAGCTGTCTAATCGCTACCTGCAGGCTCTCATGTTCGGTACCGGGTGACCGTCGCATATGCAACTGCACGGCCATTCGAGCACCTGTGATCGAATTTCGAAGTTGATGCGCCAGCCCTCCCGCGACCTGCGCGATGAGAGTCGTACGTTCTGTCAGGCGAATTTGCCGAGTGGCATCCTGAAGCTCCTGAGCCATGCGATTGATCGAAATTGCCAGACTTGTGAGTTCATCATCACCTGTCACTGGCAGAAGATTATCAAATTGCAGTGTCGCCAGTTTCCCCACATGATGCTGCATTCGATGCAGCCTTGTGCCCAGTCTGGCTGCGATCAAATAAGAGAGGACGACCATTGCCAACATGGTACATCCACCAATCACCAGAGGAGGCAGGACGACGTCTCTTCGAATGGCTTGCCACTGACGTTCAGGAACCAGGACAAGCAACTGTTTCAATTGCGGGGAACGCTGGACCTGAACGCCGCCCACCAGCCACCTTTCCCCACTCAAAGTAACAGGCTGAAATTCACCAAGCTTCCCGGTGCCCGTTGATACTGTCTGCGGAGTGGAAATTGTTTGTTGCGCCATGCTCTCCGGTAGTGTGGTTGCCGTGATCGTTCCGGCATCGCTGGAGGCCACAAAATCGGCGCCGGACAGTCCCTTCATCTGATCGAGCACAGAGCGATGGACAGGAAATTTTGAGGCACTGAGAGTCGCCACAACCTGGTCGAGTTGTGCGATCGATTCGCCCTCAGCGCGATCCGCCGCGATCCAGGAAGCACTGAGCGAAATCACTCCGACTGCCAGAGCCTGCAAGAGTGCAAATGGCACGAGTATTTGATTGCGAATCGGCCAGCGCATATGCATCGGGCGAACGTTGGGGAAAGGAGCCTGGATTTTGACAAACGCACCATCGAGCTGACGACTCTTTCGCCTTCCAGCGTGCCAGGAATCGACTGGTCAGCGTTCCTCGCTATGTCGGTCTGCATCTGAACTTCTTGCGTATCGTATGGCAAATTTGCAGCCAATACGAGTCTTTCTGAACCAATCGCTTGAGTTGATACTGGTCCGGACTAAAACTCGCCAAAGACCTCTCCGCCGCTGCGTGAGCCCAGAGCTCGCCAGACGCTAAGATCAATGTTCTCGCTGATTGTGCGGACCGAACCGTCCGTCAGTGCAGACTGCACGACCCCAGTGTGATAGCTGCGGGACGTGACCGCTGCGTAACTGACAGAAGTCGCGCTGCTGCCTTCCTGTCGCGACGCATAGTCCAGATTGTGAAAATCCACGCCACTGTAGGAGTAGATGACGTCGCTATTGGGAGTCAATGTCGTCGTGAATCCACTATGATGGGAATGACCGTTCGCCCATTCCGTGTGCCCCGATCCATCTGCCGTCGCGGTGAAAAGTCGATCTTTCAGCCCCGAATCCGCGTACTGTGCGACTGCTGTCTTTGTGCCGGGAATCGCAGTGCTCGGCGGCCCGCCATTGCGAGTATACGCGGACCATGCGTGGACCTCAGAAGCGAGAAGCGTGTTGCTGGTCCCGTCCGTGATTGATGCCATCTTGATTTTGGAATTCGGATATGTGATCCCGTCGCCCCCCTGGCCTGTCTGTGGATCGAAGACGAACCAAGTACCGAAATTGAAGCCATAACAGGTCGGCAGCAAAAAGATTCCGTTCGTCCCCGTATCACGAGCGCGATCTGATTTGGGATCCGAAGGGCACGCATAAACGGGCACACGAAAGCCGCTGATGATCGGGAAATTTCCCCAGGATTTGCTGAGATCAATCTGACTGTAAAGATTGACCTGTTCCACGTACGGAAGGATTCGCCCGTGAATCGACCATGAATTATTACTGGTGACCGCAGGATTGATCGCCATGCTTAGCGGCAATGTTCCATTGGTGGATTCATAATTGTGAATCGCCAGCGTAATTTGCTTGAGATTGTTCTTGCACTGAGTCCTTCGAGCCGCTTCTCTTGCTTGTTGCACGGCTGGCAAGAGAAGAGCAATCAGAATGGCAATGATGGCAATCACGACCAATAGCTCGATCAAAGTGAAACCACGCAATCGTGCGGGGTGACTAAAATCGCTGGAAACGTTCATCAACACCGTCTTTCATTTGCGAATACCAAAATCACACCTGCACATCCATCAGATTACGTAAAGTCGCATGGATTGTGTCATTGAGACACTCAACCCGGCAACGTTCTGATGTTCCGCCAATTCTCCTGACGTGGGCCAACCTTGGGTCGAGTGGACCAATGATTGTCCAGATCGAAGTACACCGCTGTTTGCAAAACAAGTTCCAGAATGCCGACTGCCCGCGATTCTGTGCTGAACGCCGCTGAATCTGCTGTATTGACGCGGCAAAACAAATTGAAAGTGATTCCGAAACTTTGTCATACTCGGCGTGGCAGATTCCGCGGTCGGATCCGTCGCCATGAATGACGGATTTTCCGCCAGTCGCAAGAGCATAACCGTCGAAGAAATCGAGCAATGTGAGTTCGAAGCCCAGAAACCTGATGCGAATGGGCGCGTGGGCCGAGCGAACCTCTTCAGATGGAGGACTCTGGTCTTCGAAACATAGCGTTTCGATGCATTCGTCGCCCAGACCTGAGCGTCGAGCGGAAGGCGATGTGCGGCTGCGCTTTGTTATGCAGGAGGCGGATCTGTTTGAGATTCAGTTTCGCAACTGAGTCCGACAACGCCTGACCATGCACTTCAGAACTCCCTGAGCGGTTCGTTTGCCACGTCTACTCTGCACATTTCATAGGACGTTGAAACCGGATCTGCTGTTCGCCTTTGCGTCTGCGGCGGGATGTCGATAGAGTCTTGTCCGGTTGACCGCTCATAGGTTACGTGAGGACAATCATGCCGCGATTCCATGGCCCTCGAAGACTGCTTTGCGACGGCATCACTCGTCGAGACCTCCTGAAGGTCAGTGGTTTTTCTCTCCTCGGTGGAATGTCGCTGCCAGGACTCAGCCCCGCCACTGAATCAAGTGTTGTCAAACCGTCCGGGCCAGCGAAGTCCGTGATTCTGTTCAATCTTCTGGGTGGTCCCAGTCAATTGGATATGTTTGACATGAAGCCCGGCGCTCCCGTGGAAGTCCGCGGAGAGTTTAAGTCGATCCAGACTTCGCTGCCTGGGTTGCAGATCTGTGAGCACATGCCGAATATCGCCCGGATGATGCACAAGACAGCGATCATTCGCACGGTGACTCATGGCTACAATTCCCATAACCCGCTCAACATTATGACGGGCTGGAGTCTGGGCAATCCTGCAGCTTTGTCACCCGATCCGAATGACCCGCCGGATATCGGGGCGGTTTGCCAGTATCTGGGAGTGGGACCAGACGACATGCCCGGCTCGGTCTGTTTGCCGTGTTATCCTGGTTGGGGCGAGAGCAGTATGTATCCGGGACTTCGGCGACCCGGACCATACGGAGGTTATCTGGGCAGCCAATACGATCCGCTGTTCACTCTCTGCGATCCAACCTTCGACAGGAAACCTGATCGTCCGTATTACGGCACCGTCATCGCGATGGGTGAACCGAAAATGCCGGCCGCCGATGCGCTGCCCGATATGACCAACCATCGACTGAATCACCGCCGGTCAATGCTGGAGCAGATCGACAGCGAATTTGAGCGGGCCTTCAAGTCTCAGTCGATTCAACAGCTCGATCGGTTCCAGCAGCAAGCGTTCAGTCTGCTGTGCGGCAGCAAAGTTCGCGACGCCTTTGATCTCTCGCAGGAACCCGCAGTACTGCGGCAGAGCTATGGCCGTACGCTTTTCGGAAACAGCATGCTGGTCGCTCGTCGTTTGGTCGAAGGGAGAGTGCCGTTTATCAGCGTGCATGCCGAGAATTTCCTGCCGAACGGATCTTTCACTTACGACATGCACGAGAACAATTTCGCGATGCTGAAGGAACACAACCTCCCGGTGCTCGATACGCTGCTGCCGGCACTTGTGGAAGATCTTGAGCAGCGTGGCCTGCTGGATTCCACGCTGATTTACGTCATGGGAGAGATGGGCCGTTCGCCGAAGGTCAACGCCAAAGCTGGTCGCGATCACTGGCCACAGTGCGGTTTCTGCCTGATGGTCGGAGGAGGGATTAAGCAAGGCGTGGAATATGGCACGACTGATAAGATCGCTGCGTATCCGACATCGAACCCCGTCTCGCCCGCGGACATTGTAGCAACGATCTACCAGCAGCTGGGCATCGATCCTCACACCATGCTCCCGGACCGCAGCGGTCGCCCTATGCCCATCGCTCACGGCGGCCAACCGATTTGGGACATCATTGGGTAAATCGCTGGTCGCTGCCGGTCGTTTTTCAGGGATCACTGCGACACGGATCAATGCGCCCATGTGAGCCGGTCCCGTTCAGGGACTCGCCGCCGATGTCGCTCGTCTGAGTGCCCTGTGTATTGGATCGCGAATGTGGATCTTGTGCAGCAAACGTTCTGAAAACTGCAGCACCTTTGAAATCGCAGGGATGCCAGGTTTTTCGCACCCGCAGCAGTCGTTTGGCAGTGAAATTGCCGATCGCCATGGGTTGGCAAGCCAGTTTGGCCCATTCCTGCAATCAACACACTTGCGTATCTGGATCGAAGGAGGATGGCGTGCCGTGGCCTTGCCGCCTGATCAATGAGAGCGTCGACGCCAGTCTGATGGTTGTTATTCATTCACATTCGGCTCAGAACCTCCGCCTTCTTTGCCGCAAACTCTTCCAGAGAAATCAAACCTGCATCGAGCATGGTCTTGAGTTTTTGGAGAGAAGCCAAAGGATCAGTAGCTGGGTTTGAGAGTGCTGCGGCGGGGGGGGCGACTTGTCCAATCAGCTATCAATGGCCAGCATTCAATCAATCGAGACACTGCATCGATCCGGTCACTCGAACCGGGAAATCGCTCGAATACTGGGCATCGATCGAGGTGCGGTCGATAATCACGTGAAGCGACTGCGGGCTGTCGAGGTTGTTCCTGTGGTCGCTGACACGGGATTGGATCAGGGTCAAAACCGGCCAAACCTGCGCACCGGGTCTGTGGGTGAGGAAGCGGGCGAAGAGGCTCAAAACCGGCCAAACCCGCTCATGGGTCAAGTTGACCTCGCCGCACCTGTTGTCGTCCCGAGTTTCCCGGAGCGGAGCGGACCGAAGAGTCAGTGCGAACCATTCCGGGATCTGATTGAATCGAAGCTGGAACAGAGGCTGTCATCCGTTCGCATTCATCAGGAGCTCAGAACGGAATACAGTTTCATCGGAAGCTATCACCGTGTGCGTCGATTCATTGCCCACATTGGCCTCAAAAAAAAACGTTGCCGTTTCGCCGCATGGAAGTCAATTCGGGCGATCAGGCTCAAATCGATTTTGGCACGGCCACAGTAGTGATTGGTTTGGATGGAATGAAGCGTCGTCCGTGGATGTTTCGGATTGTGCTCAGTCAATCAAGGAAGGCCTACAGCGAAGTGGTCTGGCGTCAGACGACGGACAATTTCATAGCGGCGATCGAAAACGCATTCCATGACTTTGTCGGCGTTCCGAAGACGCTGGTCATCGTCGATTCTGGGTCGATTCCTCGAGAGTGCCGAAGTGATACAGATCACCGGTCGCAGCTTCAGACTACGAGGCCATCAGTCCGATAAAAAGAATATTCTGCCTGAGGAAGAGCACGAGGAAAGTGACTCAAAACCAGCCACATCCAAAACCGGCCAAACCCGCGCACTGGGTCACGCCAAAAAGAACAGCAGAAAACCCCGCAAATAATCATCTCTCCCATCAAAACCCCCGGCCAGTTCTGACCCGCAAGTCACTGGCCGGTTTTAACCCGCGCAATGACATTCCTGGAATCTCCGAAATATTATCAGCTGGCGAACCGTTTTCCTTCGGAGCAGTGGGCGGAGTTGGTTCGTGAGCGGCTGGAGTTGGGATTGAGTGTGGCGGATTTTTGTGATTGGATTGGGGTCTCGCGGAACTCGTTGATGAAAAAACTGAGGCTTTAGCCGCAGAATTGGCACAGAATGTCTCTACGCTAATGGAGCTGAAATCTGAGCATTCGGTGAGCGCGCCCAGACCTTCTTTTCAAGGAGGGCGGCCGCGCCTGTAATCGTTGCAAACGCGACGTCCGCGGCATCGCGTCCCATCCCAATGCGGACCAGTCCGAGGGTGGATGCGATTCGTGTTGGATCGAATAGATACCACTGTCCATCCAACCAGGCCTCTATGACGCCGTGGTAATCCGGTGGCTGAAGATCAACGGCGTATCCAGAAACGTAACGGGCGGGAATTCCAACACCACGACACAGCGTGATCGCCAGATGAGAATAGTCACGGCACACGCCCGTCCGCTGAAGCAAAACGTCTGATGCCGTCGTCGTACCGTTCGTACTGCCCGGCGTGTATTCGAGGTGATCGTGGACCCAATCGCAAATCGTCTGAACGCGAGTATATCCCTGATTCAAGTGCCCAAACTCCTCAAATGCAAAACGTCCCAGAAGATCACTTTCGCAATAGCGACTCGGATTCATATAAGTCAGCACGTCCGGTGGCATTTCCGCAGGAAGCGATTCGCGAATGTCTCCAGTGCGTTCAGTGCCTCGCGACAGTACTGCGGTTGCCTGATAGTTAAGCGTTAGTCGACATGGGTTCACAACGACCCGGTGCAGGCGGTTTCCATCCGGTCCGATCTGACAGGATTCGATGTTCAGAACGGGACTGGACGTCAGACACTCGTTGTTCACAAATTGATACTGAGTCCAACTGGCCGCAATCTTCAGCAGAAGTACGGTTGGTCGTTTAACGTCGTAGACAAGCAAGCAGCCAATATCGATTTGAGTCATATTTCGTAGTCGTCAGAAAGCTATCGATTGAAAAGTGGTGATGCCCATTGCGTTGGCAGATTTTTCAGTGATTGAGCCAAAGCCCAATTCCATTGAGTTGTCGTTTCAGCCAGGTCGGCTTCCGTGAACCGATGGAATCTCGTAGTCAAATCATCACGGCCAAGGACTGCCACATCGATTGGGTAATCCACGTCGGTCACGCTCGTACGAGTTGCGTCAAACGCCAGCAGCGCCAGCATCACTGCGGAAGTCAGCGGTGTATGGTAGTTCAACAGCCGGTCGAGAATGGGTTTTCCATAATGAGTTCGGCCGATGATAAAGTAAGGTGAGTCGATCGCGGCTTCGATCCAGTTACCTTCGGGATACATGTAATACAATTGCGGAGTTTGGTCGGCACTGAGTCTGCCTCCGATGATCGCGTGCAGGTTGAAATTATGATTCGTTGCCGCCAGCGCAGGTCCGTCCTCAGATTTGACGCGACGAAGTTGCTCGCCAACGAGATTCACAAAATGGTACAGTCGGTCGCAGGTTATGGAATCTGTTCGCAGTTTCTCGTCGACGTAAGTCAACATTTTGTCACGAACCGAACGTAATCCGCTTGTCATCGTAAACAGCGACTGCCCCGCATGCTGAAACTCCGCCAGCTTCTGCTTATTCACTTGTTCGTTCTCGCGGACGATGCGAGTGTCCGCGAGTGCAACAATCCCATCATTCACTTTGATGCCCACGCAGAAAGTCATGATGGATCTCCAGGATCTGAACAGGTCCGAACAATGCTCTGCACAACTATTTTCCTCGGTATGGTGAATCACGCTGGCGACTCGAACGAACAGTCTAGCCGAAGCATCTTGCGTGCCCAGTCGACTATTGAACCCTGCCTGTCAGTGGAATTCCCCAGAAATGGTAGTCGCTTTGAATTGCATTTGGTGGACTCTGTACGGCTTACAGTCCAGTTTTTATCGATCAATCATGTGTCCATGAAACCGAGTCAAAGTGATCCATAGCAAATCGCAATGGCGATCAATCCCTTCAGCGAGACTGGTATGACGAAGCCTCGCCGACAAAAACGTAATCATTTTGTCATTTCAAAATCTTCGCTGAATAGTAAGTTTTTCAGCAAATGGGTCATTCTGAGAAGGGATCGCAGCTCGCCCTGGCAGAATTTCGTTCCGTTCACAGAGCGGCTTTGTGGTGTGGATTGCTCATGTGTGATCGATCGATAGACTGCATTCCTCACCCATGAATCGTACCCCAACTTCCATGACCAGATTCGGCGATGTCAGCGGATTTCGTCGCCTACAAGAATGAGAAATCTCATGCCAAACGTTGTGGTCATCGATGACGACCGAAGTGCGTGCGAAATGATCCGCAGGTCGCTGGAGAAAATTGACCTGATGGTTTCAACGGTCGCCACAGCCGAGGATGGCTTGAAGCTCATCCGCAAAGAATCTCCAGATGTCGTTTTGTTGGACATCATGCTGCCGGGAACTTCAGGGCTGGATGTCTTTCAGACGATTCGTGATATCGATCGTAAGTTGCCGATCATCTTCATTACGGCAGGAAGTGACAGCTCCACAGCAATTAAAGCCATGCAGCTCGGTGGATTTGACTATGTCACAAAGCCACTCGATCTTCCTGCTTTGAGTGAGCTTGTTGAGAAGGCGATTGCCACGCGGCGGATGATGAATACACCCGTGGCACTGCATATGAGTGACGGTGCGTTTCCGGATACGGAATCGTTCGTCGGTCGCAGCCCGGCAATGCTGGAAGTGTTCAAGTCGATTGGTCGAGTCGCAGCGCAGAATGTGCCTGTGCTGATCCGTGGAGAAAGCGGCACTGGAAAGGAACTTGTCGCCCGAGCGCTCTATCAGAACAGCGCCCGATCGGGCGAATGTTTCCTGGCCGTCAATTGTGCGGCGATGCCTGACGCGTTGCTGGAGAGTGAACTTTTTGGCCACGAGAAAGGTGCGTTCACGGGTGCCGATAAACAGCGCATCGGAAAATTTGAAGCCTGTAGCGGAGGGACGATCTTTCTCGACGAAATCGGTGACATGTCGCCGCTTGTGCAGGGCAAGGTGCTGCGTCTGTTACAGCAGCAGGAATTCGAACGCGTTGGCGGTAACAAAACGATTAAAACCGATGTTCGCATTATCACAGCCACTAATCTGGACCTTGACCAGATGGTTCTGGATGGCGAGTTCCGCGAAGACCTGTTCTATCGACTTAACGGGATCACCATCACCCTGCCACCCCTGCGAAAACGTGGCGAGGATGTGTCGCTGCTGCTGGAGTATTATCTGCGAGTCTGCGCGAGGGAGATGAATCGGCACGACTGTGAGGGCATTTCGCCGGAGGCTCTTGAGATGCTGAAAGCATATTCCTGGCCAGGAAATGTACGTGAAATGCAGAGTGTTGTGCGACAATCGCTGCTGAACGCGACAGGACCCGTTATCGTGCCATCTTTCCTGCCGCCAGAACTTAACACGGCTGTACGCTCCGGGATTCTCGAGCCTGCACAGGCTGGCAATGCGACCGGTGTTCCGTCGGACCTTGCAGCGTTTGTAAAGCGCCGCTTCGAAGCAGAGTCGAGAGATCTTTACGCGGAAACGTTAGAGCAAATGGAGCGATACCTGATTACTCGCGTGCTTCAGGCGACTGACGGAAATCAAACAAAGGCATCTGAGATTCTGGGAATCACGCGAGGCAAGATCCGCGATCGAGTGAACCTTTATCAAATCTCACTGGGCACCGTCGTTTCCGTTGAAGAATGATCAAGCGATGTTTTCAGAGGGAGTATCAAGACTTCTCTGCAGTCCTGTCAATGTCGTTCGCAGTTCCGCTGTGCGGGATGCATGTTCGGACAGCAATTGTCGAATCCCGCGACCTTTGATTGTGCCGATGACCTTTTCGTAGCAGGAATACACATAGTCGTCGATATCAAGCAAACGCTGGATAATTGATGCAGCCGACGTTTCGGGCGATTCTCTGATGCGATTAAGAATTCCATGATTGCCGCTCGTATTGATGCTCGTATTGATGCATATCTGCGAAGTCGATTCGTTACCATCGCTCCACAGGATGTTTTGCAGTGTGACTGCCCAATTTTGACGTTCCACGGCGGTGTGTTCGGCCAGAGTAACCAACCCTGTATCTTTCGCCAAAATCGCCGAGGCTCGATACGCATCTCTACTATCAATATTCAACAGCACCAACCGCTGCAGGTGTAAAACTGTTTCGGGATGCAATCCGCGGGTTTGAAAGGTTTCCTGCGAATTCGAGATCATGATCATGATGACTGCTTCCGTTTGATGTGAGGCCAGCAGAACAGTCGTCGGAGCATCCGGCCGCTGTTCTGTACGACGGACCAATTCTCGCCTCAAAGTTTCAACCGCAGTTCGTCTTGCGAATGCCGTCAGTATTCGCCGATTGAAAATGCACAAATCATGCCAAAGAAATATTTACGTAAGACCCTGAAGAACTGCCGTTTGACAAGTCGCCCGTGCGGCAATTCTGCTGGTTGCTGAGCGACCAGGTTGTCCGGTGGGAAATCAGGAATACACGTCATCAATCACTGACGTCGAACGTTAGCTTTGGTCGCAGGCCCCGGCAGGTCCGTGCATCCTTCGGTACAGAATGTGCCACGGGAAGTCTTGCAAACCAAGTCGTGTAGATCAGTCAGGGCGGTCTGAGATTAATCCAATTTCAATTCAAAGAAACAAATTCGCGAAGGGAGTCTTTTGTTTCGTCCGTTGAGGTTGCCCTGCACCTTTTCGGCCGGCGGGTGGTCGATTTAATCGTTTAACCGCAAGCCGCAGGCGTCGTTGCTCGATTTCGCCTGCGCCTGCGCCTCGCGAACACAAAAAAATGCGGTATCTAAAGATTAAATCAACACCCTGCCAGCGGGACAGGCTGGTTACGAAATTACATTCCAATGGCTCTGACTCCGTCGCATGGCATTCATGGGCGAGAAATGTCCATGTCTGAACCTATCAACAATCTTTCGCCAGGTATTCTGGATGTTTGTCCGGATGGTGTGATCGTCTGCAATTCCGTTGGGCGCATTACGGAATGGAACCCAACGGCGATACAGATGCTCGGATGGAGTCGTGAAGATTCGGTGGGACGCCTTCCGGGCGAGTTCCTTATTGCAACGGAAGATCGCGCCGAATTTGACCGATGGTTTCGCCAGACGGTCGCTCCACGAAACTCAGTCGGAAGGGCTTCTCACTGGTCATTTTCATTGCTTGCCAGCAACGGCGAGTCGATCGCTGTGGAATCCTCTTGCGGCACGCTGCTGATCCACGGCGAAATTCACCTCGTGGCCTTCATTCGCAGATTGAATTTGACATCTCCGTCAAATTCCGTTTCTGTCCGGGACAACGATCGAATACGAAGTGAGAATTCGGATCTGCCATCAGCCGGGGCTCGCAATCTCGGCGATAGAGCAACCGCAGCCAAGAATCACTTTCTGGCGACTGTCACACATGAACTTCGTACTCCAATGAATGCGATTCTTGGCATGACCGAACTCGCGTTGCACGAAGAGCTGCCGGAGATTGTGCGAGATTACCTGCTGACAGCAAAGGACTCTGCGGACACGATGCTGTCGCTGATCAACGATATTCTCGACTATTCACGAATCGACATCGGTCGCGACCAGCCCGAAATCATTGCCTTCGATGTTCGACTACTTATTGAAGTGACCCTCCGAGGCCTGTCTGTTCGAGCTCATGAGCGTGGATTGGAACTGGCTGCGTCCGTGGATCCGGATGTTCCGTTTCGAGTCTTTGGAGATCCCACTCGTTTGCGGCAGTTACTAAGCAATCTCGTCGGCAATGCCATCAAGTTCACGGAGCGCGGAGAGGTCGTAGTCGGCGTTCAGTTAATGGATGTGGACTCCGACACGACTGACTCGACAGAATGGAAAGCCGGTGCCACAGCGTTGTTGCACTTCACCGTAAAAGACACCGGAATTGGGATTGATCCGGCAGATCACCATCAGATCTTTGCGCCATTCGTGCAGGTCGATTCCACGATGACGCGATCGTATCCCGGTACCGGTCTGGGACTATCGATCTGTGCTCAGCTTGCGCGAGTGATGGATGGTCGCATCTGGGTCGACAGTGCGCTGGCGCAGGGGAGTGTGTTCCATTTCACTGCGAGCTTCAAAGTGGCTCCGGCATCCGACGATCCGCCATCAGCGTCCGCGTTTCAGCCGGATGAGTTGGCTGGGACACGGGTGCTGATCATCGACGATAATGAATCAACTCGTCGCATCCTGAAGGAGATGGTTGAGGTATGGGCAATGACGGCCAGCATTGCTGACAGCGTGGAAAGTGCAGCACAACAGATGCAGGCCGCTTCTGTTGCGGGCGAATGCTTCCAGCTTCTGATCATTGACGCCTTGATGCCAGGCAAGGACGGAATTGAGTTTCTGAGAGAACTCAATTCGGCAAATGAAGAAACGGGGGCATCCATTTTAATGCTTTCCCGTGCTGATCAACGGTTTATTCGCAAACGAATCGCCGACTTGCATGTGGATGCGTATCTGGAAAAACCCGTGTCACAAGCGGGGCTGTTGAGTTCCATAGCGGAAGCATTCCATGCGGTGGCAACGGTGCGAATGCGAGGACAGCCTATTCAAAAAGCGGCAAACAGTCTGCGGGTCCTCGTCGCCGAGGACATCCCTGCGAATCAGAAAGTCGTCAACGCCATTCTGTCTCGGCGTGGTCACGAATCGACTGTCGCTCACAACGGTCGCGAAGCTATCGATCTCTTTGAACGTGAACGCTTTGATGTCATTTTGATGGATGTCCAAATGCCCATCCTGGATGGTATTCAGGCCACGAAGGTCATCCGCGATCTGGAAAAACTCAGTGGAAAACGAATTCCAGTTGTAGCAATGACAGCGCATTCGATGCCAGAAGACCGTGATGCTTGTCTCGCGGCAGGGATGGACGGATACTTGTCAAAACCCCTTGATGCAGATTTGCTGCTGAAAACGATCGAGCAGTTCCGCCAGTCACAATCGCTTGAAAGTGATTTTCTTTCGTCCGTAATCACAAAGTCCGGAGTTTGGCGTCTCCGCAAGGAAAAGGGGAATTCAAAATCATCATCAGCAAAAGGCGAAGTGAAGGTGTCCGAATCCAGCGAGCCACACCAACCGTGGAATCCGGACATTGCCTTGCGCCGCATGGGTTCCGATACCAACTTACTTTGCACTATGATCGATTATTTTCTGGAAGACTCCCTGATACTGCTACAGGAATTGAAGCAGCGAATTGATGCTGGTGACGCGGCGGAGGCAAGTCGGTTGGCGCACAGTCTTAAGGGACTCGGTTCCAACTTTGAAGCAGATGCTGTCACCCGGGTCGGGGCGATGGTTGAAGCGGCCTGCATGGCCGAGACATTTGAAGAAGCGTCGGCTTTGATTTCGCCGCTGACTGAACATCTTCGCGAACTGTCTTATGCGCTTACGGCCTGGAGAGAATCACGCTCCCAGGGAGCTGGATAACGGCATCTCGAGTTAACACGGTTGATTACCTATACCTGGCTCCGGGGGAACGAATTGACAGCAACGCAAAAAAAATTACCGCATCGATGGGATCGCCAGAGTCTGGACGCCCTGCTACTCGCAGCCGTGATGTGCGTGCTCATTGTCTGCGGAACGCTTATGTTTCAGAGCCTACAGCGTATTCGTATCGATTCTGACCTCGTCGCCCAAAGCTGCGAAAACGTGCGAGTGATCGACAGACTGGAGTCATCCATCGGGGATGCAGACACCAGTCAGCGTGGCTACATAATTACTGGCAACAAGGAATTCCTTAAACCATTCCATACCGCTGCGGACAGCGTCAATCACATCCTGCTCGAATTAGAGCAGCGGACTCCAGACGACAATCAGCGGAAAAAGGATCGTGAAACAATAAAACAACTTGTCGGACAAAAGTTGGATGAGATGCGACTGAGGGTCACGCAGCGCCGCGAATCGATGCCGACTGTCGCAGTGAATGTGGAAATCAACGACGCTGACAAGCAATTGATGGATGAAATTCGCGACAAACTGACCGCCATGCGATCCACACACAATCGTGCGCTGGGGGAGCGTGCTGCCGCTTCGGATCAGGCTTATGTCACTGCACTGCTGACAGCACTGATTTCTATTGTGGTCGGACTGGGGCTCGTCGCCGCTATAATCTGGGCTGTGCAGGGCAGTCGAAAGAAGATGGGAGATGCTGCTGCGGTTTTGTTTTCAGAACGAGAACGACTGCAGCTGACGTTCGCCAGTATCGGTGAACTTGTTGTTGTGCTGGACGGAGACATGCAGGTACTGCACGTCAATCGCGCATTTTCAACGACGTTTCAGATCACTGACGACCTGATCCTTGGTCGGTCCATTTATCAGATCGACGGAGGCCAGTGGGATCTGCCGGCGGTCCATGAGTTGCTTGAAGGCTCGCTGAATAAACCTGACAGTTTGTCTCATATTGAAATCGAACAGCGGGTGAATCACGTTGGCCGCAAATTCCTGCGTCTCACAGCTAATAAATTTGCAGCCGGAAGTCGCCGCAAGGAGGCATTGCTGCTTGTTATCTCGGACGTCACTGACGAGCGTGTTCTGGAAGAGAAAAACCGTCGGCAGGACCAGCATATGCGTTGGTTTCTGGAACAGATCAAGGACTATGCGATCTTTACGATGGATGTCGAGTGCAGAGCGACAAGCTGGAACCAGGGAGTCAAACAGGTCCTTGGATTCGAGGAGTCTGAATTCATTGGTCATGACATTCGGAAACTCATTTTCACCCCCGAAGCCCAGGCGGCCGGGATTCCTGAAATCGAGTTTTCGCTGGCGGCATTGGATCAACGCGCAAGCGATGACCGCTGGATGATGCGGAGGGGTGGCGTCGAGTTCTGGGCGTCTGGTATCACTACATCGATTCGCGACCAGAATGATCGTCTCATTGGTTACTGCAAAGTCATGCGCGACCTCACATCTGCGAAAAAATCACAGGATAAACTCTCAGAACTTGCGGCGCGGTTGGCGGAAATGGACCGCCGCAAGAACGAATTCCTGGCAACTCTGGCACATGAACTTCGAAACCCACTGGCTCCAATCAAGAACGCCGTGCAACTGATGGGCATGCTCAAGCTTGATCCGGAAGTCGATGAACTCCGGCAGATGATGGCGAGACAGGTTGAACAGCTGGTGCGATTGATTGATGATTTGCTGGATATCTCACGGATCAGTCGAGGTAAGATTTCACTTCGCAGTGAAGTTGTAGATTTGCCGGCCGTTATCGATGCCGCCGTGGAAGCATCGTCGACGTTGATTGCAGAGAACGGTCAACAACTGATCGTCAATGTTCCTGATGATAATGTTCGCGTCAATGGGGACCCGTCACGCCTGACTCAGGTGATTTCGAATCTGCTGAACAATTCCGCAAAATACAGCGATGCCGGTTCGCGAATTGAACTGACCGTCATCGTGAAAGACAAGACGGCCGAGATCAGTGTGCGGGATGATGGAATTGGAATTGCTCCAGAAGTGTTGCTGAGTATTTTTAACATGTTTTCTCAGGCGGATGAGACGCTTGAACGAAGCAGCGCGGGCCTGGGAATTGGACTGACACTGGTAAAAACGCTTGTCGAACTGCACGACGGCACAGTGGTCGCGCAAAGTGAAGGTGTTGGAAAGGGAAGTACGTTTACAGTTTGTCTTCCCGCCATCGCTGATCTGACGTCCTCGAATACGATTCCAGCAATCACGACACGGGCAGTGTCCACAAGATCGTTTAAAGTACTCATCATTGAAGACATGCGGGCACTGCGGGTGATCACGGCTCGTCTGCTGGAGAAACTCGGACATGAAGTTGAGTTTGTTGAGAATGGGCCGCAGGCACTCTTGAAGCTGGATACGTTTACTCCGGATGTGGTGTTTTCAGACATTGCAATGCCCGGGATGACAGGGTACGAGTTGGCTCAACGAATCCGTCAGCGTGCCGACTGCTCTCGTGTCTGCCTTGTGGCTCTCACGGGGTTCGGTCAATCCTCCGATCGCGACAAAGCCCTTGAAGCAGGATTCCATGAGCACATGGTGAAGCCTGTCGATATTTCTGTCTTACAGTCGCTGTTTGAAAAGCTGTCCCAATCAATACCTGAGTAGTCATTGCCAAAGTTATTTCGGGATCTGTACGGACCGAAGTTCTTAAATTGTCCTCGAGAATTCCAGCCATCGCCGTCAGAATTCGGCCGATGTAATTGCGGCCAAAAGAATGTTTCTCCCTTATAACGTTGTTGCCCGGAAATACCTGACTTCGGTCCGGAGAAGCTCTGGGCCAACGTAACCTTTCTCAACACGGTGATTCAAAAAACTGCGAGTGTCAGCAGTCAGGCAGCGGTGTGGGTCAATCGATTTTCGACACTATTTTTTTTAGTTCGGCTTGTTCTCTGACGAGTTCTGCTTTCGCTTCTGCCACTTCAGTTGCTTCTTTCTGCTCAGTCTCGCGTGCTTCTTCGAGCTGACTCTGCATGTCAGCACGATTGTCATCGGTCGCATCCTTCAGACGAGTTTCCGCAGCAGCCACTTCTGCTTTCGCGTCAGTCAGTTCTTTCTGTTGCGTTGTCACTGACTCTTCGCACTTCGCGATCCGCTTCCGCCCATCTACGAGGGCGTTGCGTTTTGTTTCCTCCAGGTCGCGTTTCGCATCGGCAACTCTCTTGTTCGCCGTAATTTTGGCCTCTGCCATGTCCTTTTGCTTTTTGCCGTCCGCTTCCTCGATTTCCAAGTTGCCCTCACGAACCGCTTCTTTGACATCGGCACGCTCTTTGGCGACCGCTGCATTGACGTCTTTCACTGCCTCATCGACATCATCCTTTTCTGCGTTGATATCGTCCAGAACGATTTTTCGAGTCTCGTGAGTGTTTTCCTCGCCCTTGTGTTCTGCATCGACCACCATCTTGTCGGCGTCACGTTGAGCCTTCTTGTACTCTGATTCCGCTTTGGACACATCCTCAGGGCCAGTGTTGCATCCGATGCAGATTCCGAATGCGGCAGCGACTGGGACCAAAAGCAAGTTTTTCATAATAGTTCTCCGTTAGAGTCGTCTGGAACGAAGTTGCAGCGAGTTGATCAAAATCAATGTGTCTTCAACATTTCTCGACCTCATCAGTTTGTGTTGATGCGTCGACCGCCAAGAAGTGACAGGACAGCCAGTACGAGGAACACAAAGAAACAAATCTTCGCGGCTCCATAAGCCATGCCGCCGACCAGTCCGAATCCCATCGCAGCAGCAATCAATGCGATGATCATAAAAGTAACTGCGTAACCCAACATCACTCTGCTCCTAACAGTTTTCCTGATCATTGACGACATGAACTTCCATGTCGTCCGATTCGATAACTTACGACAACGCACATCGCGTGCCAGTTCCTATTGAACAGGAATAGCCCAATAAACCGTTGGGTTCTGCCTTCACAACGAGACTTCCCCAAACGACTCGATTCAGCGTCGCTCATTGCGGTAGATGATCGACCGGATCGGAAGTTGATTTGCATTAGCAACCGCCGTCGTCCGGCATCAAGTTTTAGTCGGAGGCCCGTTGCTGAGCGCAGCAGCTGACGTTGTAGCGTCGTGCCTGAAGCAGGCGAACGGGCCTTATTATGCAATGCGTTCAACGTCATTCATGTCAGCGGTTGGACTTGCAGCTTCGATCGCTGCTGATCACTTGTCAATCCAGTTCGGGATGCGCAACCTGCCACTGGCGGCGGGAGACATCCTCATCGTGTGAGTGACGATCATCTGGATGATGGTCGCCGTCTGGCGGCACTACCGTTGGGTCGCCTTGGCCCAAGTACCGTATTTCGTGTGGGTGTCGCTGGCGACCGTGCTGCAATTGTCGATCACCGCATTGAATTGGGGGAGGCCATGATTCGGCTCGGCCTCTGCTGCCAGTTTCGGGACCAGCCGATCAAGTTCATCACGACAACGGCCACCGCTATCAGCAAGATGAAGCGGCCCGACGCCCTGACAAAGTTGAGCCGTTTGTGTCTGGAAAATGCAGACGCACTGATGGCGTCATTGCAGTATTGCGACGACAACGGCATCGGCGGCTTTCGGATCAACAGTCAGATTCTCCCGATCAAGACGCACCCAACGTGCGGCTACGATGTCCTCGATCTACCCGAAAGTGATGAAATCGTTCGGCGGTTCAAAGCGTGCGGCACGTTCGTCAAGAAGCACAAGCTCCGAACCTGTTTTCACCCCGACCAGTTCGTGGTCCTGAACTCACAACGGCCCGATGTGGTTGAGAAGTCCGTGCAGTAACTTGAATACCACGCAGAAGTTGCCGAGTGGGTTGGGGCTGATGTCATCAATATTCACGGCGGCGGGGCTTACGGTGACAAGCAGTCTGCACTGGCCGACTTCGCTCGCAATCTTGACCGGCTGTCTTCAAGGGTCAGAAGCCGTTTGACGGTTGAGAATGACGACAAGACCTACACTCCCGCTGACCTGCTCCCAATCTGTAAGGCAACTGACATCCCACTCGTCTACGACGTGCATCATCACCGCTGTAACCCCGATGATCTGAGTATCGAACAGGCCACGAAGAAAGCCCTGGCGACCTGGAACCGAGAGCCGATGTTCCACATCTCCAGCCCGATTGAGGGTTGGGATGGTCCGAAGCCGGAACGTCATCACGACTTCATCGACGTGAATGATTTTCCTGAGTGCTGGCGGCGCAAAAAAGATCACAGTCGAAATCGAAGCCAAGGCCAAAGAAGTGGCGGTGGGGAAGTTGCGGACGGAATTGAAGAACGGGGAGCCAGAAGCAACATGGTTCGTTTACATCCTGCGGTGCGCAAACGGCTTACTCTACACTGGGATTACCAACGACCTGCCTCGCCGATTGGAGCGGCACAACGCTGGGACCGCCTCTCGATATACTCGCAGCCACCTGCCGGTTGTCTTGGTCTATCAGGAGTCCCAGGCCAACCACAGCCTTGCACTGAAACGTGAGTTGGCGATCAAGGCACTTTCACGGAAGGCGAAGGAGTCGCTGATTCTGGCGGTAGAATTGCCTCCACGCTCATTCAGGAATATGGCTTATTGTATTTTCGGCTTGAGACCGATCAAGATCGTCGTTTCCAACTTGTCCAAATCGTCGCCGTGATGTCCATATTTCTCCAGCGATAGCGAGCCAATGCCTTCGCTACGAGCGACAACTTCGGCTTTTAAGTCCTTCCACTTCTGCGGTAACGCTTGATACGGCCCGATGTGAACGTGCTTCAAGTATCTCGGCAACTCGAATTCCAATGTCTCAAGTTGGTTTGGAATCTGAGCCTGCTGTGAGTTCTGGCGTTCAACGCCGACGAACATCTTGTTGCTGGGCAGGTAAACCCAATGGTTGATGCCAGTGTTCGGAATCTTGGCCCCTTTGACCACTTGCCACATCTCATTCATCAGACGCAATCCGACTTCGCCGTATCGCTCGTTTTCCACAACGCCGCTGATGCCGTGCAGGTTAAACCGGATTGGTTCCTCAACAATCTCGAAGTTCATCTTATTCCCTCGGCTTGGTTTTCGTCTTTCTCTTTTTCGTCGCTGCCTTCTCGTTGTCCTGCTTCACCCGCAACTCCACGATCCGCTCAATCAACTTGAGGGGCATCGGCTCGTCCAGTGGGAACTGAAGATTACCCTTTGGCCCTGCGTACCGAGCGACGGCTTTTTTCAGAGCCTCATCGCCGTGGATTGGCGGGTACAGTCCGATGTGCTGCTTCCAGGCGGCGAAGTAAACCAGGATGCCGTGTTGCTTAAATGCTGGCATTTGGTAGCTGATGACTTCCTGGGCGTCAGGCGCAGCGTTGCTGATCGCGGCTCGCACTTTCTCAAGGATCGCCTGCACTTCATCGGGGAACTGCGAGATGTAATCGTCGATGTGAGTTGTTCCAGAAGGTTTTGGCATATCGCTTCTCCGTTCACTTCCTCGGCAACGTCTTCACGAATTTCACCGCCCGCTCGATCCACACCGCTAACTGGTCATCGTCCTCGATGCCTTCCGGCTCCACCATCACCCAGCCCTTCATTGGCTTGCCGGTGATGTCAAACTCCCGGACGTGAGATTGCAACAACGCAACCTCGTATCCATCCGGGCCTAGCCGGACGATGAGCGAATCCTTCCAGACGCCGACGAGCATGTTGCCGTTGAGGAGAAAGCCAACACCGCCGAACATCTTCTTGTCTTCGATGTTCTTCTTACGAGCCAAGCCCTCACGGATGCGAGCAGCGAGTGTTTCGTCAAAGGCCATCGGAGGCTCCCTCATTCGACGTGCGTTTTCTCTGAAGATAGGCACGACGCTGTTCGGGCGGGAATTTCTCGATGGCATACCGCAGCATCGTTCGGGGCATGACCGTTCCGTGCTGATCGAGAAACGCTTCCAGGACCGCCTGAGCTTTCTTTCCGACTTCTCGCAGCATCCAGCCTGCCGCCTTGTGGATCAGATCTTCCTCGTCCCTCAAAAGTTTGTGGCTGATCGCCAGCGTATCGGCGAAGTCATCGTGGCGAATGAAGTGCTGCGTCGAGACGATGGCGATCCGGCGTTCCCAAAGGGACTTCGATTTGGTGAGTTGAAACAGCGGCTTCCTTGATTTGTCCAACAAGTACCCGCCGACGACTTGTGGTGCGGAGCAGTCCACCAAGTCCCAATTGTTGATGAGCTTAGTGTTTCGCATGTAGAAGTCGAACACGTTTCGCCGGTAAGCATCGTCGCACTTCGCCACTTGTAGCACGAGGATCATCAATGCCAAGTGCCGTTCTTCATGGATCGGCGAATTCAGGAGCGTTTCGATTTCTTCCAGGTGCAATGACCGAAACTCACGAGACACGGTGCGCAGGGTCGGCACTTTGATACCGATGAAAACGTCACCTTCGCCGTACTCCCCCGGCCCGGTCTTGAAGAAACGCACCGACGACTTCGCCACGGCGGGTGTGGCGAGGGACTTGAGTTTCTGCTTCACATCTTTGGCGTTCATTTCAATTTCACTCGCACGCCTTCAACATCGCCGCCAACGGCTCCGAGTCTGCCAGCCGGTGATCGCTCCCGACCTCGATCAACGTGGCCCCTGAAGTTCGAGCCAGTTCTTCGGAGTCGGTAAACGGGATCACTTCAGCGGCCCTGCTGTGCAGGATCACGGCAGCGGGCCTCACCGTCCTGGCCGTTCCCCAATTCTTCCACGCAGGGCAAAGCAGTATGAGCTTCGCCGCACCGCAGTTGATGTTCCTGGCCACGGTCCCGCCACGAGAACTTCCCACGACGACCTGGGGCTGATGCTTGTCGGCCTCTGCCCGGGCGGTCGTGACAGCCAGCGTGAAATCGTCGTCATCGAGAGCGGGGTTGATGACTTCGTGGCCGTGGACTGTCAGGTAGGTCGGCTTGACGCCGCCATGGACTGAGTGCCAGCCGTGAAGGAAGAGGATTTTCATTATGGCTGGTCTACCGTTCTTTGCGACGGTTCTGAGTGTCTTTACTCCCGATGTCGGTTCCATAGGCGTCGATTTCGGCCTGTGTCACGATGCCATCATGATTCGAGTCAGCGGCATCGAAGTTCTGCAAAAGCTGCTCGACATTTCGATGCGGCTCCTGTTTCCCAAAGCGTTCCATTTCTTCACGAGTCAACTTGCCGTCTACGTTATGGTCAGCAGCGTCCCAAGCCGACCACGCCCGGCCAGGAGTTCGGTTCGCCCTGTAGAGCGGATACCAGGGCGGTGCAACGTAGAGCCAACCGGAGACGCCAAGGAGTAGTACGCCCACGATCAACAGTGGCAATTTCCAGCGTCGAATCACGGGGTTCTTTGGCTCATCGTTCACGGATCATTCTTCCTTCGTAGTTGCTGTAGCATTTGCCGCTGGAATACGAGCGATCTCACCAGCATTTGCGATCCCCACTACCAGAACGTCTTCCCTCGTCGGGGGTGCAATCTGCGTAATGCGCCGTGAGATGGGAGTCAAAATGGTCTATGTGAAAAGAGGCGTCCAGCCTGAGAATGTTGGTTCTCACACTAACAACTCAAGGAAGGACACCTCTCATGGATGGTCAGGTTACAGCAGGGACGCTGGTTTGTGCAATTCCGAAGCGTCCAATGGGCGAGCCACCTATCGCAGGGGAAGCCGTGGACGGACAATTGCGCCGCTGGAGATCATCCTGGGCATTGAGTGCGGTGCGACTCCCGCCGCTCAGGATCTGGTGGGGGCGTCAGGTGGCCACAGCGGGATCGTCGCAGGGTCGCGGCATTGAGGTGATTGCCGAACGCACAGGGGCCAGAATTGGTCCCGAGAAGCTTCGCCATCTGAGCTCTCATCTCGCACAGATCATGGAGCCGCAGCGTGAGGCGTGTCAGGTGCAGCAACTTGAAGAATGGATTGATGAAGCGAGAAAACACAGCAAAAACGTGACGCTGGCGGTCAGCCGCGACGGAGTCAGTCTGGGGATCGCACCGTTTGGCAACTTCGAAATGGCGTCCGTCGCGACACTGAGCGTTTACAACGACGGCCAGCGAATCGGCACGATCTATCTGGCGTCTGCTCACGAAGACAATCAGGAAACACTCAGTCGGAATTTCACCTCGCTGCTGAAAATGATCATTCGCAGTCGCCGCTCGAAACTGAGCCGCATTGTGTACGTCAGCGATGCCGGAAAAATTGAAACGGCGTATTGGAAGAACGTGCTCCGGCATCTGCATGTGGATGGTGAACGAATTCAGATCCAGCGGATTGTCGATTATTACCATGCCAGCCTGCGACTGACGACAATCGCCGATGCATTACGGCTGACATCTTCGCAAAGAACGGAGTGGTTGAAGCGAGTTCGCAAATTACTGCTGGCACCCGGCGGCTGAGGGCGAGTGATGCGATCCATCGCGGGCATGGAGCAGCAGCACGGCATCGATCCCGCCCGCAAGGAAGACGTCGAGACAGCGAAACGTTACCTGCATCGCTATCGGCGATTCATGAACTATTCCGACTACCGCAGCCACGGCAGCCCGATCGGCAGCGGAATCGTGGAATCCGCGTGTAAGCAGATTGTGACCGAACGTCTGAAGCTCTCGGGAATGCGGTGGTCTCACGCCGGAGCCCGGCAGATCGCACCCAATTCATAGCTTCAGCGAGGTCCGGTACCAACATCGAACCGGCAGAAATGAACAGGAAACAGCGGCGATTAAATTGGCTCATCAGTAAGCACTTCCTCACACGAGGAAGCCGAGCGTGTTGATTCAATGTCGATCCGAACCGACTGGCAGTGCAGCTTTAGATTTTCGTGATGGTACGCTCATCTGAGTTTTGCAACACTCAGATACACATTGGCAGAACGACTTCATGGACCAAGCAGGCTCAACCGCAGGGAACGACGATCGCCCATCAGTAATTCTACCCAGCCAAATGCGAATAAGCCGTGGCAATCACGGATCGTCACCCTGACACTCCGTTGCCCCACCTGCATTCGGCGACCACACAGAATGACACCACGCCCCACTTCGAGAGTAGGACGTGGTGTTGCTGGCTGATAAATCGCTTGCACGACTGGGAACTACTTGGCAATTGCCTTGCACGCCTTTTCACACTTGCGGCATTCGGCAGCACATGCCTTGCAGTGTGCATCATCAAGAAAAGCTTCGCACGCCTTGGCACAATGGTCGCAGCACTTCACACAACATTCAGCCATCACAGCCGAAAGAGGCCCATCACTCGCACAGACTTGGGAACAGGCGGCGCAGCAGGTCGCACAGTCCCGACAGTGCATCAAGCACGACAAGTGTTCCTTCTTGCCATCGGCCAACAAGTTCGCACAGTGCGTGGCACAGTGGTCGCACGCACGCTGACAGTCCGAACACGCTTTGGCACACTCCTGCAACATTGGGTCGGCCTTCTTTTCCGCCGCCCGTGCCTGACCAGAGAACGCATCCCCACCGACGACGAGGAGGGTGAACGCCAACGCCATCGCACCGATTCCACTGAACATTGGATTCTTCATGGCAAACGACCTTTCCTGAGAGACTGCCATCCCGATGCCAGCGACAGAAATTGTCGTTCGACACAGGTGACAGAAACGAAAAAAGCCGATGTGAACGACCTCTTTCGAGTATCAATCCACATCGGCTTATTCTGTAGCGAGCCTCCCGACGTAACCGGGCTGCTCTTTATTGAATCTTCCCGCCAGTGTTGTATCAGGTCCAACCAAAAATAAACAGGATCATCGAATTATACTGTTCACCAAAAGCGGGAAGACAGCCACGAATGTGGTTTCAGCAAGCGTAAATGCAGATTGAAATCGGGATAGGGGAAAGCCTTGCGGCTTTTCCCCTCCCACATCACCGTGCGTACGGGTCCGTACACGGCGCTTCGGTTGGTTAAGCGGCCGGAGCGACGGGGTGAAGTGTAACGAGGCCGAGAGTCGGGAAGTACCGTGTCGACAGGGCGAAATAAAGAGCCGGGCTTTTGGCAAGACGCCATGCACCGTGACACGAGCCCACCGTTTGCGCGGCGAGATCGCGAGACACGCCAAGGCGGCGAAGTTCCGCAAAGCGACGACGACTTGTTTTCCCTTGTTTCCACACCACCGCACG
>JANPHT010000547.1:0-3539 GCA_031424595.1 Planctomycetota bacterium
ATGGAACTACACCATCCGGCCACACCCGGAAAACACGGAGTAGTTTTTGGACGGGTTCGTACTGTTGTTGAATCCAAGACGGGCAAGAGCCTGCACTTTCGTCAGGGGGCCGGAATTGAATTGAAGCACAACGTAATTCCAGTCGCTGTCACCGGTGACTGAGAGGCTGTGCTCAGCAAACACGCCATGCACCGAAAGGTTTGCGCCGACGTTGCGTATTTTTTCGACGAGGGTGACTCCTTTGGTCTTCACCCAACCGGAGAGGAGGTAGTTGGTATTGGGCCGGACGGCGACCTCCTGAGCGAAAAAAGCATCGTCGGCAATGGCCGCTTGCACGAAGGCAGAGCGATTTCCGTCCTGAGCAAGGCCTTCAGCAATTGTCGCGGCCTCCGCGTTCTTTCGCCACGATTTGGTCGTCCAGTCTTGATTGTCGCCCTGGATCTCGAACGATCCGTTCCGTAATAAATTTCCTGCCTTCTTTTCAGGCGTCAGATAGGCGGGCCACCGCCATGCTTCCCGCTGCATGTAGTCCTCCGCAATCCGCATCGCTCGCTCCCGCACAGCATTCGAAATCGTTTGGTCGTCGCGGATTTTCTGGACTATGGAGACCTGGTGAATCGGCTGATCGCACAGGAAACGAAACACGGCAAGGGCTGCCTGCTCCCGCCTGAGCTCCTCCGTCCAGGGCCGCACATCCCAGATTCTGACCATGTGGTCCCAGCTTGCGGACGCCAATCGCATTCCATCCGGACTAAACGCCACGCTCGTGATCGCATCGTCGCCGCATTTCAGCGTCAGTGATTCCTGGCCCGTGGCCGGATCCCAGAGCTTCACGGTGTGATCCCAGCTTGCGGTGGCCAACCTGCTTCCATCAGGGCTGAAGGCGACGCTGGTCACCGCGTGAGCATGTCCCCGCAGTCTGAGTTTTTCCCGTCCGTAGGTGACGTCCCAGATTTTGACCGTGTTGTCAATACCTGCCGAGGCCAACCACTTGCTGTCCGGACTGAACGCTACGCCAAATACCGCATCGGCGTGTCCATTGAACGACAGTAACAGCTCACCAGAAGCGGCGTCCCAAAGAATGATGGTTCCATCAGAACTCGCGGAGACCAGCCGCTTGCCGTCGGGGCTGAAGGCAACGCTGTGGGCTCCGAACTTGCCCACCTGCATCGTCAGTGCTCTCTCGCCTGTGGTCGCATTCCACACTAAGATCTCGCCAGGTGATTCGTTTGCAGGGTTGGCACCCGATGCAGCGACGCAATTCCCATCCGGACTGAATGCGACGCTCCCAAGACCTACGTTGCTGCCAGTGAGTGTGATCAAGTCGCGCCCGGAAGTCGCGTCCCATATTTTGACGGTCTTATCGCCGCTCGCCGTCGCCAGTCGTTTCGAGTCAGGGCTGAACGCCACGCTGGAAATCCCGGATGTGTGACCTTCCAGAATGTGTACCGTCTGCCCCAGAGCTGCATCCCAAATCCTGGCGGTAGAATCGCTGCCAGCCGAGGCCAGCCAGTTCCCGTCAGCACTGAACGCCACGCTTGTCAACTGGTGAATGTGTCCTTTCAGCAACAACGAATCCTGTCGAGAGTTTGCGTCCCACACTTTGACCGTGTGATCGTAGCTCGCCGAAACGACTCGCTGTCCGTTCGGACTGAACGCCACACTGTTGATCCCGTTGGTGTGTCCCTTGAGCGTTAACAACTCCTCTGCGGTACTCACATCCCATATCTTCACCATCTGATCATTCCCTCCCGAGACTAATCGAGTCCCATCGGGACTGAAGGCCACGCTGTTCACGGGATGCGAATGTCCCGAAAAGGTCAGCAGAGAGCGCCCCGACGCGACGTCCCAGACCCTGAGTGTCATGTCGTAACTCGACGAAGCCAGCCGCATGCCATCCGGATGGAATGCCAAGCCGAACACCGCTCTCGTATGTCCGAGAAGCGTGCGCGATTCCTGTCCCGTGGAGTTGTCCCAGATTTTAATGTTGGGGTCGAAACTGGCAGAAGCGAGCTGTTTCCCGTCCGGACTGAAGATGACAGTCCAGACTTGTTTGTAGTGCCCCTTCTGGGTAAATAATTCGTTCCCCGTAACAGCGTCCCACCATTTGATCGTCCCGTAATAATCTCCCGAGGCCAGACGCAGCCCATCCGGGCTGAAGGCCACGCTCAGCGCCCAGGTGGTATGGCCTTCGAGTGCGAGCAACTCCTGTCCTGTCACCGCATCCCAAACCTTGACGGTCTTGTCGGAACTTACTGAGGCGAGACGATGTCCATCAGGACTGAAAGCGACTTTCCAGACCCTTCCGCTGTGCCCTTTCAGCGTGAGCAATTCCTGCCCTGTGACAGCGTCCGAAACCTTGACTGTCTGATCATAACTCCCGGACGCCAGTCGCCTGCCGTCGGGGCTCACAGCCACGCTTGTGACCGCCGCAGAGTGGGCATTCAAGGTGAGCAGGTCGCTGTGGCAGCAGTGGTCCCAATAATACCATTCGAAGCCTCGGAGGTCGCTCTTACTGCTTGCGAGACCTTCGCCCGGTCGATAGAGATCGAGCAGACTGACCGTTTGATTAATCGCCGGGTCCTCCCAGCCTGACTGAGCCAGATTCATGTGTGCCAGGTAAAGATGCCGTTCGGCAAGCTTCGTCTGTTGTTGGGCGATCTCGGCATTCAAATCGGCCTTCCGATGCTGCTCCGCCTCCGCTTCCGTCGCTGATACCGCTTCCCTCCATGCACGTTCCTTGTCATCCCGCGCAAGGATGGCCTGTCGCTCGGCAGTTTTCGCCTTCACCGCCAGCCACGCACTGACCACGATACCAGCAATCAGGAGTATCCCGAAGGCCGCGGTGGTCACAAGGGCCGCTCGGTATTTGTCGGCAAACTTTCGCAACCGGTAACCGGCGCGCGGCGGGCACGCCTCCACAGGCTCGTTGGCAAGGTAGCGCTCCACGTCGCGGGCCAGTCCGTTGGCCGTCTCGTAACGGCGCATGCGGTCCTTTTCCAGACACTTCATCGTGATCCAGTCAAGTTCACCACACACTTCCCGGGTCAACCGTGCCGGCTCCGTCCGCCGCTGTGCTGCCATGCTGGCAAGACTCTCTTTTGACTCCGTCAGCCGCGTACTCGGTTTTGGGGGATCATCCTCGCGGATGATCCGTACCATCTCGGTATAGGCTGCGGTTCGCAACCGTTTTCGGTCCAGCGGTGTCGTCCCGGTGAGCAGTTCATACAATAGCACACCCAGAGCGTAAACGTCGGCCCGCGTGTCGATGTCCAGCGCGCTCAGTTCCGCCTGTTCGGGGCTCATATACTCCAGAGTGCCGATGATCTGGCCAATTTCTGTGTACAGAGATTGTTCCGTGAGTGACTGATTCAGCGACTTGGCCACACCAAAATCAATCACTTTGGGGACTGGCTTGCTGTCCTGAATCGCGATCAGGACGTTGGAAGGTTTGATGTCGCGGTGGATGATCCCTTTTTGATGAGCGTGCTGGATCGCCTGACAGACAGGCACGAAGAGCGCCAGCCGTTCAGAAACAG
>JANPHT010000548.1:0-4486 GCA_031424595.1 Planctomycetota bacterium
ACTGACGACGTGTGCGTGACATCCGAGACCTCCTGTGCAGGCCACGATATCCTCATTCACACAAACGACTCCAGATCAGAAAAATCCACCTTAACCAGTGGTCCGAAAACCGGGGTCCACTTCAGACTGGCCGAAGGCCGCTGCTGTTGGGGCCGAAGGGCAGGGAGGTTTGCCGGGTGGGCGGGTTGCGAGGTATTGCTGAGCGGCTGGGGAAACAGCAGTCGCGAAGGAGCGACTGCTGAGGTTGGGCGGTGAATGATCACCGCCCGAGGAAACGAACTATTCTTCCATGGATGCCAGGTAGTCGTAGGCTTTGACCGCGAGAAATGCGACAGCGGGAAGATCGTTCATGCGAAAGCCAGGCGTGTTCTGAATGACGCCCTGTTCATCGCGGTATGTTCGCTGAAAGGTGATATTGTGCCAGACGGCTTCGTCGGACTCGTTCTTCCAGATTGTCACTTCGATCCTGTTCAATCGGTGTGAGAAGATTGGTTTGCTTGCCATATGTTTTTTCCTCCATTCAAGGTGTTGCGTTTTTCATTCACCACGGTGGCGCAGCCGATGGAAAACGCAACACCTTGAAGGAGGAAAGCGAGCCACGGGCGGCCGACGGAAGCGAAGAGAGCGCAGCGGGTGCAACAAGTGACAGACAGCGCAGCAGCTGGCATGCGGTTGCTCGAAGCGACCAAAGGCCGACCGATGGCGAGCGAGAAAACGGCAAGCCAACAACTCCCACCCGGAACAGGATCGGTGGCACAAACCCCGGAACGAGTTAGACGCCGTCTGGCTTTACCTTTTGCGATTCGCCGATGATGGCGTCATTCGTCACGCTATCGAAGTGGCATCTTCCCGAAAGCATCGCGGTCGAAGCGATACAGCATCCGTGAAATGGAGCTTTGCTCGCCAGCGGCAATCATTCCGCCTCGGCAAGTCGCTCGCTATCCATGGCTTCCCCCGCATCTCAGCAACACCTCGCGGGATTCGTTCCTGCCCCCATCGGAGGCTGGGCAGTACAGTACGCCCGTCGCTCCGACGACGGGCATTGCGTTCTGTTGTGGAGCCCGACAGCCCGGCGAAAGCACAATCGCCTCCACCGGGCCTTTATGAAATCATTGTCTGCTCTACGCAGCAATCGCCAGAGCGTTCGTATTCCCATCGATTGTTTGCAATGTTTGCTTCTCTGCTCGCGGTCGCTCCTCCATCAGATCCAGAATCTTCGCTGCCGTCTGTTGAATCCGATTCATCGACTTCAACAACAGCTTTTCGTCACCCTGATACAAGTGAATGTAGTCGCGAGACTGATCTCGGCAATCGATTCCATGGGCGGTACAAACAACAAACGCCACGCCTTCCGCTTCGACCTCCATCTGTCGCTTCGACAATTGGCCAGAACGTCGATCCTGCTCCGAATGCATAGTCTCATGGGCCAATTCATGGGCCAGCGTCGAGAACCGAGCTGCCTCGCTGAGTCCCTCCTGAATGAGCACTCGTCTGATCTGAGAAACACCATCAGTTCCCCAGCTGAGCGTCCTGGTTTCCAGCGCGATCCCCAGTTGTTCGTAAACACCCTCGAGCCTATTCAACGCGTGCGCCTCTGAGTTTGCAATCGGTGTCACTGGAGAAAGTTCTTTACCCTCTGTCTGACTGATATCAAAGACATAGACAACTCGGTATCCCATCGGATCGCTGGAATCATCCGTCTTGGTTTCCTGTGCATCGGTTCGTGCTCCGATGTTGGCTGCGGAGCGGTCCTCTTTGCTTGCACGTCGAATCACCGGAGCCAGAATCGCGATCCCGCTTTCTCCCTTCTTGACTGTTCGGTCCATCGATCTCCATGTGTGGAACCCTGCCACATGCACTGCCTCTGGACATTGCGAAGTGATTAGCATCAAGTTTCGAAAGCTGTACTTGTGCAATCTCGCCACTGCGGCCAGGTAGTCTTCCAACACCTGCGATCGCCCCTGGTCCAATGCCTGAGCCAGTTCCTGTAATTTCTGTTCCGCGATCTTCATTGCGTCTTCTCGTTTCATCATGATGTTTCTCCGTGTTGTGCTGACCTCAGCATGGTCAGCAGTTGTTGTTCGTTGTGGCATCGATCGTGCCACCTGGCCCGCCGTCGGCCCACGGGGCCGCAACAACACGGCAAGTCAAGGTGGAGCCTTTGCCGCAGGCAAAGCAGCAGTGAGCCAACGGCGAGCGGACCTTGACGCCATGATACAATCAAAGACTCCCGACGGCAGCCAGTCCCCAGTCCGGTAGGTTACTCCGTGAAACCATGCTCCGGTCGGCCTCGCAATCACGAATCGTTACTGGCTATGCCCTAACCTTTGGCTCTGACGGTCGAAAGATCCTCGGGTTCTTCAGCGTCTCGAGTATCGATTGCGAAGGGTCTCAGTTCAGTTGCAGCAAATAAGTCATTGCCGGCGCAGACTGCATGATGATTTCTCGTCTCTTCTATGACACGCATCTGCAATAACACTGACCAACTCGATCCGTGGAATTGAGCTGGTCGAGTGGAAGTGCTTGCGGATGCGGCGGTCGCGTATCTTTTTTGTTCTGTGAGTTGAGGAGATTTTCCCAATGCGAACGCACATTCTTCTTACCGCTATTTTCGGCCTCGCTGTTTCAGGTTGCGGAACTTGTCAGCCTGCTCTTGAGTCTTGTGGTGGAACCGGTGACAACCAGCCTCAGGAGCAATTTACTTCGGACGGTATCCCTTATGCAGTGATTCAGACGAACGACGATGGTTCCTTCATGATTCAGTATCAAACTGAAGTGCTGGTTCCGAGACTGCGAACCTTCATTGATGCGAATGGTCACGAGATCGTCTGCACGGAAATGGTGCGAAGATTTGAAGAACGGACTTCAACGGTTCCACAGGGTACAGACATCTCGGAGTATCTGAAGGTCCATGCTGGCGGCAGGACTCTCGATCAAGAACCGTATCTGCGATTTGATGAATACGTTGATCCCGCACCAGCGCCTCCCGTGTCTTCAGACGCGGTTATTCATCCGGAATTGCAAGTCGTGACATCGATTGCCGCACGGCAATCGATGCATCCGGTTCTCGAATAGCACTTGCGGGGACGTCGAGGGCCGCCGTTCCGTCGCGGCCCGCTTCGTCTATGCAGCTTTTTGCAGGATCGTCTGGTTTTTGAAGTCGTTGTTCTCCTGCAGGCTGGCTTGCTGGCTTTCCATCCAGTTGGCCGCTTCCTGGATGACGGCATGAAGGTCCTCGGCGTTGCGGGCGAAGAAACTGCTGGAGTAGCCTTCTTTTCCCGTGGCAGATGTTTTCCATGAGCGACTGACTGTGAAGTCAAAGTACTCAAAGCCACTGGTGGCCTGACGCTTCCAGATTGATGCGGCGATGGCTCCGTGGCGGATGGTTTTTACTGGGGCGGTGGCGGGTTTCTTTTTTGTTTCGTCCATTGTTGACTCCTTTCGTGGTTTTGAATTCCCGTCTACATATCACGGTATTCGTGAAATTGTCCAGGGGCTGGGTCAAGATTTGTGTTCGAGATCGGACACCCTCTCTCTGTTAATGAGAAGCTCAAGTGTGTCGCCCCATTCCGGGGCTTTGAATTGATGGGCATCGTTTTCCGTGGGTTGGCACCCACGGCTATCGGATGTCGCCTCGCTGAGGCTGAATCGCACCAATCCTACAGCGATTGCCCTTTGTGAAAACTGAACACTTGCCATCGCCGACACGTGACTTTTTCTCTGAACTGTGGCACAAGGGACCTGTAGGCGAATCGTGAGATTTGTCGGTCGTCAAGCTCTGGCAAAATGCCGTTGTCCGGCAAACCGATTGCGAATACGCATCGGCTAAGGACAACATGCTGACGTTCAATGATGGAGTGGGCAGGTTTCGGTAAAGCTGGCCTCATCAATCAGCCTAAGAAATGAAAGGATCGCTTCCTTTCTTTACTGCCGCTCTTCGAGCTGGGTGCATGGAAACATGCTCGCCCAGTTCAAAGGAGGCTCGTTGGCCTAAAACCGATCGTGTGACTCACTCAGTTTGTGAGCCACACATATATTGGAGTAATCCCAGCGTTCTATCCTATAGCAAGGGCTGCGAGCCCTTGACCCGGTTCGAGCTAAAGTTCGGAATGCAGGAAGCCGCTCACGCTGCTCGCTTGTCGATTGGACAAAGTGAGATTGTGCGGAGAGGCCACCAGTTGCGACGTGGCTTCGGAGAAATCTTGATCTGAGACAGATCAAGCGACAACGAAAGCCCAACGCGGCAACCTGCATCCCGATGAATCGCACCGGGATTTGTTCTTTTCATCAATATGGAATTCGGGCGAGGCGGACATGCTTAGTGATCAACTGTCGGAAACGACATCGTTGATTCTGAGTCGTCCTGAACGAAGCGGGTGTGGCAATGGATTGCCGAATCCCGTCACGGGGGCTCATGGGCTTGCTGTCATGGCGAGTTCGTTCAACCGTGCTGACGTGGGGAGCTGTGAGTCTGGCGACAGACCAC
>JANPHT010000549.1:0-2520 GCA_031424595.1 Planctomycetota bacterium
GCCATCGAAAAACCTGTGCATGTGCACGACCTGCACGCCACCATGCTGCACCTTATGGGCCTCGATCACGAGAAGCTGACCTATCGTTACAGCGGCCGCGATTTTCGTCTCACCGACGTTCATGGAAACGTCGTCCAGGAGATCATCGCATGAATGTCAACACGATGCGGAAAGCTCCACTGCCTACATTACTATGCCTCATCGCGCTCTGCCTCCCAAGCCCGGTGGCCGCACAAGACCTCGACGAGAGCAGTGTCGAATTCTTCGAAGCGAAAGTGCGACCTCTTCTTGTGGCCCATTGTTACGAATGCCACAGCGACGACGCTGCCAAAGCAGAAAACCTTCAGGGCCGTCTGCGTCTCGACAATCGCGCGGGAGTTCAGCAAGGGGGCGAGTCCGGGCCAGTCATTGTGTCGGGAAAACCAGACGAAAGTGTGCTGATTAAATCGGTTCGATACACCGATACGGCACTTCAAATGCCTCCGGAGGAACCGCTCTCGGTTGAGCAAGTTGCGATTCTGGAAAAATGGGTCGCCATGGGCGCACCCGATCCCCGCGAGGGAAGTGCGGCGGTCGCTTCTGTCAAACGTGGAATTGACTTCGACGCCGGACGTCAACTCTGGGCGTTCCAACCACCTGTGAAACATCCCGCCCCGAAAGTGTCCGACAGCAAGTGGCCGAAACAGCCTCTCGATGACTTCGTAATCGCCGCGCTTGAACAACGATCACTGCATCCTGTTCGGCCGGCGACACGACAGGAACTGATTCGTCGGGCGACTTTCGACCTGATCGGCCTGCCTCCAGCTCCGGAAGACGTCGTGGCGTTTGAAAACGATGTTGAGCCCGGAGCCTGGGAGCGCGTCATCGACCGGTTGCTGGCTTCGCCGCACTATGGTGAACGCTGGGGCCGATATTGGCTGGATGTCGCACGCTATGCGGATGATCAGGGCAACTCATTCCTGACGCCGACTCCGGCAGCTTACCTGTATCGCGACTGGGTCGTGAAGGCTCTGAATGATGACATGCCCTACGATGAATTCGTGCGGCTGCAGATCGCCGGTGATGAAGTGCCTGGACCGGCGGCTGATTATGTGACTCGACTGGCCGGACTCGGCTTTCAGTCGCTGGGTCCTCAATTCCGCAAAGGTGCCGCCGGAGAAGCCAAGGCCAAGGCCGATGAACTGGAAGACCGAGTGGACACGCTGTCGCGAGGGATGCTGGGTCTCACCGTTTCATGTGCCCGATGTCACGATCACAAGTTCGATCCCATTCCGACGCGTGACTATTATTCCCTGGCAGCCGCCTACAACGGCGCGGAATGGCCGACTCGCATGCTGGCGTCTCCGGAGGCGATCGAGGCTCATAAGCAATGGACCGCACAGGTTGAACAGCAGACGACCGCCCTGAAGAAATGGAAGGACGATCAGGCAAGACATCTCGGCCGACTGGCGCTGGAGAAATCGGATGCTTATGCGATCGCAGCCTGCAAAATGTTCGTGCTGCGAAGCCAGAAACTGCCGCTCGATGACAAAGCGTTTGCAATACAAGAAAGTCTGGAACTCTACTTTCTGAATCGCTGGGTGAAGATTCTCGGAGAATCGAGCGATGAGCCGATTTTAAAGGGTCTTCGCGATGCGGTGAGACAGTCGAATGATTCGGCCACCGTCGAAACGACCGACGCGATGCGACAACAGGCCGAAGCAATGATGACTGCTGTCCTCGCGGCACTGGACGCCCTCAAGGTGAGCGAACAGCCAGCCACGGATCCAGCACAACCGCCGACCCCTGTTCCGCCCGAACACGAGCGATGGCTCACGGTGCTCTGGAAGGACGCAAATGCACCGTACTCTGTGGCCGAAAGCGATCTTGCCGGTTTACTTGCCGAGCCTGAAAAACAGCAACTTGTCGAATTCCAGGCTCAATTGGATGCATTGACAAAGAACCCCGCGCCGTCGGGACCGATGATGCCCAGCATTCACGGCGGTGGCCAGGCCATGCAGGTCTTCGTCCGTGGAAATCCCGAGAACCTCGGCGAGCCCGCGCCGCCGGGTTTCCTTCGCATCCTGAGTCCACCTGATCAGCACTCAGACGGCAAGCCATTTTCGCGGCTCGATCTGGCCAACGCGATCGTCAGTCCACAGAACCCGCTGACTGCGCGGGTCTTTGTCAATCGCGTCTGGCATTATCACTTTGGTGGCGGCATCGTGCCTACGCTCAGCAACTTTGGAAAACTCGGCAGCCTGCCGACGCACCCGGAACTGCTGGACACGCTGGCCGTGCAGTTTGTGGAGTCTGGCTGGTCGATCAAATGGCTGCACCGCGAGATCATGCGGTCCGCAACTTATCAACTTAGCAGTGCTCAGCATGCGGGAAACATGGCCATTGATCCCGGCAACGAATATCTCTGGCGGATGACTCCGCGGAGGCTCGATATCGAAGCCTGGCGTGATGCGTTGCTGAGTGTCTCAGGCAAACTGGATACTCAAGTGGGTGGACCATCGATCGATCAGACAACGCCAG
>JANPHT010000550.1:0-1466 GCA_031424595.1 Planctomycetota bacterium
GGAGTGCATTCCTGTTGCCGTATGTGGAGCAATCAACGATGTATTCCAGCACTGTCGGAATTCAGCCACTCATGGGACGGGCTGTCACTGATCCCGTGATGCTGCGCCTGTTGCAGACGCCATTAGCCATGTTTCGATGTCCTTCCGATCCCGGACCACAATTGAACACCGCGCCCAGCGAAAGTCACTTTCGCTATGGCCTGACCACCACCGGCGCCGACTGGTTTGTAGACGGAGCAACAGCGGGACCACGAGTTCCTCTGGCAACCTCCAACTACGTGGCAATGCACCATCATCGCGCTCATCAGATTACCTCAGGCGTCTGGACGTACACGGGCAGTTTTGGACCTAACAGCAGCACACGAATGCGTGACATTACCGACGGGACAACGAACACCATTGCGTTCGGCGAACGCGTCTATACGGCCAGCGGAGCATTGATGCATGCGGCCGTCTGGGCTGGCTGTGCTGCAGCGTGGCATGATGACTGCATCGATGACGCATGGGCTACCGGTCGATCCCCGGTGAATCCAAAGCAAACCGCGATTTACAGCACGTACTCGCGCCAGCAGGCGCTCAGCAGCAACCACGTCGGTGGTGTTCAGGTAGCACTGTTTGATGGCTCGGTTCGATTCCTTTCTGAGAATCTTGAGTTCAGAATGACCGGAGGAGATAATGTTACTGTGGCGGACAGCATCTATGAGAACCTTATTCAAAAGGACGACGGCGCTGTGCTGGGTGAATTCTAGTCAGCCAGTTTGTGAGCTGCGGGTGTTTTTTCCGTGTACTTCAGCGCCTACGGGCGGCTAGCGCCTCGCGGCTCACAGGCATTCTGGCGAAGGATTCAGCATGGCGAACAAAAGACGGCTGATCGTTCTTGCCACCTTTCTGCTGTCTCTGCTTTTGTATGTGGACCGTGTCTGTATTTCGGCGGCGAAGGATCTGGTGGCGAAAGATCTTGCTCTGTCTGAGATTCAGATGGGATGGATCTTCAGCGCGTTTTCTCTGGGATACGCTTTGTTGCAGACGCCGGGGGGGTGGATGGCCGACCGATTGGGACCTCGACGCGTTCTCGCGCTGATTGTCACAGTGTGGTCGGTGTTCACGGGATTGACGGCTGTAGCATGGTCATTTACTTCCATGCTGACTGTACGCTTTCTGTTTGGGGCGGGCGAAGCTGGAGCGTTTCCAGGCATGGCTCGCGCTGTGTATTCCTGGATTCCGATGAACGAACGCGGCCGAGTTCAGGCGATCAATTTTTCGGGGTCGCGACTGGGAGCTGCACTCACGCTGCCGTTGATTTCGTGGGCGATTGTTGGCATTGGCTGGAAGGCGACCTTCGTTGTTCTGATGGCGATTGGTTGTGTCTGGGCGCTGATCTGGTACGCGTATTTTCGAGATGATCCGACGGAAGCTCGATGGCTGGGCGACTCGGAACGGGACTACATTTTGGCAAACCGGCAACA
>JANPHT010000551.1:0-3419 GCA_031424595.1 Planctomycetota bacterium
CTGTGACCGTCGCTGGATCAGCCGTCATCGCAAACTGGGCAGCCGGCTGCACCGCAGTAAACAGATCGTTTCGAAGCCTGGCGCTGCGGAAGTATTCGGCGTCGGTTTTCTTGGGGGCTGGCGGCGCAAGCTGCAGTTCCATAGCTGGTACCGCAGTTCCATCCGGAGCCGTCACGCGGAAGCTCACCGGAGCCCAGTCCGCATCGGAACTCGCCGCTGCGGGATCTGCCGCCGTAAACACGACGGGCACGGTGCTCTGTTTTGCTCCGACGGTGAATGGATTCATCGTGATGGCTGCTGGCAGACCGATCGCTTCAACCTTCAGCGGGCCGTCGTAGTTGATTCGTCGCACGGTCAACTGCATGCCCGCACTTCCACCGCGCGGCACGTTGATCCGATCAGCTGGTGCGGTGACTCGTACAGCCTTTCGACCTTTAAAGAGGTCCAACGCGTAGGTCCATTCGGAGCCGCCTCGACCTGCAATTTCGGAGACTCTCAGGTAGTAGTCACCGGCCGCCGGAAGCTGAGCGGCCAGTTCTGCATCGCGAAGCCCGGCGTCGTCGTTTTCCACCATCTTACCGCCGTCGGCATTGTAGAGTTCCAGCAGGATATCAGTTGGGCTGCTGACTTCGCGAGTTCGAGTCATTACAAGCAAAGGTGTGGCTTCAGCCGCCGTGATTTTAAACCAGTCGGTATCGCCTTTGGTCTGCAGAGTTCCTGTGAGCACCTGCGATTCGGCTGCAACCAGCGTCGACTGTTCTCGAGCATCATTTGGTTCCGCTTCGGCCTGAGCCGCTTCGTTGGTCATCACAACCGAACCAAGGTTGCTTGCGTCAGCTTCAGCCATTCTGAATGTCACAGGGATGAGCGAACCAGATGCTTCCGGTGTCGATTGGGGAGACGCCTCGGCAAGGATATCGCCCGTAGTTCCAATCAAAGAGACTTTATGCCCCGACTGAGCAACGCGAGGAGATGTGGCACTTGCGAGAGGAAACTTTCCGAGTCGCAGGTGAAAGAAATGACGAGCTCCGCCGGAGTAACGCACATCGCGAACTTCGATACGGTATTCCCCGTCAACAGCAGCTGTGAACTGCAACTGAGTATCCCCTTCCGCGCCGGGCAGGTCGTCACGGTAGGCAATCTCAGTCCCATTCGGTCCGGTGACCCGCAGTAATGGATCGAGATCGGATCCCAATCGCCGAGCAAACACTTCGGCGGAAATCGTTTGGCCCGCGATCAACGCGACTCGGAAGAATTTCGACACTACTGGATTGATCTGCCCATTCATCGAGCAGGGTAGGGCGATCAGTTGTCCGGCTTTTCGATCATCGGCTTCGGCCGTGACCACGACGCTCGGCAGGTCATCAACAACAACCCAGGCGGCTTCGGAGCATCCATGATTGGTCACTATGCGAGCGGGATAAATGCCTGGGACGGCGTCGGACTTGATGTCGCCCTCGAACGTTACCGGCTGATCCTTTGTCAGGTCAGACCCCTCTTTGGGCCTCAGAATCCCAGCGGGCGTCCACAGGCTCAGCGCTCCGATCAACTGCTTGCCACTAACAACGACAGATGCTTTCTGCCCGGGGCGGAAATTGTTGGCATCCACGCGGTCGATCACGGGATCCTGAGCAATCGCAGTTGCTGGTATCAGGACCAGCGCGAGCATCGAGTATGCAACCGTCACGAAAACGTTGCTGCGGATGGAAGAATTCGGAGTGATAACAGCCATCACGGTAGGTTTTCCGAAGAACACATGGCTGGGAAGGCGCGTAGGGAGGACTGGCAGTCTAAGCTTGGTCAGGGGTGTCGTCAAAGTGAAACGCCATTTTGGTGGCCGGTTGAGTGAATCCGCTGACGGAAAAGTTGGTTCAATCAGCCCACGCCGGTATACTCCGATCTCAATGGAATGCCTGCACATTGCTCGTTTTGACTTCGCCGGAGCCCTTTCCATGTTCTTTCGTTCGCTGCTCGCAACTACTTTTATGCTGTCGGGGTTTATGATCGCACCCCCCAATGCCAGTGCTGCTTTGCCGCCAGAGGTCAAGAAAGAACTGTCCGAACTCGCGAGGGAGCTCAAGGACGTGAGCGGCATGATTAAAAAGAAAGAAATCGATCAGGCGAAGGAACTCATCAGGAAAGCGGAAGATCGGGTCAAAGAACTGACCATTGCGGAAGATGAAAAGGACCGCGGGTATGCGTCTTTCAAAACGGCCCTCGAAAAAGCAAAAAACCTGATCCCCGTCAGCTTCGAACACGAAGTTGCGCCGATTTTAAAGACCAATTGCCTTCGATGTCATAACGAACAGCAAGCCAGCGCGATGCTGCGGCTGGATACCTTCAATATGCTGGCAACGGGTGGACGAAACGGGGTGCCCGTTGCGCCAAAGTTGCCCGCTCGCAGCGGTTTGATTCTAAAAATGGTCACAAACGACAATCAACAACGAATGCCGAAAGGCGGCGCGAAGTTGCCTGATGCAGAAATCATGACTATTGCCAGATGGATCGAACAGGGGGCCGGTTTTGACGGCACTGATCGCGACGCTCCCATTGGCGATTCGACGGTTGTCAAGAAACCGCCCGTAAAAGTTGTTATGGCCGATGGTTCAGAAACCGTATCGTTCTCAAAAGACATCGCGCCCTGGATGGTCAACATCTGCATGGGTTGCCATTCCGGCAACAATCCTCGTGGAGAATTCGGATTCACAAACTTTGAACAGTTGCTTCAGGGCGGTCCCACGGGAACAACAATTGTCCCGGGTGATCCCGACAAGAGTTATATCATCGACCTCGTGCTTCGACAGGAGCCATTAAAAATGCCAGCTGGGCAGGCGCAGCTGAAAGAATCGCAGGCACTTGCTCTGGAGAAATGGATCAAAGAAGGCGCTCACTTTGATGGCACTGACGCCAAGGCTCCTCTGCGAGACATTGTCCCGACAGAAGCTCAGATGGAAGCTGCCAAGCTGGCCAGTATGACGGATGCAGAATTCGCCGAAAGACGCATTACGCAGACTGCGGAACTCTGGAAGCGAGTGTCACCCAAGACAGAGGGAGTTTCAGCAACAACTGACAACTTCTATCTTTTTGGCACAGTGTCAGAGGATCGACTGAAAGAACTTGGTGACAAAGCGGAGAGTCATCTCGCGGGACTTGCCGGCAAGTATGCATTGCCGGCTGGAGAAAAGGCTTTCCGCGGTCGACTTGCCGTTTTTGTTACGTCCGCGAGGTTTGATTATGAGGAATTCAACACTGTTCTGATGAACCGTAGAACTCCAAAGGCGGTCTCGGGGCACTCCATGATCAATGCAAATTTTGAGACGGCCTACATTGCGATGCTTGATGTGGGTGACACCGAATCAGTCGATGCACTTTCGGCCGAGCAACTCATGAAGTCGCTTATCAGCCAATCCTATCTGACC
>JANPHT010000552.1:0-4059 GCA_031424595.1 Planctomycetota bacterium
CAATGCTTGGCGCTCTGGGAATCGCCTACAACGGTATCAACTGGACTGCAACAAACGCTGATCATCAGCCACGCGGTTTCAGTAGTGTTCACGTTGGAGGTGCACAATTTGTGATGTGTGATGGTTCCGTTCGATTCATCAGCGAAAACATTGATTACACTGCGACCAACCCAGACACAAACTTATCACTTTGGGTCACTTCAACTTTCGCTCGATTGACAGCACGCAACGATGGTCAGGTGATTGGCGACTTCTAGTCAGTTGTTTTCCCTTCTTGCATTCTGCCCGGTTCCCTTGGTGGGTACCGGGCGTTTTTTACATCACACGATGCGACTTCTCTCTCCGGAGCATCGCTAACGAGTTCAGATAAAATTACTACTCTGGTAAAGGGCCTTGTGAGTGATGACTATGTGCGTGAAGAGCTTATGTCTGTTGGCCGCATGTTCTGTTCTAATGGCTATTGCGGGGTGTGGCGGCAGCAGCGATCAGCCTGATCTGGGAAGCGTCTCAGGAACAGTGACACTTGACGGTAAACCCGTTGCGGGAGTCAATGTCGTCTTTAAGCCAGAGCTGGGGCGGCCGGCGGCCGCCAATACCGACACCGAGGGAAAGTACACACTGCTGTATTTAGACGGAGTAGAAGGCTGTAAACTCGGACCAAATACGGTTAGCTTTGACTGGCCACCTGGTTCCCCAAATGCCGTCGGAATCCCTGCAAAGTATACTGGGGCGGAGCAGTTTAAATTCGATGTTAAGCCTGGTGCAAACACGTTCGACCTAAAGATGGAATCTGACGGTACTGGGAAAGTAGCTCCGATAGAACAGTAAGAATCCCGCAGGATCCCTTCTGTCCTTAAAGCTCGTTGTCTCCGGACTGCGGGCTTTTTTCATTAGCAGCGTTATCTGAATCTGCAATTGTTTAAAAATGGGCTGTCGTGGTTTGGCAGCCGGATCACAGGTGTTCTCATGCGGTTATTGGCAATGCTTTTCCTGGTGGCGACGGTTTCGAATTCGCCTGCCGATGAGTTTCGTGTGCTGCCGTATTTACAAAATCCAGCCCCCGATGGAATCACCGTTCGTTGGCTCAGTCACTCGGGAGACGCTGGCACTGTCACCGTACAGACGCTGGAAAAAATAAAGCATTTCCAATCGTTGCCGGTGGTTGCTTCAGCTTTGGCTTACAATCCGTTCAAAGAAGAGTCTGGCGGGCCGCACCTGGCTTTGCCGTGGATCCATACCGTTCGCATCGACAATCTGCGACCTTCGACGAAGTATCAGTACTCCGTGACGCAAGGCAGCGAAACTCATACTGCTTTCTTTCAGACATCGCGAGGACGCGATGAAAGCGTGCGGCTGATTGTTTACTCGGATTCAGAAACAGAGCCAGAGTCATCGACGACAGATCCTGTTGCGTGGCCCATGTCGACCGGCAGCAATCGTCCTGAAGGTATTAAGAACTATCTGGTCAATCAGACGGCGGGGTATCAGGCTAACTGCGATTTGATGCAGCAGCGAAAGCCGGATCTGATTCTACTTGTTGGTGATCTGGTCGAGGCGGGTGGAGAACAACGGGACTGGGATGAATTCTGGAGACACAATGCCGGCGAGTACAACAATCTGGCCAGCAGTATCCCCATCGTTCCCTCCATCGGAAACCACGAGAATTCTGCTGGACCGGGAGGCGGGTATGAGTCCGCAGCTGCCAACTTTTCGACGGACAAGTATCTGACATACTTCGATGTTCCAGACAATGGGGCTTCCAATTCGAAGCACAAGGGTCGCTACTATCGACTTGATTATGGGCCATTAACACTGATTTCGCTCGACTCCAGCGATGGCCTGCCCCACAAGTCGGCGGCTGACACCAATCACTATCTGGAAGGCAGCAACGCTCCTGACTTCAATCCGGGGTCAGAGCAGTACAAATGGCTTGAAGTTCAGCTGGCAGATGCGCAGAAGAAAAGTCGTTTCATCTTCGTGCAATTTCATCACACCATGTTCGGATCCGGCCCGCACAGTGTTCCCTTTGGGAGGGAAGGATTTTCGGGACAGTCGGGTATTCCGATGCGAGTGCTGTTGCTACTGCTGATGACTCACGGAGTTGATCTCGTGTTCTCCGGTCACGACGAAATGCTCGAGCGTTCGCTTGTCACCGGCGAGGAACGATCTCCGGACGGAACAATGAAGTCGCATTCGATCCATTTTTATGACGTTGGAATTGGTGGCGATGGATTGCGTGGTCCATCGACTGCTTTCGACAATCCCTTTCGACAGTTTCTGGCTCACAATGTGCCGGAAGTCTGGGAGCATGGAAAGCTCCTATCCGGAGGAAAGCACTACGGTCATCTGGAAGTCGATGTCCGTCCGGACCAGGACGGAGTCTGGATGATTGAGGTGACTCCTGTGCACTTGTTTCCACAGCTCGACGAAAACGGTGCCGTGAAGTGGGAACGCCGCACTTACGACGATATCGTCAGAATCAGAAACTAATGGGCACAGCGAAACGGTCACTTGAGCCCGAGTTACCGGTCAACTCGCAACTCGACAACTTGACCTGATGAGCATCCACCCGAGGTTGAACAGCAGGATGCTGTTGATTCTGAGCCTGGCAAATTCCTCGACTCAGCACTCAAGATGTAAGGTGCCGCTGTTTTCGTATGATCTCGGCCGTTGTAGACACCAAAGTCGTTGAAAAGAAAACGTTTGGCGATGCGATAGTACCAATTCTTTTCAGGGATCTCGTGGCCCGGATGATATTGTGAAGTCCGAGGAATCATGGACTTTAGCTCTGCCATCGCCGTGCCGCGAGCCGTGGAGTCTTTTGCCCCGTGCTTCTCGACGAGCTGTGCCAGCAGTTCAGGGCGTTCCAGCACAATACAACCTCGGGTGGTCTGCTGAGCAAGCTCACGAAAGTCGGCCAGGTATTCGGACTGGGTAAACTTCTCGAACAAGTGTCGGTCGTCTTTCTCGTGATGAATCGACTCTTTGGAGAATTGAACAATCGGACAGGGTTCGATATCTCCCCACGGATTAATGTGGTGGCTGATTCCGTTCGCCGCAGGACATAATGCCTTGCCTTCTCCGTCATAGTACGCGTCGATAATAATGATCGGCTTCTTCGCTCGCATCTCGACTACGAATTGACGGGCTCGTCTTTGCTGCTCGGGTGTCAGGCAGAGTTCAGTCTGTGCGTCGGGTCCCATTGGTCGATACACATGAAACCATGTGTAGAGCACTCCCTTTTCTATAAGTCGGTCAATCCAGGCTTCGGTCAGAAGGTGGTCGATGTTGGATTTGGCAAGACTCGTGCAGACTCCCGTCATCACATTATGTTTAAGACAGTTATCGATCCCGGCCAGCGTCTTACTGTAAACTCCAGAGCGTCCTCGACGTTCGTCACTGACGATTTCGTTGCCTTCAACACTAATCAATGGGGTTACATTCCCCAATTCGAATAATCGCCGAGCCTTTTCGTCTGTAATGAACTGACCGTTAGTGAAAACCTGAAAGTAGCAATCGGGATGCCCTTCAAGAATCTCGAAGAGTTCAGGATGCATAAACGGCTCGCCGCCGACGATCCCGAAAAATGTATTCCCATGCTCCTTGGCTTCTGTGATCAGGCGATTCATCGCCTTGACATCGATCGTCTGCTGTTTGTGAGCAACGTCAACCCAGCAGCCCTGGCATCGCAGGTTGCAGCTGTTGATGATTGAGACGTAGAGAAAAGGAGGGAAGAACTGACCTTTTTTCATTCGCTGGCGATGTTTCATGACCGACAAAGAGCCTTTGACCCCCATATTCCAGATCAGCTTCCACAGCAGCCGCTTGTTCGTCTCGAACAGGACTCGTTTTGCCATGCGGAAGGTATACATGTTCTTAATTCCACAATTCAAATGATTTAAAAGCGAACACAGGATTGCTCGTCGAAGCCGACCGAGCCGGTCATTGCGGCAGGTCCAACATGACGGCGCGGATCGGGCAGGCGTTTGAGACCTTGCTTGCGTTGCGTGTGCCGGTGAATGCTGTTGCAGCGGGCACACTTCCACGCTTCGAGATGAA
>JANPHT010000553.1:0-1226 GCA_031424595.1 Planctomycetota bacterium
GGAGTCATGAGCGGCTGTTGTGGACTTCCCAGGGCGTTCGGAAATCCAGCGATTGATGAGGACGTTCGTGGCTGTAGAATTTGAAATAACTTGACAGCCCTTTGTAACAATCGGCTCCTGATTCGTAGCTCTTCAGATAAATGTCTTCGTACTTCACGCTTCGCCAAAGTCGTTCAATGAAGACGTTGTCGAGTGCCCGGCCTTTGCCATCCATGCTTATCTCAACGTTCCTGGAAAGCAGGCGTTCGGTAAAGAAGCGACTCGTGAACTGAGCACCCTGATCTGTGTTAAAGATCTCCGGTGTGTTGTGATCAAATGCCTCATCCAGAGCCTCAAGACAGAAATCCACATCCAGGCTATTCGACAGCCGCCAGCTGATCACGTGCCGACTGTACCAGTCCATCACAGCCACCAGGTAAAGGAAACCGCGACGCAATGGAATGTATGTGATGTCGCTGCACCAAACCTGATTCGGCCGCTCGACAATCACGTCCTTCAGCAGATAGGGATAGACTTTGTGCTTCGGGTTTCGCTTGCTCGTGGACGGACCGGGCGCCATTCCTTCAAGCCCCATTCGCCGCATTAAACGCTGTGTTTTCTTGCGATTGACCGACTGGCCCATTCGTTTTGAAAGAAACCACGCCATGTTCCGGGAACCCCATGTCGGCTGCTTCAGATGCTGCTCGTCCATCAGTCGCATCAGATCCAGATTTTCTTCAGATTCCGGGACCGCTTCATAATAAAACTGCGATCGATGAATGTTCAGAAGCTGACACTGACGCCGAATGCTCAATGACTCATGATCGCGATCAATCCACTTCACAGCCTCATCACGAGTTCTCGGCAACTTTTTTTTTAAGCCATTCCAGCTCGACCTTCAGCCGGCCAATCTGCTCATACAGCTCGGCGGCCTCAGGTTCGTCACTGCTCTTCTTCGAACTCGAAGGGTTGCCATCAAAAACCCCCTCCGAACCGTCAAGTAACTGCTTCTTCCAAAGTGTCACCTGATTCGGGTGAATTTGGTACTGCTTCGCAATCTCACTGATTGTCCGCAAGCCGCGAATTGCCTCCAACGCAATCTTCGACTTGAACTTCCCATCAAACTGACGACGTGTGCGTGACATCCGAGACCTCCTGTGCAGGCCACGATATCCTCATTCACACAAACGACTCCAGATCAGAAAAATCCACCTTAACCAGTGGTCCGAAAACCGGGGTCCACTTCA
>JANPHT010000554.1:0-2696 GCA_031424595.1 Planctomycetota bacterium
GGAATGACGCATTTCGAAAGAAACGGGCGGAAGTCCGATGGCGCGATTCAGCCTTTCGGTATCGGACACAAACGTCCACAGCGCTTCTGGTGCGGCATGCAAATCCCACGAAAAGCGGAATGTCGCCATTCGCGCCTTATCGCTGATTGGCAACAGGGGATGAGCAGTGACGTTTGTCGCTTCACCTCGTTGCAATCGCAGAAGATCCGCACGGAATTCGGCGGCAGAGTCGTAGCGAAGATCGGGACGTTTCTGAAGCAGCTTCTGAATGACCTCGCATATTCCGTCACTCAATTGATTATTGATCGTCTGCGGGTTGGGAGCGGGCAAATGACGATGTGCGTCAGCAAGCCCCAGTGGATGATCGGCTTTGAACGGTGTCTGGCCCGTCAGGCAATAGTACAGTGTTACTCCCAGGGAATACAGATCTGATCGCTGATCGACCAGGTCGCCGCCGTAAAAGTGCTCTGGCGACATGTACAGAGGTGTGCCAAGCAAAGAATCTGCGGCAGTCATAGCGACAGACTCGTGGGATTGCGTTTGCCTCGCCACTCCGAAATCAGCAAGCTTGGCAATCATGCGAAATGCGGCAACGTCGGAAACCGCGGCATTGTCGCGAAGACACAGCAAAATGTTGTCTGGTTTGACATCCCGATGAATGATTCCGCGCGCATGAAGTTCACAGAGGGCACCAGCGATGTCAACCATGACATTCAGTGCATCGGATTCCGTGACTTTCCCCTCTGATTCAACAAATTGGGCAAGTGATTGTCCTTGAACCAATTCCTGAACCAGACACCAACAGCCTGTCACTTCCACGAACTCAAGCATTCGCACCACGTAACAGCTGTCCACTGCTGACAACAACTCAGCCTCCCGCTGAAACCGACGCCTGAGTTCGGGATTCTCGATCAACTCCTGTCGGAGTACTTTGATCGCCACAGGCTGCTCCCGCAAAGGGTCAAATGCAGCATAAACTGTTCCCATACCTCCTTCGCCGATCACACCGTAGATCTTAAAACGGCCGATTTTTCCTCGTGTCAGCAGAGGGTCACCCGATTCCGACAGACTTCGGAATGCGTCCCTCGTTCTGGTCTCCTGATCGGCGACACGAGGTTCAATCGATGGCACAAACGGAGGCGGTTCGTTCCAGTCGTCTGGTGGTATAGCAGAGAATTCGTCACTGGGTTTCATTGAAGACTGGCTCGAGGACTGTCGCCTCATCAAGGTCGTTTCCGAATTTATTGGGCCAACGTTGGCATCAAACTTGCCGTAGCTTGTCAGAGACTCATAGGCGTTTCTCCGAGTCGCTCCATCGGATGATTGAACTATTGTGGACGTTTTCAAGGGATGCAATGTCAGCGACCGTAATAGAATACCTGAAAAAAACAAATCGACTCAGTCAGATTAAAACAAACTGGACTCAGTTGATTGCCGCAAATCAGCCAAAAGGACGTTGGGCGTGTGATTTTCAAAAGGAACTGCTGCTGGACTATTCTGGAGCAGTCTATAGATATTTGTTGGGTGCGGTTCGTGATGACCACGTTGCGAGTGATCTCGCGCAGGAGTTTGCTGTTCGATTCCTCCGCGGTGATTTTCGCAACGTGACTCCTGAGAAAGGCCGTTTCCGTGATTTCCTGAAGCGTACACTTGGGAACCTTGCCAATGACTACTTCCGATCACAAAAATCGGAAATGAACCGCCTCCAGGGCTTTTCGGAATCTCGCACCGAAGTGGCACCATCACAGGATTCTGAGATCTTCGAACAGGACTGGGTGACGGAAGTCTTACGACGGACATGGGAGGCCCTCGCAGAGGAGCAATCTGCCAACCAATCGCATTATTACACAGTGCTCCGAGCACGCGCCGAGTCCCCGCAATTCAATTCCAGAGAACTCTGCGTAAGCTTATCCGACAAAATTGCACCGGCAGTCCTGAATGAACCCTGGCTCAGACAAACTCTGAGTCGTGCCCGCAAACAGTTTGCCGATCTGCTCCGTCGTGAAGTCGCCAAGACTCTTCGCGACAATCGACCGGAGCTTGTGGATGACGAACTCGCTGCACTTGGGCTTCTTCAGTATTGCCGTTGAGGACGATCAATCCCGCTGCTGCTCACGAACCAGTTATTGCGTCCGCTTCGGCCACCCCCTTGCGAGGCTGTGCGGCAGGCCTTCCGTAACCCGAGTCGAACACAAACTCGAGGCCGAACGCAGCGGCATGCGGGCCGATCGTTCGACGGCAAGAATCTGGTGGACGAAGTGGACAAAACGGTCAACTCCTCACTTCGTGAATTTTTGCTGATTTTCAAATTCTTGTGAAAAGTGTGTCACAAGCCAATCCGCGGTCCGTAATGGAGAAGTTCACCGGGATTCGTTTTGTGTGCATGCATTCATGCAGGAACATTTGTTACCCAGGAGTTTAAGAATGACCGAATTAGAACGAAATCAATTGGATGGCTCTCTATCCACAGTGTCTGATCAATCGCAAATGGACGTTGCGGTGACAGTGAATGACGATGGCCTACGGCGTCGTGGCTTCATCCGTGGGACTTTTGCACTGATGGGTGCGGCTGCGGCGACCGGTCTTGTGGGTTCAGACCTAACTCAATCCCTGATGGCCCAAAGCGGCACGACCGCCGGAGCCACACTGATCAGCCAGCTCAAATTGGTACGGCGACATGAGAATGCTCACGTGAC
>JANPHT010000555.1:0-8767 GCA_031424595.1 Planctomycetota bacterium
CTGGCAGGTTCTGGTTCTCGGTACCAAGACCATACGTCAGCCACGATCCCATGCTGGGTCGAACCAGGCGAGCTTCACCACAATTCATCAACAGCAACGAGGGCTCATGATTGGGCACGTCGGCATGCATCGAACGAATAATTGCCATGTCATCGACATGCTGTGCCGTATTATGAAATAACTCGCTGACCTCAATGCCGCTTTGGCCATACCTGCGAAATCGAAATGGCGAAGGGAACAACGCCCCGGTTGGACGTTCCGTCTTGAGGTTTCCGCTTGAAATAACCTCTCCGCCACGACGCTGTAATTCGGGCTTCGGATCAAACGTATCAACGTGCGATGGTCCGCCGTTCATGAAAAGATGAATGACGTGCTTGATACGAGATGGAAACTGAGGTGGCTTCGGAGTCATCGGATTCAGCGAGGACTCTGCCATGGCTGCTGGTATCGCCGAGTCACTCAGAAAACCGGTCATCGCCATCGCGCCGAAGCCAAGACCACAGCGACTCAGCATTCCACGTCGACCAACGGCAATGGGCGACGAATTCAAATAATTGATATGGTCAGTCATAACACACCTCAGTCGACAAAAACAAATTCGTTTGTCAGCAGCAGAGCCTGGGCAAGTTGTGCCCAGGCATCCAGTCGCGTCGAACCTGGCTGATCACGAAAGTCGTCTTCGGATTTCCAGACGCGATGAACCTTGCCACCGACCATTTGCGTAATTATGAGCGTGGATTTGAACGAGTCGTAACTGTCGTTCATCCGACAATCCACTACAAAATCCACCGTTGACCCGATCTTTACGTCCAGCGGCTCAACGCTCAGGGGGACTGTTGCATTATACGCGACAACATCCGCCATGATTTTCTGAGCACCGGCGACAACCCGCATTCGCACCCCATCACCCTGATCCGTCGCATGGCTGATGACTCCAGTCACCAGAATTCGACTGTCAGCATCAGTCGTCCATCGCCGTACCGCACACCGCCCCAGATCGCCGCCAGCGTGGCCTCCTTGCTTGTGCAATGAAGTCCAGCCAAGCAATGGATCCGGCATGATTTTTCCTCCCTGCCAACTGCCCTCACCCGCAAACGGAAACACCGTAAACGAGGTCAGTGTCCCGGCGGATTCATCAAGTGTTCCATAACCATAACTCCAGCCTGGGATGCCTCCCGTTGCGCCTTGTTCTGCATCAATTCTTCGAATGAATGACGCCATGTTCGTCACTTCAGAAAGCTGCGGATCGCGCTGCAGAATGGCCATAAACAGCTGTCGTATTCGCGAGGTGAGGTCGTCCTTCGCATCTGCCGACCGGGTCAGTTCGGCGAGGTCCACGGAGCGATTCAGCACAAATGGATTGTTCATCTGAAACAACGCCTGCTGCGGAACCGTCGTCTCAAAGCGGCGTGCCGCGTGATTGTCTGGATTTGGAAGGTCAAACGTACGAAAAAGCCCAGGAAGATTCTGACGATCAATGCGAGCGTAGATGGTTCTGCGAAAGCTGTTTGGATCGGAGGCAATATCACTCGACTTCCCGCCGAGTGTTCGATCAAGTCGCCCGGATACGGTCAAAATCGCGTCCCTGTGTGCTTCGAAGTCCAATCGACTCCGATGCATTCTGGCGAGCAGCCGATTCTCAGGATCCAGTTTCTCAGCATCTGATCGCCTGCCAGAGCTTTGCTGCCACGTTTCAGAGCTGACAAGCTGCCGGACCAGCGACTTCAGTGACCAATTTCGTTCCATAAAAGAAGCGGTGAGATAGTCCAGCAACTCGAGGTGAGTCGGCGGCGATGTCCGAACACCAAAGTCACTTGGGGTTTCTACAAGACCATTGCCGAACAAGTGCATCCATACACGATTGACAGCCACTCTGCCGGTCAACGGATTGTCGCGCGAAGCAATTGCATTGGCCAACTCCAATCGACCGCTTCCCTCTTTGAAAGGCTGAGCGTCAGGCTTTGATAGGGCTGAAAAGAACCGTCGAGGTACCTGGTCACCGCGATTATTAGGACTGCCTCGTCGAAAGATGACCGGCTCAACAGGCTGTGGACGATCGACAAGCCGCAACGTCGAGGGCTCATTCTTCGGCTCATCCGACGACGCGAAGACTCCATACAGAGAGTAGTAATCCGCCGTCGGAATCGGATCAAACTTATGATCATGACAGCGGGCACAGGACGCGGTCAGGCCGAGCATCCCACGACTCACAACATCAATTCTATCGTCAATAATATCGTGCGTGTTATTCAGAAATCGACGGCCCAACGTGAGATATCCCATCGCGGCAAGTTGGGCAGGGTCGTCAGAACCAGGCAGGCGATCGGCAGCCAACTGCCGCTTCAGGAATTCATCATAGGGCATGTCCTGATTGATCGCGTTAATCACCCATTCGCGATATCGCCAGGCATCAGCGTATTCACGATCTTCCTGAAAAACATACCCTTTGGTGTCGGAGTATCGTGAAATATCCAGCCAATAGCGTCCCCATCGCTCACCAAACTGCGGTGATGCCAGAAGTCGGTCAATGTATTCGCGTTTCCAGGCCACCCCTGATCCGCTCGCGAACGCTGACTCTGCGGCATTAAGATCACTCAAGTCCGGAGGAAGCCCCGTCAAAGCAAAGGCGAGTCGCCGCACAATTGTTTTCGCTGCTGCCGATTCAGACCTCTTCAAGCCTTTTTCTGCCAGCTTTTGATCGATCAGAAAATCAATCACACTTGCATTCGTGGCCGTTAAGGAAGGATTAGGCTGCTTCACTGGCTGAAAGGCCCAATGGTCACGCCATTTTTCGGCGCGACGCCTGGCTTCTCCTTCAAGGTCAACCGCCTCAGGCCAGATCGCCCCATCAGAAATCCATTTGCCGATCGCCAGAAGTTGAGCGTCCTCCAGCTTTCCGGAAGGAGGCATCGCAATGTCTTCCGAAGAATGCTCCAGCACTTTCATCAGTCGACTCTCGACTGGATTTCCGGGAGTAATCAGAGGAGCATCGCCAGCTTTCCCGTGCAATACATCGGCCCGGCGATCAAGGCGGATTCCATTCTCCTGCTTGGTTGGTCCGTGACATTCGATGCAACGATCAAGCAACAGGGGTCGAATCTGCGATTCGAAGTAATCTGCACGTTCATCCGCATTCAGTGAGGATGACTTACTCAGGAAGACCAACAGACAGAAAGTAATTCTCCCTGCGGTCTGGCACGCAAACTCCAATCGAATTGATTTCAAAAACTGACGCATAGGTTACACCGAGCCATGAAGGATGGCGAAGATCTGAGGCAGGAATTTGAAGGCGGGATGATTCTTCGGAAGGTATGTCGCCTGGCACAACGACAGGCATCGCTTTGCGGGCCTTGGTTTTCAACAACGAAGCTTGCAGACCTCAGTTGTGAGTTGCAACAACGACGGTTTGCGATTCATGTCTTCTGACATCGTATCCCGCGAACGTACCGCGACAATTGAAAGTCCGCTTTGCCGGCGATTTCTCAGCCGAGCATCTATTTATTCAACGATTTTCCCATCGCCAGTACGGACGATCACCAGTTTATGGTTCTCCACGTCGTACTGGTACGACAAATCGCCAGGCAGTTGTGGAAGCACCAGATTATTGGCCTTAATGATCTGAGTCATGAATTCTTCGTGAGTCTTTGGATAATTGCCCTCAGAGGCGTTGTACAGATTCAGAGCGTGTTCAATTTGCAGCGTGGGAAGTTGAACTCGCACCTTTTTCAGAATCTCCAGCGGACCTGTGATGGGATCAGTCACCTTGGCGTCCAGCGGGACAACCTCTTTTCCCGCATTCGGATCGAATTCACCAATTTTATCGGTCGTCGGCAACCGCTTCGGCGCCTGAGGAGCCTCCGCGCATCCTGAGATTATACACCAGAGAACCGCGAGCGGAGTCACAACCTTAAAGCCACTGAACGGCGTGAAACTACCGGGATTGCCGTACATGTTAAATTCTCCATTTTCTACTCGAACACCCAAATTGAAATGCGGACCGCCTCGCACGACGACAACTTCAAGGAAACTCAGCTGTGTCTTGACTGTTTCAGAATAGCCGCAATAGTGCGGGCTGGCCAAAGAACCGACGACCACGCCAGATAGCTTAGTTGTGCAGCCTCTCAGCTCCAAGTGACGATCTCCCGAAAGGATTACGGAATCCATGAAGTGCAACTCCCTCAAACGGGCCTCGATAGCGATCCTGGCACTCCTCGTTTTGCCTGCACAATGTTCTTTGGCCAGCGACGCCATTCGGAAGCCGAACATCGTCTATATTCTGGCGGATGATCTTGGCTGGACGGACCTTTCTTGTCAGGGTTCGAAATACTACGAGACGCCCCATATTGATCGTCTGGCTGCGCAGGGAATGCGACTAAGTCGCTACCACAATTGCCAGAACTGTCAGCCGACTCGAGCCGCGCTGATGACCGGGCAGTATGCAGCTCGAACGGGAATCTACACGGTTGGAAGCATTGAGAGATTCAACTGGCAATCACGCCCACTTCGCCCGGTCGACAACACGGTAAGCCTGCCACTGGACAAGATCACAATCGCACAGACACTCGGACATGCTGGGTACGTTACAGGGATGTTTGGCAAATGGCATTTGGGCGACGATGCCCAACATCATCCGGCGGCTCGGGGTTTTGACGAGGCCATCGTACACAAAGGCGGACATCTGAAGTTTTCAACAAACCCAAAGACTGAGATTCCCAATGGAGTTTACCTTGCGGATTTTCTCACTGCCAAAGCCACCGACTTTATTTCGCGACACAAGCACGAACAGTTCTTTTTGTATTTGCCCCATTTTGGAGTTCATTCTCCCATCGAAGCAAAGCCAGAACTGATCGCTCACTTTAAGGGCAAGCCGGCGTCTGGCGGTCATCATAATCCCGTTTACGCAGCCATGATCAGGAGTGTCGATGAAAGCGTCGGACGAATCATGGCGGTGCTCGATGAACTGCACCTTGCAGAGAACACCGTGGTGATCTTCTCAAGTGACAATGGCGGTGTTGGCGGCTACGTTCGTGAGGGAATCAAAGAGGGCGGCGACACCACAGATAATGCGCCCCTTCGCAGCGGAAAGGGCAGTCTTTACGAAGGTGGCACACGGGTTCCGTTTTTTGTCCGCTGGCCAGGCGTAATCGCGCCGGGAACATCGTCGGACGTTCCTGCGATCCACGTCGATGTCTTCCCCACGCTTGCCGAAATTGCTGACGCAGAACTTCCCAAAGGACAAACACTGGACGGTGAGAGCCTTACAACACTGTTCCGCGATCCAATGTCACGTCTGAAGCGAGATGCCATCTTTCAGCACTTCCCCGGTTATCTCGGAGCGGGTACGGACACTTATCGAACAACTCCTGTTGGACTCATCGAATCAGGCGACTGGAAACTCATGGAATTCCTAGAAGACAACCGACTGGAACTTTACAACCTCCGCGAGGACATTGGCGAGTCACGCAATCTCGCCAATGAGATGCCTGACAAGGCAAAGGAACTTCACTCCACGATGCTCGAATGGCGGAAAGCGATTAACGCCCCAATGCCGACTCCCAATATCCCTGACCCAGACGCAAAGAAAAGTGGAAAGGGAAAGAAGAGGAAGCAAAGTCAGTAATCACCGTTTGGCCGCCCTGATGCCGCGAACGTTGTGTTGATTTCCCCATTGCACGACTCACCAGGATTAAGCGTAAACATCCAGACGTTCAAACTTCCGAGGTCTCTCAAGCTCTGTGGCAAACCAGAAAGTATGCCTGAGCGTCTCGTTATGCTTCAATTAGTCCTTCGCGAATCGCCCAGCGGCAGAGATCCACTCGGTCTGTCGCGCCCACGGCTCGCATGATGCGGTACTTGTGGCTTTCCACGGCCTTCTCGGAAATCGATAAAGCTTCAGCCACTTCCGACACTCTACGACCTTCTGCAATCTTCAGCAGAACATCCCACTGACGATCCGTAAGTTTTTGCATCTGACTGCTGGCCGAACAATGAAAATGACCATCTCGCGTCAGCTGAACTCGAGCATTAAGATTGTCGGAAAGCACTGCCTGACCCGCAGAGATCTGAGACAATTGCTCGCTGATCTTCTTCATGCTGTCTTCTCGGGAGAGAACCCCGGTCACGCGATTGTTGACGATCAGGTCCAGCTGTCGGTCTGTCAGACCGTCACCGAACACGGCAATCCGAGTCTCACCCAGACGGACGGCAAGCTCCGAAAAGACGTCGCGAAGGGCTTTGACCATCAGCTTCTCGCAGATCAGCACTGTTTGGGGACGTTGGCTTCGAATTATCTGGATCAATTCTGCTGTGGTCGAAACTGCAGTGACAGTCCGAAATCCGCCATAGGCCTGTAGGCACCACGCGATAGATTCGGCTGTGAGTTTATTAGAATCGGCAATGACAGCGTCACCTGGCTGAATCGCGGAAAGGTCTAATGGTGCCGTTTGTCGATCTGCTTGCACGTGCATAAGCCCCTCATATGAACAAATGGAAGCCCGTGATTAACAGGCGATCCCGGTGACATGGACTGCTTTCACCACAGCGATAAATGACTTTCCCGAAATAGATGGCTTGCATCCCGTCAGGCAGGAAATTCACGGCATTGGTACTCGCATCCGTGCGAGTCAGCAGTTGATCCTGCGGGTTCTATGACATTGTTGAATGTTTTTGAGATAGGACATCCCCGCATAGGGCATGCGAGCTTCACGAGTGCATGAATCCATGCATTGATGCGAGCATTCCTTCAAAAATGGGCCGTTTCGCTGCCTCATAACGGTCTTTAACTCGACTTCGTTGGGTTCGGGCAACGAAATCGAATATGCTGGCATGTACAAAAGGACCCTTTATCGCGTGGCATTGCAGAAGGCCAATAAACCCACGGGCAACAGTGCGGCGAGTTTTCCTCAGAGTCGCTTAACAGCGGCAGCTCAATAATTGCTCCACAGCGTGCGAGGGCTTTCTTGTCTGCTCAAGCCAGGACATGAAATCTCAGGGCTGGCTAAACCGATCCAGGGAATAGCCAATGTCTCCTTCGTCTCGTTTCTCACTTTGAATCTGCCCGGCGTCGTCAATGCGATTCTCACCAACACTGTAGAACATCAGTCTTCCGGTCTCAAACTTCATCACGAGGGCGGCGTCTGTAAATGGATCAATGAGTCGAGATGCCTTTGCTTCCTGCGTTTCCCCTGGAATGAACTCGATCAATTCCGAAAGCGATGTCAGAGACACTCCGTGTCGGAGTCGAAATCGCATCGCTGCCAAAGCAGCGAGCAGGCAATTCTGCCGAGCTTCAGCACGCATCCCTGCAATCATCGATTGCTTTAAAGCAGGCATCACCAGAATTACGCCGGTCACTTTCAACCGACCAAATACTCCGGCTATCGCGCCCTTGAGTTCAGCATCGATTTCATCATGCACCTGATTTGCTCTTTGCCATGAATCCTCCAGCCCACGGGACAATCTTCCAAAGTACTCAATTCCCGTCAGTGAATTTGAATCGAGAAACATGAAACCGCGAGTGTTCTGTACCGACTCAAGAAAATATGCCTGTTCCCCAAGGATTGCTTGCCGGTATTCTTTGCGAAAGTCCGCCACTGCCACACTAAGCTGCAGGATTTCCAGATTGTTGTCGTTCCAATCCGTCTCGGGCAGCATCTCCTTAATTAATTCACAGGCCATCGCGTGCGTGGCGATACGAACCATGTTTGGCAGCGATCCTGAAGTTCCTTGCAGTGAATTGGAGACCGCGACAGCACCATTCACATCTTCAAACACCTGTGTCGGCTCATCGTCATGCAAATGCACATGAGCACTCAGCGAAAAAAGGCGAGCCATTGTTCTGATTTGCCGAACTAAGGCAATCGAAGCATCAAGGCCTGTGCTGTAGTCAACCGGGTATCTCGCCACCCCTGCATGCCCTGCAGCTATGCGCAGAGTCAGCATCTCTTTTTCCAAACTTTTGAGAAACCTTCGGCTCTCTTCAAGTTCGGCCCAGGGATCCCCATGTTTTGGAATTGGGAGCGAACCAGCGCCGACGTATGGCACTCCACCAGCCCGCTTATCAAGTTCCGATGATGCGAGTTGTGATGCCGCAGCTACCCAGAAGCTGGTGGTGTCGTTCGCACCTACCGGGACAGGAAAGTACGTGTTGAGCTCTTCAAAATTTGTCGGAAGTCCTCTCGATCGCAACGATGCCAACTCACTGGCTAGTTTCGACGGAAACACAAGCACCGCGAGCAGCGCGAAAACTGCTGCAGAAATAAGAACAAGCAGCATCCAGGGACGGCGTTTCGAGGTGTCGACTTGTTCAGGCACGTGACGACTCTTTCTTTTCGAAGTGCCAAATCTTTCGAGGACGGTGTCAACGTTTTGAGGTATCAAACTTTGGCCTTTAAACTTTGGCAAGTCGATACTTCAGAATACTGAAGCAGCCATCGAGTCGCAGACTGTGCGTTAGCTGCCAACAGTCTATCATGCCGTGGATGAAGCGAGCAGTGACATCATTCATCATTCTATGAGCTTCAGATCCTACGTAGTTATTCGTGTGACGATAGACTTATCACCGGGAACTTTGATGGTGAATTCAAAACTGCGTGTTGGAGTTTTGGGCACAGCCAGAATTGCTCGCTCTGTCATTCCGCATTTTGTAACCTCGACTCTGGCTGAAGTGGTTGCCGTCGGCAGTCGCTCAATCGAAAAGGCAGAACATTTTGCCGATGAGTTTGGAATTCCGCAGGCTTTCGGCAGCTATGAGGAGATACTGTGTAAC
>JANPHT010000556.1:0-1808 GCA_031424595.1 Planctomycetota bacterium
TGTTGAATTTGCCGGGATCACTCTCAGAAATGCAATGGAGCTCATTTTCGCTAAGGTGAAGGATCAGGATCCGGCGTTAACGTTCATGATCAAAAACGAAGTCATGATGGTGACAACTGTCGATACGGCCAATTCTCCAGAGAATCTCATTACTCGAGTCTATGACGTCGCAGACTTGGTAGTCGCCGTACGTTCGCAAGCCGTGCAGGGGCAACAAGGTGGTCAGCAAGGTGGATTTGGCGGCGGTGGAGGCCAACAGGGTGGTGGCCAACAGGGTGGTTTTGGTGGTGGTGGGGGTGGCGGTCAGTTTGGCGGGGGTGGCGGACAATTCAGTTTGCCTCCTGAAATTGGAAACGCTGATGCCGTCAACGCTGATGCCGTCAACGCTGGAGACCAGGGGATTCAGTTGAAAAGTGATCCGTTCAAAAAAAAACCAACGAAGTAATTCCAGGCAGTAAAACCGGTAAGTTATGGCAATCTGCGACGGACGCATCTGCATCATTTCCTGATGCGATTGCGTCCGTTTCGCATTCTGCTGCAGCCGCTATTGCAGCATGTCACTTACAGCTTTGTGCCGTTCAAACTGCGAAGCATGGAGTGAAATCAGAAACACCCGATCAATTGAGGGCTGACAAAAAGCCGCCACAGTCGGGTCCAGGAATCACCGGCTCGCAGCTTGCGAAGCAGATTCTTGCGGAGCCAAATCAAGCAGCGGCGTTGTGGGACAAAGTCTTCATATCACAGCCTCCGACGCCAGAAGTCTTCGCTGATGCAATTACCTACTTGCATGACAAGAAGCATTACGATATTGCCGTAGAAGGGATGCTCAGTGCGATTCGCAATGATCGAGCGTTCCCCTTGATCTACGACGCGCTGGCTCTGGAAATGAAGTTGGCCAACCGACCTGCGAAGGAGATTGCCAGAGTTCTGGAATCGCGAATCGACTTTGCAACCTCTGATGTACGACAAATGCTCATTACTGCGGCTCTGCTTTCGCGGATTGAAGCATGGGAAGAAGCGATTGCCATGTGTCGAGAGGCTTCGGAGATTGACCCTCATTCTCCTGAAGTGTGGCTTCTCGGTCGCAGCATTGCTGATAAGTCAAAACAGGCGGATGCCAGAGTTCTGTTTCGATGCGGAATTCTTGCCCACGTCTGGAATAACGATTTTGAGTTGCATCACGAAGAAGCTCGAAAAGTCCTCAACGAGATGTGCGCACAATGCGACAAGGACGGAGATTCGCAACTCGGCCAGCAGATCCGTGAAAAGCTCAATGCCGCAGCGTCGCGTGACCTGCAGATCAATCTGACATGGGTCGGACCCGCTGATCTTGACCTCGTGGTGACGGAGCCAGGTGGAGAGCAATGCAATTACAAACACCCGATGACTGCAAACTACGGTCGATTGGTACATGAAGATGGAATCGGTGCTGGCACGGCCACTAAACATCTTGAGTCGTATGTTTGTCATTCGGCACCGTCGGGCGACTATGAAGTTTCCGTCCGCTTCATCCTTGGCAAGGCCATTGCCGGAACTGCGCTGCTGGAGATTATTCAGCATTCGGGTACTCCTGGCGAAAAACGCACAACGAGGACGGTGCAGCTCTCAAAGGACGATGTTGTGCTCAAGACGACTCTGCAGGAAGGCAGAGCGAAAAGTCGTTAGGGGGTTGTAAACGGCGGCGAGAAATCGTGGCGCTTGGCGGGCGAAAAGTGCAGCGCCCTGCCTGAGGGAATGACTCGCTGGAGCGTGGTTGGCAGCTCACGGCGAGGGGTCTGTTCATTACTTCGACTTTGCGCCGGTCCCGC
>JANPHT010000557.1:0-10975 GCA_031424595.1 Planctomycetota bacterium
AACCTACCTGACCGGGCTGAAAGTCTCAAAAGCTGAATTCAAAAACATCCAACTCACCCGACACGACGTCTGTCCCCAATGGAACTACACCATCCGGCCACACCCGGAAAACACGGAGTAGTTTTTGGACGGGTTCTAAACCTCTGGCGGAGTGATTTCGCGTTCGGAAAGTTTCGGGCGTTCTGACATCTCAAGGATCCTGGGGGATCATGGATCGGTACGATCGGGACTGCTTATTTGTCTCCACGTTTCATCGTCTTGTCGTCCTTCATCATGGCCTCATCCAGCATCATGGCCTCATGTTTCATCATGCCATCGTCTTTTTTCATGTCTTCCCTCTTCGCTCCTTCGGAAGACATCATCCCGGTCGATTCCGAGCAACCGAAGATCTAAACTGAAGCAATCAGGCAGGGCAGTGCGAAATAGATTAAGCGTTCCATTCGAGTTCGTCTCTCGTCCGCAGCCGAAACTGTCGACTGCTTTCCGTGCATTCCCCGGGCGTGCTGATTGCACACGCAGGCCCGAATCTGACGACGAAGAATACCCCGCCGGTCGCATACCATTGAGTACAACGGCAAATAACCGAGGGCTCATCGCGTTCCGAATTGATCAGACCAACTCCCGATCTATTCGCTCTTCTCTTTTAACGCGACCAATTTTGCCTCGAAGTCTTCGGTAGACATTCGATCGCCGTTGGATTTTCCGACGTAGCGAAAAAGCTCCTTGCCTTCGCCATCGAGTATAATCATGGCGGGATAATGGACATTCTGGCCGTGGAACTTGTATCCGTCGGGGATTTTGAATTTTTCGGCGAGTTCCGCATCAACGTCACGGTAGATTTGCGGTAGATTCCTGAGCCCTTTCTTGTCGAGATGTCCAGCCCAGGTATTTATTTCGTCGTCGCTGTCGGGCTTGAGAAATACGTGAACCACGTCTGGGTTCTTCTCTGCCAACGCGGCGTACTTTTGCGTGTACTGCAGGCAATACGGACACTCTGTCTTCAGCAGAAAGTGCAGCACCACGATTTTGCCTTTCTGCTCAGACAGTTCAAAGGTCGAATCATCGATAGCGGACTTCACTTTGAAATTCCCAGGGTTCTCAGCGTGTGCAACACATGCAGAAATACACAGGCTGAACGCAAACAGGGCCACGACAATAGTTCTCATAAAACGATCCTTTGCAAAAATGGAAAAGACAGACTTTCGTAATCAAGGGCGACAAAACAGCCAACTTGTTCGACTGCCGCCGAGCCCGACAGCGGCGGCGAGCCCGACAGGCCAGAATTCAGCTGCCGGATTTGTGTGATGGGCTTATCATCAGTGCGAAGCGGTCAATGGTTCCTGCAATGCCTCAAGCAACGTCGCATACTCATAAGCGCAGCAGGGACATTGACTGAAGTGGACTTTCACAGCATTGAGAGCCTCTGACATTACATCGCCGTGAATCTCGGCTTCCGCAAACTCGGCGATCAGCTCAAAGCAGCCGTCACAATTCATTTGGTCGGGCACCGTTTCGGAGACAGTCGTCAACAGTTTCTTCACCTGGACATAGGTCAGCATCGTCATGGAAAACCCTTTACGAAATTGTGGCCCGGATCTCTTCTGCAGTCACACCATTCGACTCAAATCCTTCCCGAATTCTCAGGCGGGCATCATGCACAAGTTTGTAAACGGCGTTGCGGTTGCTGTTCAGACGCCGGGCGATCTCTTCGATCGGCAGTCCCTGCAGCGTTCCACGGATCGCAAGCCGCTGCTTGTCACTTAAAGTAACGTCGATCAATTGTTGAAGCAGCGAAAAGATCTGATGGCGCCCTTCAGAATCATCCGAAACACGAGATGACGAATCCGTAACATTGATCCTGTTCTCGTCGCTTTCTGACGTCGCATCAAGTGAGATATCTCGATAGTAGTGGCGACGAAGCTGACTGATCCCAATTCGCACTGCGATGGATGTGGCCCAGGTTGTAAACCGGCTTTGGCAGCGAAAGGTTGCAAGCGAATCGAGAATCTTCAGCAATGCCTGCTGAGCGATATCTTCAACATCGACATGCCCACCATAGCGGTGCGTCAGTGATCGAGTCATTGCACGAATCAAATATCTTCGAAGCTCGGCAATTGCGAGGTCGCGATCAACAGCCTCGGGCTGCAACCGCTGAACCCAGTCAATTCGATCGGTATTTTGGGATTCTTCCACATTCTCTCTCGTACCACGGATCAACTGTGTTTCAGCTCCCGCAAGTCCTGTCTCATAGAATCGGTCAACTGAGCTTAGCCGGAATTCAATCTCGCCCGATCGCCACGGCTCAATCCGCTGCGGAACAGAATATGATGGTGTTGAGGGAAGTGACGGAACGCCGCCCCGTCAATGATTTCAGGGACATCGGCTATCGAGTTGACGTCCCAACGGCGATAAATCTTACCTGGAAACTTCTCGCAATTGTCGAAATGTGGCGATGCTGCATCTGGAGCCACGCTTTAATCACGCCTCTCCAACAGAAGCGGAAATCAATAACTGAATACGTGGATGCTATGCCGTTTCCTGAACGCCAATTCTCACCCAGAGCCAGGATTTCTCACCGCCGTAGGCCCCATGAGCAGTTGGGCGTCGATGCTCGCTCCAATGACACCGGCTGACGCTGCGAAACACCTATCGCGAGCGAGCGAATGCTCATCCCGTCCCGATGAACCCGACGTATCCGAACGTAATCATCCACAGTCAGAATCCTTGACATCAAATCTGCCTGTGGAGATCGGCATGCCTGAATCATTGGAGTCAGGATTAAAGTCTGTCGGCCATTATCGGCGAGTCACGAAGCCATACTCAGCACTCGTGTGATCAAACACACTGGCATCGGGAGCTTTTAACGCGCTGATCACGTAGTAGGAATAGTACTCAACGGGATGGACCTGGCCACTCCAGTCATAGTTCTCGACGTGTATCAAGAAGCCTGTTTCAGCATCAAAGCAATACAAGCACTTCGAATAATTCGGACTTAGATCGGCGGAAGGAAATGCCACAGTAAACGTGGTAACCTTCGCCCCGCGTCTGGTATCAGAAGTTGATCCACATTGGATCTCAGAATGTGCATCTGGCAGTGACTTGTAAAAGTCATGCACTTTTTGACTCAGATTCAATAGCCCAATGTCTGTAATGGGGTATCGCGCCGACTGCAGGGCGAGTCGGCTGTCGGGAGCCATTTTCCAGACACGACGGATCGCCGCGAGCGCTCCAGATGGGTGTACCAGCATCTTGTTGTTGTTTGCGCCGTCTGCGTAGATGGCTTCCTGTGAATTTGATCGCCACCGCATGTAGACACTGAACGGCATCTCTCGAAGCTTCATATCGACAGTTTCCAGATCTCGAAGCCGACCATTGACAACTTCCTGAATCTCCAGAACACATTGATACGCATCCAGACTTTCCAATCGTTGACAGGATGTACTTAAATGGTTCAAAAGAGAATCGAGAGCAGGGTCAACGGTCCGTTCGGAATGAGTTTGCGCGGTTGGTTGAACAGCGCGGTCAGATCGCATGGGCGACGACGTGACAGGGGAGTTGCTTGTTTCAGTCATCGTCCTTGCGGCGAAGACTCCCGTACACATCAACGTGAGTAACAGCAGGAACAGTTTCATAGGAGGACCGGCGCTTTTAAATCGATGGCAAGGTGTGATAAATCTTCAGGTGAAATGCCAGCATACTGAAGTTTCTGCGGAATCGCTATTTCAGCGATTCATTCATCTTCGGCTCATTTCCGGAATTTCTTCCGAGGTCTTTTCCTTCACGTTTTCCACGCTGTGTTTTCCAAACTGACAGCCTGATAGTCCGATAGTCTGATTAGTCGTGATCCTTTCGCACGTCGTGGACGTCATCTGCCACGTCATCAACTGCGTCGCCGACGGCGTCTCCAACGTCGCGAATCTTATCTCCGGCAGTTGGTTCTCGTTGACAACCAAAGCAAACAGTTATCAAGGCAGTCGCACCGAGCATCAGGAATCTGTTCATTGTCCTATCCCTTGTTTAATGCAGACATCGTTCTTCAACGCTTCAGTCTGGCAATGAATGAGCACTAAGCCACAGTTGTGGAATGGCGTTTTGGAACGATTGAGAGAAGCATGTTCCGTGCCAGACCCAAAGTGGGGTCATTTAAAGCAGGAAAGCCTTTTCGCGTGAGATTCGCGACGAGATTGGTCGCTGTCAGGTCACTGCTGGTTGCTGATCTGTCAAGCAGCCCGTGAATGGAAAAAAGTGATCCAGTTGTTCCCAGGCAACCAGGGATCCGCACCTTTTTTATTGTGCACTTTGTTGCAGTTTTTCGATACGAATTCGCAAGGGCGGCTCCTTTCCGCCGGCTGACGGTTTTTGTCGTGTCATGACCGTCTGAGTGGGACGCTCCGGCCCAGCCTTTACGGTATAAGTCCCTTCCGAATACACTGGCGCTTTGAAGGACGCACCCGTTGATCGCACTGTGTAGAGAACTTCAGCAGTGTCTTCGTGAATCACCTGGAAGACTCCGGATTCAGAATTCTCAACATGGATTTCCCTCAGCCAGCCGATAGGCTTGCGGCCGTCATTATCGGACATTTCAAAAGTCATTGGCCATCCGGGGAATTGGGCCGTGTCGCCGTCGCTGACATTGGCAAACCGAGGCCAACATTCGAACTTGATTTTTCGACTTTTCTTGTCGAAGCGAGAGACCGCATACCCGTCGGCTCTTTGCATTTCCTGTTTGGGATCTTCAGGATTGGCGTACGCCAGCATCGTGATCAGATTGCCCAGTCCATCTTCGAACTTTCCAGTCCACGGAAGTGGACTGCCGGGCACTGGATCAGGGCCAGCCTGTTCGCTTTCCGGATGCCACCAGCGACCATAAATCGTGTTAACGATCGCCGGACTTGTGAAGGCGTAGGGGCCATCATCAAAGGCGTCGATCCCGTGCTTGACAACAACCGCCAGATGCTGATCCCCACAAAGATGAGGTGCCCAGGCTTTTCGGATTTCACGCAACGCCGCTCTACGGCCGGATTGCGGCCATCCGTTGCAGTCGAGATCCGCGAGCAGTCGCTGATTCTTCCCGCCGTGCATATGAACGGCACCGCAGAATGCAGTTTGTGACAACACACACTTCATCTGAGTCCCCGTCCAGTCCTCCGACCAGTTCTGCAGGAAACGAATCTGCCGGTCGCCAAGCAGTTGCAGTCCGGGCACGTCAACCGACGCCCGATCGTACTTTGGATCCGTGATATGATCAGGACGCGGACCGAGTTGTGGAATAGTTCCTTCGGGTCCCGTCTTAAACTTGCGATCCTCCAGAATTGCGAAGTCAACACCACCCACCCTCAACCGAGTGAAATAGACTCCAATTCCCTGTTCAACAGGAACAGAATCGGCGGGGTCCGGAAGATGCCAGGTCTGGCAACGTTCCACCATTTTCACGTACTCCGCAGGATAAAAGTAGCCGCCATCCGAACCTGTGGCCGTTGCCGATCTTTTTCCGTTCGCTCCCCAGAGATTAGGATGCCCGACATCATGATCGTCAGGAATCGATACCACGGGACGATCCTTCAGAACGTCGCGAAACTGCATGCCCCATTCGATCCATCCAAAAGTATGTTGAGTGTGGTGGTACGACTGATCTCCAGCAAAGAACAGCAGATCGGGATCCTGCTTTTTCAGGTTCTCGACGATTGTTTCTCGTGGACCGGGAGTCCTGCTGGAATTGCACGACAGCGATGCGACAACGATCGAGTCCTTGTCGACAGGATCGCGTCTGATTGTGCCCAGAAACGTCGATTGGTCTGCCAGTCGAACTCGGTATGCGACCGACTTTGTATTATCCCACGACTCGATACGAAAATGAGCGCTCCATCCGGGATAGAGAACGTCAGCAGTCGCGGCCTGTTTCCAAAGATCACCGTGTTTGAATTCGAGCGTTACCAGTCGTGGTTCATCCGGTTTAAGCGGATATAACAGTGCGGACAGTTTCAGAACTCCATGATCATGCGTGTATAAAGCAAACGCCATGACCTGATCGCGGGGCACGAGCAATCTTGAGTCCTGAGGCTTCCCCTTGTTCGGGCCGCTTTCCACAGTTGATGGCTTCCACCATTCACCGGTTGCATCCGAGTCCAGTCGTGGCCAGGCAGTGCCGAAGGGTTGCGGATCAAGTTCCTCGGCAAACAACGACGTTGCCTGAAAGGAGGCCATCATCAGGCCGAATACGACCAACGCCCGCAAAAATACTCTTAAGGAACAGGTCATGACAAGTATCACTCCGACATGCTGGAGAGCGGCAACCGACAGCGCCGAGAGCCTCGAACTTTGTTGATTCACGCGATTGATCTCGCCAGGCCGACTGGCTGCGCAGGAGCAACCTGACGGCGTGCGGTTTTGATTGCGGTCAGCCACCGCCACGGCGAATTTCGGAGCCGGAAAAGTGGATTTGGAAGCGGTAAATCCTCTTAGTAATGCAGGTAATTCTCCCTGTTTCAAGGTTCACACTCTCCGGAATCTCTGCCCGATTGACGTTGGCGACAGCACGGTAACCACGTTCTGCAAAGATATCGATGACCATGGCCAATGCCAAAGGGTCGTCAAAGACGGCGTCTTCAGAATTAACAATGGCCTGTCCGGGAATTGCATGTCGAATTACGATGGGGATAAAGCGTTCTTCAATCAGCCGAATCACTTTGTGAAAGAGTCTTCGGTGCTCAAGTTGGTAGCTGTCCATGCGGCGGACAAGTTCCTGCCGTGCGTGCATAATCAGATCTCTGGCAAGCGGCAGACGTCTGACGGCATCATGGGTCTCGGGGTCGAGTTCCAGCGACGACTGGTAATCCAGTTCTTTGCGAATGTTGCTTTCTACGCTCTCCAAGGATCCCTGTGCGTTCACAAAATGATAGTGGTAGATCTCTTTCAACGACTGAAGTGCTTCCCATGTCTCGTCTTTGAAAACGCGGTAACGTCGTTTCGCGGCCTCAGGGTCCAGATCGGTCGCACGTTCCTCGCGAAGTTCCTTTCCTTCGGTACGAGCTTTGGTATTCCATTCTTTGACTTCACGCCCGCGGCTGAGTTGACGTTCAATGCTGGTCGTCTCATCGACAAACAGCACCATCACATGAATGGTTGGTTTCCGAAAATTGATCGCAAGAGGAGTCTCACGATACTCACGGCAAAGCTGGTTCATCTTCATGACCAGAAGGTTCAGGCATTCCACCTGAACTCGTGTGCGGGGAAAACCATCGAGCACGCAGCCATCACGATACTCTGATTCAAGAAGTTTTCGAAACACCAGTTCGATCACTTCGCGATCACCGACCATTCCTCCGGCCTCTTTCACACTACGTGCCTGAGGCGTATTCAGGAGAGAGCTCACCACAATCGGTTCACAGGTGAGATCGCGTGCTTTCATGATGAATCCCGTATTCGTGCCTTTGCCCGATCCTGGTGCTCCGCCGAGCAGAATCAGCTCTTTCGAGAATCGCAGGTTTTCATGGCCGAATTCTGTTTCCAGCTTGTTCCAGACGTTCGTAAAAATCACCTGAGCGTCTTTGAGCTCGAGATTCTCCACCGGTCTGACGGCCGCAGGTAATGACGGTTGGGGCTTGTCCATCTCTGACTCTTGGATTGTAAAGCGTTCGTTGGGACTTCATGGGACGGCGAAGTGTAGGCAAGTCGTCTTGTTGTCGCACGTAGTTCAGAAATAGTTCGGCCGATAATCCCAAGGTTGCCACATAAAGACTTTGGCATCGTTGTCTGGGGATTAAAAACGGCAGAGCAAGATTCCTATGGGCTTGGTTGTCAGGAAGCACTTACCAAACAAGAATGCTCATCAGCCGCGGCATGAGCGATAAACGAATTTGATTTGATAGGAAAGCTCGGTCATGCATTGGCGCTTCTGCAATCCTGCGGATCCCATCGAGAGTCATGAACATCCAATGGTGCTGAGCCGTATCGATAACTGGTGGAAGGAATTTGAGCGGAAAGCGAAACAGATTGCTCTGTTTTTCCGGCGTAAATTGAATTGATTTGACGTTTTGTCGTCCCAACCGCCCGGACGACGAGCAGCAGGCTTGCCACGTTGCGTTTGCCGCTACGGACACTTTGCCTGGGGAAGAGCGGTTGGACAAATGGGTTGGAGCTATAGAATGGTCGACTGCTGCAGAAGCAAATAAAAGCAGTTACAGGCAGTTACGCCTGAATCGAGTGTTCGACACGTTTGAGGCTGTCAGAAACAGTCTGCTTGAGCAACTTCCTGAATCGCCGTACTCCACACATGACGAGCGGAAGCTACGACGTTGCAGGGACTGTTGTCGTCAGGTCGCAGTGTCTATCGCTGTCGCTGAATCTGTCGGATGGTAATCGTATCGAAATGATGGGATCATCACGCCACAGGTTGCAGGATCGATGCCTATCAGATTCGCTGCGTCGGCGTTTGAAAACTACACAGTGACAGGATCAGGGAAAACACGGTGAGCTTAACGCCGCTTGGAACACAACTTCAACGAACGATTCGTCGCGGACGTGTCTTCACGGCGCCCGCGCAACTGGCGGGATACAACACGGACGGACTGGGCTACAGGTCATTTCGTCCGGATGCCGTTGTTATTCCCGCTGATGCTGACGAACTGATTTCATTGCTCCGTGAATCTCGGAATCTGAATGTTCCAGTGACCATACGAGGTGCGGGGACATCTTTGTCCGGCGGCCCTGTCGCTGCTCAGGGCGGGGTTGTGGTGCATACGTCATCGCTGAAGAAGATCGGCACGATTTGCCGCGAAGGCTTTTGGTGCGAAGTGGAATGCAGCGTCACGCTGAATCAACTCGACGATGCTCTTCGTCCGCAAGGCTTATTCTACCCGCCGGATCCTTCCAGCGGCCCCGTCTGTACGCTCGGTGGCAATGTGGCGATGAATGCCGGCGGCGCGCATTGTTTTCGTTACGGAGTGACCAGCAATTACGTGCTTGGGCTGGAAGTCGTGATGCTGGACGGCAGTGTTCATCGCTTTGGTGGACCAGCAGGTGGTCGAGGTGAATGGCATGAGGATTGGAAGCGATTGATGGTCGGCTCCGAGGGCACTCTGGGTGCTTTCACTCGATTTTGGCTGAGGCTTTTGCCTCGACCAGAAAAGGCGTGGACGTTCCGAGCCACGTTTCCGGATCTGCGTTCGGCTGAGCGAGCGGTTCATGGGCTTGTGGTGCATTCGTCGTTTCCGGTCGCGATTGAACTGATGGATCCGCGATTCGTGGCTATGGTGGAAAACAGTCCCATGGCGGTGGGTCTGCCCACACATGCGTTCTTGCTGATTACTGAGATCGAAGGACCGGCAGTGTTAGTGGATGCAAGAGTGCAGTCGGTCGCCAAACTGCTCACTGACGCTGGTGCGATGGAAGTCAATTACAGTGACGACGAGATCCAGCGAAAAAAACTGTGGAAAGCTCGCAAAGTGGCGGGAGGTCTGATGGGCCAATTAAGCCCCGATATGATCGTGCAGGACGCAGTGATCCCAAAGATTGCCTTGGCAGAACTGTTGCAACTGGTTTACGATGAGGCCGACGCGATTGGGATTTCCGCGATCAATGTGTTCCATGCGGGCGACGGAAACCTGCATCCTAATTTTCTGTTTGACTCTCGCAAGCCGGGCGAGTTGGAACAAGTCGAAGCGATCAGTAAGCGGCTGATGCGTCGAGTTGTCGAAGTCGGTGGGACATTGTCCGGAGAACATGGCATAGGAAATGATAAAGCTCGCTACATGCCATTGGTGTTCGGGCCAGAAGCACTGCGACTGCAGCTCGCTGTGCCTGCGATCTTTAATCCCCGCCATCAGTTGAATCCACTCAAGGTCTTCGCCGGACGATCATTTATTGGAACTACTGGATATGGCCTGTCGATGACAGAGGCAGCAACTCAGCACAAAGAATCTTCCTCAATGGAAGTTGACGTGACCGACTCGCCGGGGCCTCGCTTGTTCACTCCGTTCCTCGACACGATTGATGGTATCGTCTGTGTCTCAGCCGAGATCACGACAAATGAACTCTCGGACCTTATCAAGCCTCATCGATTGCGATTTCCACTCATTCTGGACGCGACGGCTTCATTGAGCCAGCAGGTTCAGGCAAGTGAGTTCGCTCCGCCATCATCACGATTTGGTGAATGCTGTGACAATATTGTCGGGATGAATTGGCAGCTGCCTGATGGACGAGTTGTGCGTATCGGCGAACGTGTGGTGAAGTCGACCACGGGCTATGACCTGTTGCGGTTTCTTCTGCATGCAGACGGTCGATTGGGTCGGCCGGTCGATTTTGTTCTGAGGTTGCGTCCCCACTGCGGCATGGACGGTATGATTCAGTTGAAAGGAAGCCAGACCGCTGTGATTCAGGCGATGCCGGACTTGCTGCAGTCCTGCTGGATGAATTGGTTTGATTCCGTCGATGTTCTGATGCAACCAAATGCTGATTCGCTGTCGATTCGAATCGCCATCAATACTCCCACTGATGAGTGGTCCGTTTTCGAAGGAATGCTGTCGACATTCGCAGCGTTCCACAGCTTAACTATGGAAGCCCGCCTCAATTGTCCGGCTCCGATCGACGGCTGCCCTGACTTTGCATTGAAGACAACTCCTGATCGAGTCGTTTCATTGGCCGGCGAACTTGTCAGAAGCCATCCTGCGAAGTGTGTGGTCTTGTGCTATAACGGCGTTGTTCATGGCTACCTGACTGAGCAGGACGATGCCGCCGAACAAGTGCAGCGCGTTGTCGATCAGTTTTCCATTCCGCTTTATGAAATTGGCGGTGACTGGCGATCTCGCCACTTACCGCACCCCGTTCCGCAAAACGTCGAAGCACAATGGCTTGACGTCTTGACATCGGAGTTCGAAACAACGTGAGTACACCTTCCACTTCTCCGATCTCACCCGGTGCTGCGGTCAGCTCTGTGTCTGGTAACGGTCATGCTCTGTTGAGTGAGATGTTGACGAAT
>JANPHT010000558.1:0-10647 GCA_031424595.1 Planctomycetota bacterium
TGCCCGCCAAAATAATCCAACGCAAATTGTAGTGGAAACTTTTGGGCTGAAACCGCAGAAAATGCAGTGTTTCTGAAACGAGTTGGGGAAGTTGGGTTAAGGGGGGAGGGCACGTCTGCACCGGATTTAGTACAGGGACGGTGTATGGATTCACTGCTCTAATGGCAGGTTGGGCTCCGCCAATGACCTTGCCTTGGTCAGCAAACCTTCTGCTCCTCGCTGGGTGGGTGCTTTTGTTGTGGCGCGAAAATGCGGACGCCGCCATGGTCCTTGGGATTGCTGCGGCACTCCTCGGACTTACTTCATTGATCTTCATCCCAACCGATGAACTGCTTGTGGGCTACTACCTCTGGCAGCTGAGCTTGGTGTTGTTCGCCCGCGGGTCTTTCGCAATATGGCGTCGGCCTGACAGTGAAGAGGCAGAGCTCTGAATCCAATGGTCCGAAGTATGCAGCCACGTAGTGCCAAAGCCTCGGCCTCATCTGTGTTGCCTCCCTTGATGTGTTTACCCGATGATCAACTCAGGGGCGGACTGGCATTTCAAAGAATATGAGTAAGAGTCCGGGGAACTCATTTGGTCGGGCCGCGTTCAGTTGCGATCACCGTCCGCGAACAGGCACAAAGGTGTCAGCGACGGTCTTAGAAAGGGTCAACAGGAGATTCGGAAAAAAGAATTCGAATTCGATTTGTTTTGGGGTACGGCGGAGGGATTCGGCAGCCGTGTTGGATTTTTTGAGGCACGAGGTTTCAATGTTCGATGAGGTTGAAACGTGTTGAGATTGCGAGTCCTGTTTCGGCAGCGGATGAAACGGGTCACAGCTCTGCGGGGACGCAACTGTACGAGGGATAGCCTGCTGTTTCTGTGCGTCGATGATGCTTTCCCGGACAGAAAACAGTCAGCGTCCATTCCAGCGACGGAAAGTGGCCTGAGGGGAAACTTGCACCGCGACTTGCCTGCACATTGACGTAAAAGCTGGCTACACTCACGCTGCCACTCAATTGAGCGGCGTTGATTTTTCTCGTAGATCGACGCACGGCTTCGCATGTTTCCTTGTCGTCGTTATGCAGCGTTGCGATTTCTACGAAGGCTGTTTTTCGTAAGCACTGTTCAGGAACGAATACTATGAAGGTTTTTGTTCTTCTGGTGGCTGTGTTTCAACTTCTGATTCCAATTGCTTTTGCATCAAACGAGGTGACGTACTCTGTGGGTGTTGCTGTGGAGGATGTCACGCCTTCGTATGCGATTCGGCTAAACGGTTTTGGAAGCCGGACGAAAGAATCGGAAGGTGTACGCCAGCAACTCTGGGCAAAGGCACTTGCCGTCGGAACAACCGACGAAGATACCGTCGTCGTCATTACGGTCGATACGCTCGGAATTCCAGACGAGCTGACGGAACGATTGGCGGAGAAGTTGAAAGCAAAAGGGCTGGAACGCAGTCGCATCTCAATCTGCGCATCGCATACTCATAGTGGTCCTATGATTCGAAGTTGTGCGAATACGTTGTTTGGAAAGCCGATTGAAGATGGTCAGTGGATGACGATTCTGAAGTACAGCGATGAGTTGGAAGCAAAACTTGAGAAAGTCGCCACCCAGGCTCTGGCCAATCGAAAACCCGGACGTGTTTCGTGGGGCATCGGAAAAGTCGGATTTGCCTTCAATCGTCGAACCAAGGGGGGGCCGGTGGATCATGATCTTCCCGTGCTGGCAGTGCATGATCCTGATGGCAAGTTGCGGGCGGTGTTTGCCAACTATGCGTGCCACTGTGTGACTCTGAGCGACGACAAGATCAGTGGTGACTGGGCGGGTTATGCGATGGAGCATATTCAACGCAGAAATCCCGGATGTCAGGCCATGATCTCCATTGGATGTGGAGCCGATTCCAATCCACGCGGGGGCGTACTGGGATCGCAGTTTAATGTTGCGGACAGTTTGGGGCAGGAACTTGCCGAAGAAGTCCAGCGAGTTCTGGCAGCTCCGCTAAAGACGCTGACCCAACCTCCCGTGTCGCAAATTGCACGAGTTACTTTACCGCTCGCTCCATTGCCGTCGCGGGAGCAATGGGCGGAAAAAGCGAAGCTCGAAAACGCCATAGGACATCATGCTCGCGCCCAATTGGCCAGGCTGGATCGCGGCGAACCGTTGATGACGGAAGTCAGTTATCCAATTCAGAGTATCAGCTTTGGGGATGAACTGGCGTGGTTGTTTCTACCAGGCGAAGTCGTTGTCGATTATGCATTGCGACTCAAACAGGAATTGGACGGACGCCGAGTCTGGTTGAATGCTTATTCGAATGCCTGCCCGGGCTACGTTCCTTCCGAACGTATTCTTCGTGAAGGAGGTTACGAAGGGGGCGGGGCGATGGTCTATTACGACATTCCCGGACCCTATGCGGCCGGACTGGAAGAAATCATCGTCGATGCTGTGAGTCGACAGTTGACGAAGGAGTTTGCCCCACATGTTGATGTCGCGAAGACTAATGGAATTCACCCTTTGACTCCCGACGAATCGCTTCGATCGTTGCGAACAAAGCCTGGATTTCGAGTGCATTTGGTTGCCTCTGAGCCGCTTATTGAGAGCCCTGTGGCGATTGCCTTTGGGCCTGACAGCAGACTTTGGGTGGCCGAGATGAATGACTATCCGCAGGGTCGAACGGCAGGAGAAAGTGGCGGGCAGATTCGTTGCCTGTCCGACGATGATGGGGACGGTCGATACGATCGTGCGGAGATCTTTCTGACCGGCATTCCATTTCCGACAGGCGTGACGGTTTGGCGCAAGGGGCTTTTGGTCTGTGCGGCTCCGGACATCCTCTATGCGGAGGACACTGACAATGATGGGAAAGCGGATGAAGTCAAAAAGCTGTTCACTGGCTTTGCGACTCACAACTATCAGGCTCGCGTGAACAGTCTGGAGTACGGGCTGGATGGCTGGGTCTATGGTTCTTGTGGATTATTCGGTGGTGAAATCACCAGTCTGAAAACTGGCAAGGTTTTCTCTCTTGGGCAGCGAGATTTTCGCCTCCAGCCTGACACGGGAGTTATTGAACCGGCTTCCGGAGCCACTCAACAGGGACGCGTCCGAAATGATTGGGGCGACTGGTTTGGATGCAACAATGGAACCATGTTGATGCATTATCCATTGGCTAGTCATTACCTTCAGCGAAATCCGTATCTGGCGGCTTCGCAATCCGTTGTTCAAATTGCGGCGGGGCCGGATCCAGGTCGATTATACTCCGTCTCAAATCAGGTCTTATTCATGCTATCCGGTCCGCCCAATCGTCCGACTGCGGCGTGTGGACTTGGTATCTATCGCGATGATTTATGGGGGTCAGGCTATTCGCAGAATGCATTCACCTGCGAACCTGTGAACAACCTTGTTCATCGCCAGATCATGATTCCCAACGCGGCGACGTTCACGAGCCGCCGGGACGAAGACGAGCTGGATCGTGAGTTCCTTGCGTCCACGGATCCGTGGTTTCGTCCCGTACAGGCTCGCACTGGCCCGGACGGTGCGTTGTGGGTCGTGGACATGTACCGTTATGTGATTGAACATCCAATCTGGATTCCACCGGATACTCTGGCAACACTGGATCCGCGAGCGGGCTCAACGATGGGGCGAATCTACCGCGTGATGCGAGATGATGTTCCGGTGCGAGCCATGGCACATCTGGATCAACTCAAGGGCGAACAGCTTGGGCTTGCCATGGAATCGGCTAACGGAACTCACCGGGACCTCGTGCAGCAACTGATTCAGTGGAATGGCGATACCGCCGCGATACCAGTTCTCGAACAGATCGCGACGCACAGTAAGTCCCCGGAGGTCCGAGTTCAGGCGCTGGCCACTCTGGGCAACATGAATGCAGCCTCCGTCAGTGTGCTGAAATCGTTGCTGTCAGACGCAGATTCCCATGTGCGAAGGGAAGCGGTGCGGATCTCGGAATCGCTGCTTGCAAAGTCACCGGTGTTGACTTCAGCCGTTCAGAGACTTGCCGAGGATCAGGACGCAATGGTGCGGATTCAGGTGGCCTATTCCGCGGGGTTTCAGCAACCTGCGGATGCCGCCAGGACAGTGGTGAACTTGTTAGAAGCGGGCAAGATCACCAGCCCTCTGATGTCAGCTGTTGAAAGTTCGTTGAATCCATCCAATATTGCGGCGGTGATAAATTCGGCGACGGCCGAGACTATTTCACAAGACTCGCGAGACCGGCTATCCGTTAACGCGGCCGCTCTGGCCGATTCCGTCACATTTCTGGCTATCTTAAAAAGACTCGGCAACGCAGCAGCATCCTCCAGCGATCCGCAGGACCTAATTCGCTTGTCGCAATTCGTGGATTCCTGGAGACGCCGGACAGAAAAGTCTGTGGATCGTTGGGATGCGAATGTTATGGCTGCCTGGAAGCCTGCGATGGAGGCGGCCTCCCGGCATGCCACTGATGAAAGCGCCTTGATGTCGTTGCGAGTTGCTGCGACAAGGTTGCTCGGACAGGGTCCGTTTTTCAATGCCGCACAAACGGAAGTGCTGGCCTCACTCCTGACGCCTCAAACGGCCCCCGAGTTGCAATCTGCCGTATTCATTGCTTTGAAAAAGGATGGCAGTGCTGTTGTTGCCGACGTCATCCTCAAGGACTGGGCTACTCGGGAGCCACGGCAACGGAAAGAGGGCCTCGAATTGTTGCTGACGCGTCCTGGATGGACGTTGAAGTTGCTGGCAAAAATCGAAGCGGGCGAAGTATTCGCCTATGAACTGGACCTGCCTCAGCAGCAGTCTCTCATTGACCACGCTAACGAGTCCATCCGGATGGCGGCAAAGAAGAGCTTTAAACCACGTTCCTCAGCGGGTCGTCAGGAAGCCATCGATCGCTACACGAATGCGATAAACGACGGCGGAGATGCTGGCAAAGGGCGGCAGATGTTTCAGAAGCATTGCTCTAACTGCCATCGACTTCAGGATGTGGGCCATGTCGTGGGTCCCGACATTCTGGCGTATGGCGGCAAGGCGGTTCAGTCATTGCTGATTTCGATGCTCGATCCAAATCAGGCCATCGATCCTCGATATCAGGGGTATGTCGTGGTTCTGCACGATGGCAGAAGTTTGACGGGTCTGATTGCCGAAGAAGCTTCATCCAGTCTGACACTGCTCGCAGCCGAAGGAAAACGTGAAACCGTTCTGCGTTCGGAGATAGATGAAATCAAGAGTACCGGTAAATCACTGATGCCCGAAGGATTTGAGCAGAACGCCACTCCGGACGACGTCAACAACCTTTGGGCTTTCTTTCGAAGTCTTAGACTGCCGCCCAAATCCGTGGAAGGAAATAGCCCGGAGATCATCGTTGTTCCGAGGAAGGGAAACGTGGCGTTGCTGGCTTCGAGTGCCGAGATCTACGGAGACGACATCACGTTCGAAAAGCCATTTCAGAATATTGGATATTGGCATAAGAGAGACGACATCGTCCGCTGGCGAATTCGATCGGAGGTACCGCGCGAGGTGGCTGTCTGGGCCGAGTGGGCGTGTGCTCCTGAGTCTGCCGGAAACGCATTTCAACTTGAAGGAGCTCAACCGGCTTTGAAGGGTGTTGTGGGATCGACGGGCACGTGGAGTCGTTATCAGCTCGTCTATCTGGGAGAGACGTTGATTCGCGACGGTGAATCGGACCTTGTCCTGAGGCCGAGCGGCGAATTACGATCGGCACTTGCCGACGTCCGAGCCATCCATCTTGTCACCCTGGACGGCGTTCCATTGGCTGCAGGCATGGTCGAAGCGGAGCCCGACACAACAGGTCTCACGACGCCTGCGGAAGTCGCTGCATGGTTGATCGATGATGATCATGCTGCTGCCGAGCGGGAAAAGTTGATCTCAACCAGTCTCCAGAATGCAGGTGAGATTGTGTCGTTGATGGCAAAGGGGTTGCCTGAAGAGTCGGGGAGTAAGGAAGAGTATCGACGCATTCCCTGGATTTGGCGTATTGCCATTGCTGTCGGCAAGTCAGGTAATAAAGATCAGATTCGTGACGTCCTGACTGCCGCCATGCCAGGGAAAGGCAGGCCGCTGCAACATTGGCAGGCTGTTGTAATCGGAGGTGGACTGATTAACGGGATCAGTCTCTCCGGTCGTTGGCCGAACGAGGAACTGCAATCGATCGTCTCGCAGGACGATGATTTATCGATGCAATGGAAGTCTGCGCTCGCTTTATCCATCACGATGGCTGACGATGACAGTGTTCCCACAGGGACCCGTTATGACGCGTTACGAATGGTGGCAATGCTGGAGTGGGCGGACATCCGTGCGCAGTTCGAACGCTACCTGAAGATGGGAATCAATGATGAGTTGCAGATGGGCGTCGTCAGTGGGCTGTCGGATGTTAATGATCCTGCTGTTGCCCCACTGCTGATCGCGGCCTTCGATCACCTTTCGACTCACAATCGCCAACTGGCTATCGGTGCATTGACACGAACAGAAGAGCGAATCCTTGGATTGCTGGAGGCCGTAAAGAGTGGAAAACTGCCACCTGAACTGAAGAAGGATGAATCCATCATTCAACTCCTGCAGCATCCGGAAAAGGCGGTGCGGAGTATGGCACAGCAGGTATTGAATTGAGTCGACGACTGCTGTGATGCGACGTTCAGCACGTCCGGCAGGAATTGCCGCAGATTTCACTGCAGGCAAAGGCTGTTGGCGGAGGCGACGTCGAGTGACACCACATTTCTGTGTTGCTCTTTTGCTGCATACATAAACAGCCGAAGATCAATTCATTGGAGTTTGGCGATGTAATCCCCAGAGTCCGTCAAAACGCAACACAAGGATCGAAACTGTTGTTCTCGCAGTTCTCTACCACTGTCGCCAGCCTCTCGCCATTCTGCGTGGCGATGCTGATTATGCTGGGAATCGGCTGTTCTTCGGGACGAGATTGCTATTCCCGCCTGACGCCACGTGAGGAGCTCCGGGAATGTTCAGCGGCAGTTCACTTTCAATATGGCAAGCCGAATCGATTCCTCGACACCCTCCAGCTTGCCAGTGAACTGCCCGCGAGACTGATGTTCGGCGGACGCTTGAAAGTGGACCACAATCCGACTGAAGAAACGTGTCAGGTGCTGACAGACTATCTGCAGGAGAATGAACTCAGTGACGTCCCTGTATTGGTCAATTGCTATGATCCCATTGGCCAATGGCGCAGATTGCGGGAAAGCGACCGCGTGGAACCTGCCTGGCGATATACGGCTGGCACCGTCAATTGGATCGCTTACACGCTGATACCGGGACGTGTCATTTGTCGTGACAGCTACAATCCCTTTACCGACACTCTGTCAATCAATTCAGGGCGATTGTCAGACTCACTGCACGCGGCAGCGTACGCGAAAGACGTTCAGAATCGTGAGAGACCAGGTTCGTATGCCGTGGTGAATTCACTGCCCGGAGTCTCACTGTGGAAGACAACAATCGCGGTGAATGACGTCATTGCTTACGCCAGGGCCAAGGATAGTTGGCAATTAGAATCAGGCGTTTATCGGGACCAATATCCTCAGGTCGCGGTAAAGACCATGGCACCCGCCGGCTACTTCCTGACGCCGATCGGCAATATTGCCCTGGCTCTCAGCGGTGGTGCCGTCGGATATGCCGTCGGACGAACCGTGGAGAATCAGCGAATAGCCGAACGCAATGCGGAGGTTGCCAGCTCGGATGTTGGAACAGACTCTCAGATGGAATTGATCGGCTACGCAGAGCTGGAAAATTCGGCGCCGAGAGGCGCTTCTCAGAAGATTCGGTCCGGGAAACATGCGGTCAACGTACGAACCAGCGAACAGGATGACGCTGAATCTGATCCGTGAACTGCAGTGTATAAGGATCACATCGACGATACACAATATGCCCGTCAGTACGCACCATCAGCCAACCAAAATCCCAGGCATTGCTTCTATACCGAGCGGGTATTTCAGGCCGCACACGCACCAGCGGATGGGTGCCAATCATGAATAGATTCTGTTCGGTGTAACAGTAACCCGAGCTCCCACGAACGAACACTTCATGCGAAGGCACGAGATCGGCAGCGGGAGCGGGAGAAAAATTGTCACATAGGTTTTCTATTCCCAGCTTAATGTCACACCCCGAGGAAAAGGCATCGATCAGATCCGGCAGCCGTCCGGATTCGACACGTCCGTCCTGCGTGTGATGCAGCACCTGCTGCCAGCTGTCATCCACGAAGTACCGAAAGTGATCGAAGTCGTACACGAAGTTGTGGCTTGGCGCATTTGTTCGTTCATCCCAGGCCTGCATTATATGATACCGAGGCATACCGTCGGGAGGGGCGAGCTGCGACGGACCAAGGACCCTATCCGAAATAACTCCATCGAGAAACGGCCTTGCAATTCCCTGCGTGCCGTCCTGATTATACAGGAAGAATGACATTGACGGACGTTTGCCAAATCCGGTTGGCAGTTCAATGGGCTGCCGCAGGGTCATGATGCCTGCACTCCATCGGCCGTCGATTGAATACGTCACAGGAAACTCGGCGACCTCACGGATGAGTTCACAACTTGATGATGTGACATCGATATGTTCGTTGTGCCGAAACTCCGTTCCGATTCGAAGGTCGGCTCCCCGGCCGATTGCGCAACTCAGAGCCGTCGCGGAGCCACCGACGACTTTTCTGGATGCATCCAGTTCAAGTTCGCAACGCCAGCGAGTCATGGGAAAACTCCTGAGTGGCACCGGATGCCTCGCGCACCGGATGCCTCGCGTGAAAGTTTTCGGAGCTGTATCAACTCAGTGTGAATCAGCCGACCGTTGAGCTCTGGCCTGGAACCATTCGGCCGTTTGACGCAGACCATCTTCCACGGCAACCGTCGGGCCAAGCAACTCAACTAATCGATCGGCATTCAGAAGTGACCGTTCCACGTCACCGGCGCGACGATCACCGAACAGGATTTCACTCTTGCTGTTGAGCGACCTCTTGATATGCTCGGCCAATTGCTGTGTCGTGGACTCATGCCCAGTACCGACGTTCAGGACTCGGTCAGGAATCTTTCCCTGCAACGCGGCAAGATTCGTCCTGGCCACATCGTCGATGTAGACATAGTCACGAACACAACCCGGATCACCAATTGCCTTTTTGGCAAAGATGCGGACGTTTTCATTAATCAGCATGCGGTTGCAGAAAATGGCAACAACACCGGCCTCTCCGTGAGGATCCTGGCGAGGTCCGTAGACATTAGCATAGCGAAGGACCGTGTAGTTCAGGCCATGTTCCTGACGAAAGCATTCAAGATATTTCTCGACTGCGAACTTACTGCAGGCATAAGGGCTGACTGGTACAGGCGTCGTGGAAACGCTCGCGCGAGTTCCTTCCGGCACTTCTCCATAAATTGCACCGCCTGTGCTGGCAAAGACAATCTGCTTAACCTTTTGCTCAATGCAAGCCTGCAGAACATTTAACGATCCAAGGATATTAATTGACGCATCCTTCTGAGGCTCGCGAACACTGACAGCAACGCTCGCCTGAGCAGCCTGATGGCTGACGGCATCGGGCCGAAAAGCAGCAAATGCCTTTCTCACGGCCTCGCGATCCTGAATATCCAACTGAAAGAATTCCGCGCCCTTCGGGAGATTTTCTGTGCGTCCGCTACTCAAATCATCAACAACGGCGACCTGCCATCCAGCGGCCAGCGAACGTTCAGCAATATGGCTTCCAATGAAACCGGCACCGCCTGTAATCAGCAATCGCATGTTCAGGAATCCTGTAAACCAAAAACAGTCGGCCGATCAACCAGTGATCAGCCACAAACTACGTCTTGACCGGCCAACAACGGTACGACAAGCACACGCAAACCACAATTCTTGCCCTAAGCGTCGGATCACCGTCAAAATGGTCTGATTTCAGATAAGAAGTGAGAATAGTTTAACGAATATTCAAATACCTGCAGGCGAGACATCCCCGCGAAACTGACAGTATCAGGGATTGTGTCGGTTATTCTGACTCCCGTGGTTTACCTCAGCACGGCGAGCCGTTTCAAAAAGCTGTCATTTTCTGGAATTCGAGCCTTCCCCTTTCCCATTGTCGCCCTAATCTCCTGCAATAATGTGTGCGGGTTATTTGAAATTGATCCGTCGGCCGTCGCACTGCTGTCTGTCGCACTGCGTTGTCATGGTAGCATTATGAATTCAGTCAACCGTCGGCCGATCATCTTACTGAATGGCCGGTTGGCAAATACTGAAGCCGCGATCGAAAGGTATAAGAAATGTCTCTCCCTGTACTCACCCTCACCGAACGACCCGTCATTGACGAAGATCCGTTGGAGCTGATGGATGAAATTGATGTCCTGAAGAAAGAGAAGGACGCTACGATCCTTGCGCACTACTACGTTGATGGAGAGATTCAGGACATTGCTGATTTTACCGGAGACAGCCTGAAGCTGGCTCGTGACGCGACTCGCGTTACGACGTCCACGATCGTGTTTGCCGGCGTCCATTTTATGGGAGAATCAGCCAAGATCATGAATCCTCAGAAACGAGTATTGATTCCGGACATGTTGGCCGGATGTTCGTTGGCAGACAGTTGTCCGCCTGAGCAACTGGCCGCGTTTCAGCAGCAACTTCGCGAACAGGGACGCATCTTTCAGACTGTCGCTTATATCAATACTTCTGCCGCAGTGAAAAGC
>JANPHT010000559.1:0-3099 GCA_031424595.1 Planctomycetota bacterium
GAAGGCGCTGCCTCAGCTACGTCAACTCCCGAGGCAACACCAGCACCAGCACCAGCACCAGCACCAGCACCAGCACCAGCAGACGCTGCTGCCCCCGCTGCAGCACCGCCGGAGAAATCCGGAGAATGAAATCCGGATCCAAAGATTTGACTGACTCTGCCGACGACGGGATTGAGCCGTTGTCAGCGGAAGATCTTGCTGATCTTGACGAGCCAATTGATATCACTGTCGAGTCCCGTGCGCATGGCTGGAGGCTGGATCACTATCTCAATCGGCTATTCCCTAATCATAGCCGCGCGCAATTGCAGCGAGCCATTGAAGCGGGTGGAGTGCAACTCAATGGGCTGGTTCCAAAATCGTCTCGACGTCTGAGGGTGAATGATCGGGTTTGGATTCAACTGCCCGATGCGGAAGAATCGACAATCGCGCCAGAAGACCTTCCGCTCGAAGTGATCTACGAAGATGATTGCATAATCGTTGTCAACAAACAGGCCAATATGGTAGTCCATCCCGGGCGAGGTAACTCGAGGGGAACGCTGGCCGGCGCACTTCAGTTTCATTTCAATAACCTCAGTGATGTTGCCGGGCGACATCGTCCTGGAATTGTGCACCGTCTGGATCGCGATACGACCGGAGTTATCCTGATTGCCAAGGATAACCAGGTTCATCAGAAGATCAGCAGTCAGTTTGAGCGTCGTGAGGTCAAGAAGGAATATCGGGCCATTGTCAAAGGGGTGCCTGAGCTGGCATGCGATTACATCCGCACTTTTGTCTGCACGCATCCTCGCGTGCGTGAGAAGATGATGGTTTGCCCGGAGGGTGGTAATGCGCGTGAGGCGGTGACTTTTTATAAAACCGCCGAGTCTTTTGGCGGCTATGCGCTGATGGACCTGCATCCACAAACGGGCAGAACGCATCAATTGCGAGTCCATATGCAGCACATCGCGACGCCGATCGTGGCCGATCGGATGTACATCGGCCAGTCAACGTTGACCAAGTCCGAAGTGTTACAAGCGGCTGGAAAGATCCCGCCAGCCACGAATCGTGGATGGCCCACTTTGTCCGACATCATCGACGACGTTTTAATCGCCCGACAGGCTTTGCATGCGTTTCGATTGACTATTCGACATCCGCAAACCTCACAGGAAATGCAGTTTGAAGCTCCATTGCCGGAGGATTTTCTGAGGACGTTGGCGTTTCTGAGGTCCACGGTTTCCCGTAACTCGCCCTGATTTGCGGGACACGGTTGGCTGCGTTACCCTGCGGAATTCGGCGACTTCGTGGAAACTAGGCGAGTTTTCCGTACCACGACAATACATCCTAAACCATATTTGGCCGGCCCCGTTCGCCAGTCAAAATGTTGAGCAGAAGTCAGGAAGTTACTTCGAATGAGCGAACCTTCAGGAAATCCTTCCCCGAAACCTCCAGCACAGAAGCCATCGGGAACTCCGGGTGAGCCACGTCGTTCGAACTTCGGTTCGATGACGATGATTCTGCTGTTGGTTGCCATTGTAATTGCATTTTTCTCCTACAGCACGTCTCCATCCAATTACGGCACCACGGTTCCCTATTCGTTTTTCTTTAAGCATCTGAAAAACGGAAAAGTGAAGTCCATCACATTTCACGGCGAAATGCTGACCGGTGACTGGACTGCCATTCCAGATGAAAAGCCCACAGGACTCACAGGCCCTCTGGCGGCAAAATTTAACACGGTCCTGCCACCGGCATTGGCCCAAAACCAGCAACTGATGCCTGAGATGACTCGGCAGAGTGTAGAAGTTATTTCGACACCGATTTCGGTTGTCAACGGCACTGAAATGTTTCTGTGGATACTCATGCCTTTGGGGCTGGTGTTCGTGATGTGGACAATCATGAGGCGATCATCCGATCCGTTCGGCAGCGGTGGAATGATGGGAGGTTTCGTTCGCAGTCAGGCACGTCGTTTTGAAAAGAGTGAGAACGCGATCACGTTCAACGAAGTGGCCGGACTGAAATCAGCCAAACAGGATTTGCAGGAAGTTGTCGAGTTTCTCAAGACCCCCAAACGATTCACTCGACTGGGGGCAAAAATCCCGAAGGGTGTGTTGCTTGTTGGGCCTCCCGGAACAGGAAAAACCTTATTGGCTCGGGCGACTGCAGGTGAAGCAGGAGTTCCATTCTATTCGATCAATGGGTCTGAGTTTATTCAGATGTTTGTCGGTGTCGGAGCAACGCGTGTGCGTGATCTGTTCAAGACGGCTCGCGAATCGTCGCCATGCATTATCTTCATCGACGAGATTGACGCCGTGGGGCGGGTTCGAGGTGCAGGCGTTGGTGGTGGCCACGACGAGCGTGAGCAGACGTTGAACCAGATTTTGAGCGAGATGGACGGTTTCCAGCAGGGCGACACAGTGATTGTTCTGGCCGCGACAAATCGGTCCGACGTGCTTGACCCGGCCTTACTGCGTCCCGGTCGCTTTGACCGCCATGTAACCGTTGATCTGCCCGCCAAGGAAGGCCGTTTAGGGATTCTGAAAGTTCACACACGCAAAGTGCCAATGGCGGATGACGTGAATCTGGAAAGCATTGCGAAGACGACGATGGGCTTTAGCGGTGCAGAACTGGAAAAACTGGTGAACGAAGCAGCGTTGAAAGCGGCCAGAGAAGAAAAGCGAGCAGTCGAAATGAGCGACTTTCGTTATGCTCAGGATATTGTCACGATGGGAGTACCTCGTGATGAAATCATGGATAAGAAAGAAAAAACTCTGACAGCGTGGCATGAAGCTGGGCATGCAGTGCTGGCGTGGGCCCAGGAAGGAATGGACCCGGTCCATAAAGTTTCTATTGTTCCGCGAGGTCGTACTCTGGGTGTTACACAGTTGATGCCCGAAAGTGAAATCAACAACCTTGGTGAGCGAATCCTGAAGGCGCGCATTGTCATGACGATGGGTGGCCGAGCGGCAGAAAAGATGATTTTCAATGAGTACTCTGCCGGCGCTCAGGGTGACATCAGCCAGGCCACTCAGATTGCCCGCAGAATGGTTGCGAGCTGGGGCATGTCAGAAGTGATCGGCCCGGTCTCTTTTCGCCAGTCAGAAGAACATCCGTTCCTCGGCAAGG
>JANPHT010000560.1:0-10678 GCA_031424595.1 Planctomycetota bacterium
GCATTCGACAGATTTATTAATGCCAAAGCCGAGAAGGATGAGGAAAAAAAATCTCGATCAAATCGCTATGTCAGCGATCTTGAAGACCTGCTGATTGAGTTCCCGGAAGACATTGAGACTAAAGCGTTCCTGTGTGAGTTCTTCTGGTCCGGAAAACGCGATGGGCTGGATATGGCTTCCAATCTCGCGGTGGACGCGATGATTCAGGATGTGCTCGATCAGGAGCCGCTCCATCCAATCCATCATTATCGCATCCATCTGTGGGATGGGAAGAAGCCTGAAATGGCTCTGCAATCGGCCGCTCTAGGAGGAATGGCGGCCCCGGCAATCGCCCATATGTGGCACATGCCGGGACACATTTATTCCAAGCTTCATCGATATCACGATGCCGTCTACCAGCAGGAAGCCTCCGCGCGAGTGGATCATGGTCAGATGATGAAAGATCGGGTTCTTCCCGATCAGATTCACAACTTCGCGCATAACAATGAGTGGTGCATTCGCAATATGATTTCGATCGGCCGCGCTCACGAGGCGGAAGCATTGGCTCGCAACATGCTGAGTATGCCCCGACATCCGAAATACAACAACATCGGCAAGTCAGGCAGTTTTAAATACGGGCGAGAGCGACTTCTGGATGTCCTTCAGGCTTTCGAAATGTACGAAAGAATCGCCGGTCTGAATGGGACCATTTGGATGGAAGATACCGGCGATAAGGAAGAAGATCTGCGACGTGATCGAGCCCTCGGATCGGCTTTTGCGGCACTGGGAAAAACGACCGAAGCGGCAGTGTTTCGAGATCGCCTGCAAAAACAGCAGGACACGGAGAAGCAAAAGCAACAGGAAGCTGCTGCTGAAGCAGAAAAAAAGGCACGGGAAGCGAAGTCAGACGATAAGGCCATCGAAAAGGCTCGCAAGGATGCGGAAGCGAAGTTTGCTGCAGACTTGCGGCGACTGGAAAAAGCCCTGCAGGAGATTGACGGTCGAACCGCATGCGTTGCTGGCAATTTTCCAACGGCGCTCGATCTCCTGACAAAGGCTGAGTCTTCAGCCGAAGAATTGACTCTGCTGATGCTGAAGGCGGGAAAGCCCGAAGAGGCAACGAAGAAAGCGGCAGAGCGAGTCAAGAACAATCCTGGCGAAGTATTGGCACTCGCCACACAGATCGAAGTACTTTTCGGAACCGGCAAGAAGGACGAATCGAAAGCGGCATTTGAACAACTTCGCAAATTATCATCGACCATTGATCTTGATGTTCCGCCGATGGCTCGACTTGGATTGATTGCGACCGAATTCGGCTTTGGATCTGATTGGCGAGTTGTCCGCGAAGTCCCTACTGACCTCGGTGCGCGGCCCAGTCTGGAAGCGCTCGGGCCGTTTCGATGGTCTCCTTCGCCAGCAATTCCGTGGTCTTTGTCGGATGTGGAGGAGAAGACGCGATCACTGAATGACTTCGCGGGGCGACCCGTGATTGTGATTTTTTATCTGGGGTACGGCTGCTTGCACTGTGCCGAGCAATTAAAAGAAATGGCCAGGAAGTTCGACGGATTCAAGAAGGCTGGATTCGAGGTCGTTGCCATCAGTTCCGACAAGCAGGTGAATCTGAAACGTGCCTACGAGAACTTTGAAGGTGGCTTCCCATTTCCGTTGGTCGCTGATCCTGACATGAGCGTTTTCCGACAGTACCGCTGTTATGACGATTTCGAGAAAGCGGCGTTACATGGAACCTTTTTGATCGATGCCAAAGGGCTCGTCCGCTGGCAGGATATTAGTTTTGAGCCATTTATGGATCTTGACTTTCTGCTAAAAGAATCCATCCGCCTCGTTGGCCTTGAGTCCACTGTGCCGGCAACGCAATTGACACAGTTGGAAACCAAATAGATCGGCAGCCAGATCAAAAGAAAGCCCGGCTCTTGTCAAAGAACCGGGCTTTAAGCATCTCCAGACAATTGCGGTCTGATTTCGCCGACTATTTGTTGTTAATTGTTACTCCGGGCCAGTCGTCGGTGCGGAATGGAGTCAACGGCAATCCTGCATTGCTGAACAGGTTGCAGACAGGGTTGTCAGCCCATGCGTAGCGAACGGATGCTGGATTTGGAACATCCTTGCTTGAAACTTCGATTGTTCCGTTGGGCAGGATCTTCGCATCGGCCGCAACGAACTTCTTATCTTCACCTGCGATAGCGAATCCAACGGGATTGCCCACATCAAACGGCCGCCAGCCTTTGTCGCTCTGATCGACGTGATCGAAGGTCAGCACGATCTTGTTGTCAGCCTTTTCCATACTCTTGTACTGAGGACTGTGAAAAGGAATGTTGATTCCGTACTCGTTCGCTAAAGCCCAGCGAGCCAGTCGTCGACCGACGTCCACTTTGTTCTTCGGATGAATGTCCTTGCCTTCACCAATATCGATGATCACGGCTTCACCGGTGTGAGCAAGTTTGCTCATTGTCATGGTTTGAGCTTCACGTAATTCAGCCCAGTCGCTCTCAGCGGGTAGTGGCTGCTCAGCTTTGAAATCAGCTAACTGAACCCAATAAAACGGAAAGTCACCCTGGCCCCACTCCTGACGCCAATTGGAGATCATCAGCGGGAAAAGATCGCGATACTGGTAAGCTCGAGAAGCATTACTTTCTCCCTGATACCAGATGGCTCCTCGAATTGTGTAACCCAAATGTGACTTCAAGACACCGTTATAGATGTTGCCAGGGCGAGCATTGCCACGCATCTGACCAGTCAACTGCTGCAGGGCCTTCTGCTCATCTTCATTCTTGTCTGCCTTTGCAGAAAGTTCTGCAAACCTGGTCTCCATACCAACCCAGCGGTCAATCAGCGGCTTGTACTTCTCGTCAGCGGTCAACACGTCCCGATTGATCCACGCTTCACACGCTGACCCACCCCAGGCGTTGTTGATCATGCCGACCGGCACGTCAATTGTTTCCTGAAGTTGCCTGGCAAAAAAGTAACCTACGGCCGAAAAGCCTCCGACTGTTTCAGAATTGCACACCATCCACTGGCGGTCGTGCGTCAGGATCACTTCCTGGGTTCCCACTTGCGGAAAGTTGATCATGCGAATGTTGGCGTTCTTTGCCGCCAGTCGTTCCAGGTCCGCGTCATTCGACGAATTCACGCCCCATTGCATGTTGGACTGACCGGAGCAAACCCACACTTCGCCAACCATCACATCTTCAAAAGTGACGGTTTCGTCAGCCTTTATGGTAAGTTTCAGAGGACCTCCCCCTGCAACCATCGCGGGTAATGAGACTTCGAATCGACCGTCGGCATGGGCTTTCGCCAAAGCCGCCTTGTCACCAAGTTCCACAGTGACATCCTGACCAGGATTCGTCCAGCCCCAGACCCTGATCGGGGCTTTCTGCTGGACGACCATGTGATTTCCGAAGACGTTCGGAACCTTTAATGCTGCCTGAGCATTGCCAACGGCGAATAGCATCGCCAGCGCAGTAAATAACCGAATTTTCACAGGGGACCTCCGACGGTGAGAAATAACTGGGTGGGACTGTGACGGTCAAATCACAAGACTCAGGATGGCATGAACGTTGAGCGTTGTTCTTCAACAGGATCACAGCAGGATTTGAACTGCCGACATTAGAGCAATCACGCGTCAGGATTGCACCCGAACGGCCGTCCCGGCACGGAAAAGATGCCCTACGCCGAAGCTCGTCTGGCTCGGCCTGCGCTAAAAGGGTTTCTTGAGGCCGTGCAATTCCGCAAACTTGTGGCGACAACGAATCCACCCACTCAGCCGCAGTGCCTAATCCCTTCAGTTCTTCGCACGATACAACTTGTTCTGTTCGATGAATACTTCGACCGCTCGAGGAGTCCGGAATCGCAGCCCTTTTCCATCGCGAACTCGCTGACGAAGGTCGCTGGCCGACAAATCGGTTCCTGGCAATGCCACAGAAATGACCCTCGCTGCAATTTCCTCGCCTACCCATTCGACGATCTGCGAAACTTCCAGTGCTGCGACACCTGGCCGCCTGCAGACCAGGAGAGTGGCCAGTGCTGCAATCTGTCGGGGTTGCTTCCAGGTCATAAGATCCCTGAGTGAATCAGCGCCCATCAGGAAATAGAGCTCTGCGCCAGGAAGCTCGTGTGAAAACTCTGTCAGAGTGTCCACGGTGAATGAGGGCCCCGTGCGTTTCAATTCTCGTCGATCAACAACGAATTCAGGATACCCGGACAATGCCAGGTTCAACATATCCGCACGAGCATGTCCGTCAGTAATACTTTCGTTGAGCTTATGCGGTGGCACTGCTGCAGGGACAAAACGCACTTGATCAAGTTGCAGCATCTCGCGACATGTTTCGGCAGCCATAAGGTGTCCGTAGTGAACAGGATCGAACGTACCTCCAAAGAGTCCAATTCTCGTTGCCGTCATTTCAAGTCGTATCCTTCGCTGTTGCCTTTTCGTCGGGGAATCACCCCACTCATACTGCCCTGGCAGGCAGAACTGTAGCCGAATCGACCATCCTGGACAGGTCGAACGAATTTCAGGGGCGATCCCATGGACCGGTCTCATGGGTTGTAACAACTTCGACGATGAAACCCGTTCTGCCATTTTCGTCAGGTGGAGAATCACGGTCGCCTGTTCGGTTCAAAGACTCTGGGCAAACGAGTCAAGGGGTGCAGGTTTGATGGACGATGCAACGCCACACCCCTCCGAAGTCACTTTGCCACGAAGAAAGCCTGACGCCGGCATGAACAGTTCAGACATGGATGATATTGATACCTCATGGCATCTGCGAGTGCTATGTCGCTGTGATGAAGTGCTCGAAGGACTTTCGGACATCATCGGAAGTCTGCGAAAGCATCGCCGGCGTAATTTAAACCGGCTCACTCGTCTGGGCATTTTTCCTGAAACCCTGCATACTTCCGAGCACGGCCCGGATCGGTTTAATGGCCTCTGAACCGAGGCTAATTCAATACGCCACTTGTTTTTCCATTGAGTGCAGGCGTTGCGAATCTCTTCCGTTTCGAGAAGACCCCAGCGACTTGAAGAAACCGTGTAATCCAATGAGGAATTTCTCCATCCGGAGCTGTACGGGTTGAAAGACGGCCAACATCTTCCATACTTCACATTGGCAGTGACCGAAAACTTGTTCAATGAGAACTCACCCATATTGGAGGCATTTGAAAGATGGCAGAAATTCGCACAGGCGCAGTGACACTCAAAGGAAATCCTGTTGATCTTGCTGGGCCAGCAATCAGCGCGGGGGGCAAAGCTCCGGATTTTTCTCTGCAGAACAATGGACTGGAAGAAGTGACATTGGGAAGCAGCGAGGGCAAGACTCGAATCATTGCGACGATTCCATCACTGGATACCTCCGTCTGCCACATGGAGACAAAGAAATTCAACGAGCAAGCTGCATCGCTGCCGAATGTTGAGATTCTTGTGGTCAGCATGGACCTGCCTTTTGGTCAGAAGCGGTGGTGCGGTGCGGAGGGTGTTGAACATGTAAAGACCCTCAGCGCACATCGATGCACCAAGTTTGGCGAAGACTACGGCGTTCTGATTAAGGGAGGCCCGCTGGATCGCTGTTTGACTCGAGCGGTATTTGTGATCGACGGCAACGGCTCGGTGAAATATGCCGAATACTGCACGGAAATTGCTGAACATCCGAACTACGACGCTGTTCTCGCTGCTGCAAAATAGCCCCTGGGCTGCATATTTTATTACCGTGTCGGTATGGCAGTCCCGATAGAATCGATGGACCGACTGGAAATCGACGGCATTTCAGCCATCGATGGAAAGTCGGTTTTTTTCTGGGCACGCAGCGATGTCGGGAGACAAAACCAGTCCATACAAATGCACGTTTTGCTCGGATCGCCTGATGCGTGAGAAGTTTCGAGGCTGGAGACGACTGCTGATCGTTCTTCCGGTTCGAGATTTCAAGTGTCCGCATTGCTTTGCCGTGTTCACAAAGCCTATCGAATGGATAGGCCAGTTCCTCCCTCGACCAACACCTGTGAATGGGAATCTGAAAAGGGTTTCACGCAAAGCACGGCGAGCAGCTGAAAGCTCAACGGATCGACTCACGCAGAGACTCTTTCGTGTTTTGTCGAAGTTCGGGAAATGGGTGACCCGGATTGAAGAATCCACATGGTCCCGCGTGAAGCAGTGTGTCTCGTGGATGAGCCTTCGAGTATGGAAAAAGAATCGCAATCGCTCTCACCCGAAGTCGCGATCCTCACAGCAGGACGCACCAAAGAAGTAGTGCGAATCAAGCCAGAGTGATTCCGCAATTCCTGCCGACGGCTTGCTCAGAGTCATCGTTCCACACTCATGACAGCAGCGACAACCTGCCCAGTGATTCGCCCGGCCCGGTGATTCGCCCGACCCAGTGGCCACGACTGGATGCCGACTGCAGACTACAGTTGAAAATCTGCGGAATCCGTGCCGCCTTCGGGAACCGAAAATAAAAGTGTGGTCGTGCGTGGATCACTGAACTCTGCGGGAATCAATGATCCGCTGCTCTTGCCACTCAGCTTCTCCTGAGCCGTCCGCATCGCCATCGCTTGTTTTTCGTCAAGCCCCGCAGTCTTCGAATCGTCCATTGGTGGAGCAGCCGCAGCGAACTTCTTCATAAACACTTTGTTGGTTCCAACGGCGGCACCATTCACCAACCGGTACCGACCGGACTCGTCTGTTCTCCCATAGCCTTCAAAAGTCTCGTTCGTGAAGAACACTTCAATTCCAGCCACCGTCTCGCCATTCTTCGTAATCACCCCTGAAACATCTGCCGTCGGCACGCCATGACTGGATTGAGCACAACCGACAAACAGAACCATCAAGATCGAAAGAATCAATGGCCGCCACAGCCTTTTGATCGGTAAATGAACCTCACGCACGCTCATAGGCCACTTCAGCTCTCATTGGTTCCGTCAGGAATCAACCCTGCGACGACTCCTGCAATAACAAATCAAAACTCACCGATCACTTCAGTGCCGGCGATACTCACGAGCGCATCAACTGTCACGGTCGAGATATTCTCGCTGATAAAACGCACACTGCCATCACCCAGCACAGTCTGCGCGCCGCCCGTATGCTGGCTACCGGCTCCCCAGGCATAAACAAGTCGCTTTGGTGTAGTCACCGACCACCGATTGATTCCGAAAAGGTTGGGAACAATGAAATGTGTGTGTGTCGATGCATGGAGAAATGGGCCGAAAACCTTGATCTCCTTCTGAAACGGCGTTTCAATCAGCAGCATCGTGTTGCTGGTCCCGTCTGTGATGTCGCGAAAGTTCGCAGAGGCATTGATACCAAAAGCCGACCGATTCCGATTGCTGTTCTGCTTCCACGGGGCACCGGCCCCTTTGACGGAAGTGGCAATATCATATTCTGTGTTTTCGTGGATGAATCCGTAACTGACTCGACTGGCCTCATTAATGGCATAGAGAGAAGTCACGGTTTCGGTGTGAGGCGAATCAAAGGGCGGATCGCTTGGACATTCATATCCCGGAATCTTAAGTCGCGAGAGAAAGGCCTGGTCCGTTCCGCCTCCAATGCCGAACCAGTCCGCCTTTCCTGTGGCAATGTTGAAATTGATCTGGCTGTACACATTGGCTTGCTCCAGCATGGGAAGCAGATAGAGATACCCCGTATGATTCCGCACCATTCCTGGCGGAACGAAAGCTCCGGAACCAAAGGAACCGGGGTTCACACACGAAGGCGGAAACTGATTGTGGATGTCGTGGTAGTTATGCAGAGCGAGCCCTATCTGCTTGAGATTGTTCTTACAATGCGTCCGCCGCGCGGCCTCCCGCGCCTGCTGGACTGCTGGCAACAACAACGCAATCAGGATCGCGATAATCGCAATCACCACCAGCAACTCAATCAAAGTAAACGCCCGTCGCTTCACAACTTCGCACTGGCCCTGAGTCAATCGGAGTGACCGTACAGAACAGTGGAACTGAAGCCCAGGTCGTTGTTCGCTTCCTGCGGTCTGCTCCATGGAAGGGCAGAAGTCGTGCAGTAAGCCGTTGACTCGCATCACTATCTCCCTGGAAAAACTACCGCGTCGATTTGAGAGTATCGTTCGTGATGATGAAAGAGAAAAGACGCCCCAATTCTATTAAACCCACAGAATCCTGTCAGCGACGCCCCCTGGGACGACTTTTATGTTCTGAATCGCGGATTCAAGCTCCAGTCACTTCAAACTTATACGGAACCCGGCCTGCAAGGCCCAGGTCAACAAGGGAAAGTACAGACGCCCCTTGTAAATTTCAACGAGTCGAAATCCACAACTGCGATGGCCAAGTGCCTTTGGTTGCAGGCTAGGTTGGAAAATCACGTTAAGTTCTTACACTTGGTACAGAGGTTTCTCCAAATCCCATTTTTATTGAGGCGTCTGCAGTGTTCGTATCAAAGCAATCGTTGGGATTTGCCTGCGCTGGATTAGCAGCGGCTCTGTTCGCTTTGTGGCCCACATGGAAGGCTGTCGGGACCATGCCGGTCGGGCCCATGCCTGGCGCACCTGGTCTCACAACTGAAATCGCCCCGATCCACGTTCTGGATTCCGATTGGCCGTGGTGGCGTGGGCTGCAGCATAACGGGATCGCAAGCCCGAATCAGCAGCCTCCATTGAAATGGAGTGCAACAGAGAACGTGATCTGGAGTGCCCCTGTTCCCGGCCGCGGCCATGGTTCGCCAATTGTCGCTGGTGATCAGGTCGTCGTCCTTGCTGCCGATCACGAGCGAAAAGTTCAGTCGGTTCTGTGCTTCGATCGCCAGTCCGGAACGCAACTTTGGGAGACCGTCGTCCATCAGGATGGGCTGGATATTAAGAACAACGAAAAATCCTCAATGGCCTCTGCGTCGGCAGCTTGTGACGGCGAACGTTTCTTTGCAAATTTCCTCAATGGCGATGCTGTGTTCATGACGGCACTTGATCGAAACGGCAAGAAACTGTGGCAGACAAAGCTTTCTGACTATGTCAATCATCAGGGATTTGGCTCGTCTCCCTTGTTGTATAAGGACCTTGTGATAGGCGTCTCTGACAATAAAGGCGGAGGAGCAATCGTTGCGATGAATCGCGCAACCGGCGATGTCGTATGGAAAAATGTCAGACCCGCCAAGCCCAATTACTCTTCACCGGTCATTCTGAATACTGCCGGACGAGACCAACTCTTCATGACCGGTTGCGATCTTGTGACCAGTCTGAATCCACTCACAGGCGAGGCCTTCTGGGAGGTTGAAGGAGCGACGACGGAATGTGTGACGACCACAGTCACGGATGGAAAACACATTTTCACCAGTGGTGGTTACCCAAAGAATCATATCTCTGCCGTAACCGTCGATGGTTCTGGAAAGGTAGCATGGGAAAACACGACGCGATCTTACGTTCCTTCCCTGCTGACACGAGACGGTTACCTTTACGCAGTGATGGATGCTGGCATCGCGATGTGCTGGAAGAGTGATACCGGGGAAGAGGTGTGGAAAGGCCGATTAAACGGAACATTCAGCAGTTCGCCAGTAATGGTCGGCGATCTGATTTATGCCTGTAACGAAGAAGGGCAGACTTTTATTTTTCAAGCGAATGCCGAAAAATTGCAGGTCGTCAGTTCTAACAGCCTGGGAACAAGTGTCTTTTCGACTCCCGTGATTTGCGGCAATCGAATCTATAATCGCGTGGCAATCGACAAAGACGGTAAGCGACAGGAAATGCTGTATTGCATCGGTGAATGACCTCCGGTTTTTATGTCATCGAATTTGCTCATTGTTCCGATCAAGGCATCGCCCGGGAATAGAAAACACAACCACAGAGACTGGAAACTCTTGTGCTGCGGCCTGAGACGCGGATAATTCAGCAATGCGATTTCCCGGGTACCGCAGTGGTAAAGTGAAAACAGAACTTAAGTAGCCGTACGTCTGTTTTCTCCGGTGATGGGGTTGCAGAGGCAAAACCAGAGGTTAATGCAGATGCTTGCTCAATTGATCCCTAAGCAGGGCGGTGCACCCATCACTCTTACGAGAGCGATCACCGTGCTCGGACGCAGTTCGAAATTATGTGATCTGGTGATTGATCACACGAATGTTTCAAAGCAGCACTGCATACTCGTGAAAACGGACGGGCTGATCTATCTGCGGGATTTGGGGAGCACCAACGGCACGCGCGTGAATGGCCAGCGTGTTGTGCGAGGAGCTCTGCTGCCGGGCGATTTATTATCGCTGTCCGGGATCACCTACAAGATTCATCTTGGCCCTGACATTCCGATTTCACGGCAAGTGTCTCTGGATGGGGCAACAGAGATGATTCCTCTCGTGGATGATGACGGGCTGAACAAGAATCAGTTTAAGCCACCCACAAAGAACTCAGACGCCAGTAAGAGTGATGTGCGTTTTCTGCGAGATTCTGATCTACTCTTCCCGGACTGATTCCCCGGAAATAGCGTCGGCAAGTTGACAGACAACGGCACTGTCAGTTGATGCGAACGGACAAAAAACAGAGGCCTTGCAGGCAACACATTTTACCGCCGTTCAGTAGAAACCCCATTGCTTGACGGGCTCACAAATCAACGAACCGACTTTGGTTTTCCCACATGTTCCATCGTCGATATCACTCGGTGCAGCGTCGTTGAGTTGCGAACGGGAGCCAGCAGAAAAACTTTTGGCGGGCAGTAGACCCACTCCGGCATTTGCAGTTGCGGCACCCTCCAT
>JANPHT010000561.1:0-2380 GCA_031424595.1 Planctomycetota bacterium
CGGGCTCTCACCAGCTTCTTCACCAGCGCGACCGGAAGTGGATGTTCAGCCTGAAATCGAATGGTGCCTTTACGGGTATCGTAGTCCCGAAGATCGTCCCGAAAGGCCTCGACGACTGTACCGCTCATCAGATAAAAGGCACAATGTTTGGACGTCGCTCCGAATCCGACAAGCATTCCGTTGAGTCGAAATGCCGGAATCCCATAACTGATGCACTCTTCAGCTTTGGGAGCAATGCTCCTGATTGTGCTTCGGAGTTTTTCGAGAGCCGGGCGTTTGTCTTCGCTCACGCTGGCCATGTACTCATCAATCGTTGCTGCCGTGTTTGCCATGTTCGTCCACTGGAAATTGAAATTACGCAAAATTGCTCAGAACAGATGCAGTTGACCAGATGACGTTTTCGGCGGTCTGAACAAGTCTGTCCGTGACTGCGGCAGCGTCTCTTTTAGTCCGCACCGTTTGCGATTGAGTTTGAACAAGGCTGAAATCTGTTCGGCCATCGGACCCACCCCACGCATCCGAAGACCAAATTCACTCTGACTGAGCTTTCCCTCTCGAACGGATTTCAATCGTGATTCAATCTTTTGTGCGTGCGTTGGTCGATGCTGTTTCATCCACTCGACGAAGACCGTTTCCACGGCTAACGGCAGCCGGACCATAATATAGCTGGCCGACATTGCTCCCACGTCTGCCACAGCTTTCAAAACGGCAGGCATCTCATTGTCATTCAATCCGGGAATAACAGGCGCAACCATCACATGAACCGGTATTCCGGCTTCAGACAGTTTACGAATGGCCTCCAGCCGTCCCGCTGGAAACGTACAGGCCGGCTCAAGGACTTTCGTCAGCGACTGATCCAGACTATTCAGGCTGATAGCAACTTTGCAGAGACTTTGAGAGGCCAGGTTGCTCAGCAGATCGATGTCACGAACGATGAGAGCATTCTTGGTAATGAGCGACATCGGCTGCCTCGCTTCAATAGCCACTTCAAGAAGTTGCCGAGTGATCAGCAGTTTTCTTTCAATCGGCTGATAACAGTCAGTCACTCCCGATAACATGACAGCTTCACAAGCGTACTTGGCCCGCGCCAGCCAGTCGCGGAACAGGGCAGGGGCATGACGCTTCACGAAGATTTTCGTCTCAAAGTCCAGTCCAGCACTCAGACCAAGGTATTCGTGACTGGGCCGCGCATAACAATAGCTGCAACCGTGAAGACAACCTCGATAAGGATTAAGGCTGTATCGAAAGGGGATATCCGGACTGTCGTTTTCAGAAATGATGGACTTTGACGTATCATCAAAGTACCGCGTTTGGGGGCGTTCGAGTTCGCGGAGAAAGTCCTCATCGAACTCCAGCTGCTCAAAATCGGCCTCCGTGACGATTGGCAGGAAACGGTTTGCTGGGTTTCTTGCCGCACCTCGACCAATCGGCGAAATCGGCTGAAGATTGTCCATGGGTGCAGCTCTCTCGCTCAGCCTCGAAACCGGCAAAAAACGCCACTTCCGGATTTTCGCCAGAATCTGATTTTTCTGACTGTTCCGAATGTAGCACTCTTTCTGGCTTTGTCGATGAACCGATCAACTGCGATTTTACACGATCGGTCTTTTCGTGACGTTCAGCGTCAGGAAATGAAGAAGGTCTCAAAGAGATGCAAAAGTACACATTATTGAACAAAGCCGCCAGCATCGCGGTCTGCTTTGGGATCCTGTTATCCAACTCGGTCTTTGCATTCGACAATCACAGGACCAGCAATCCTCGCGATGTGGCGTTGCTTGCAGATGGAACTTTGCAAGGACATGTCTACACGCCGGAACAAAGGCCCGTGGAGAATGCTCAGATAGAACTGCGGTATCAGGGGACCACAATCGCACGGACCACAACGGGGCCTGAGGGAGATTTTCTCATCACCGGCGTTCGAGGCGGAGCTCACGAGATTGCTGTTGGCTCAATGAAGTCTCCAGTGCGGCTTTGGAAAGCCGGGACAGCCCCGACCGGAGCCGTTGACAGCTATGTCGTGGCAGCTAACGAAAATATTATCCGTGGACAGAATTACGGGCCCAACTACGACCCGTATTGGGACAACTACGGCCAACCAGCTTCCGGCTTTGGCCTGATGGATGTGGTCGCTCTGGCGGCCATGGGTGCTGTGGCAACCGTCGTGGTGATTGCCATTGAAGACAACGACGAAGATTCGCCAGCAGAAGTGGCATCGCCCTGAAAAAGGCGTTTTGAGAGCTGACACAATCGGGATAGGGGAAAGCCTTTCGGCTTTTCCCCTCCCACATCACCGTGCGTACGGGTCCGTACACGGCGATTCGGTTGGTTAAGCGGCCGGAGTGACAGGGAGTAGTGTAGCGAGACCAAGAGTCTGGAAGAACTG
>JANPHT010000562.1:0-7904 GCA_031424595.1 Planctomycetota bacterium
GCCGCAACCCCTAGAAGTTTTGCGGGCCGGTCGCTCCGTAACGACTATGCCAGTCGTGCGGCCGACTTTCGCCGTTCTATCGTGGACCTCAGAGCTTTGCCGGTCTCACTGTTCAAGCAGTCAATTATCGTCCCGGGCGGACCGGCAAAGACCACTTCTCCACCACCGTCCGCACTTTCGGGTCCCATGTCAAGGATCCAGTCGGCAGCTCCGATGACATCCAACTGATGCTCAATGACGATCACGCTGTGCCCCGCGTGAACAAGTTGTCGGAGGTGCTGCATCAGTCGATTTACGTCTGCAGGATGTAAACCGCTGGTTGGTTCGTCCAGCACATACAGTGTGTGCTCATTCGTCGGAGAGGCGAGTTCTGATGCAAGTTTCGCACGCTGTGCTTCGCCGCCGGAGAAGGTGGTCGCCGGTTGCCCAAGTGTCACGTATCCGAGGCCGATGCTCTTAAACGTCGAGAGCACAGCATGGATCCGTTGAAATCCGTCAAAGAAATCGGTCGCCTCGTCCACTCGCATCTGAAGAATGTCGGCGACAGATTTTCCACGAAAGTGAATTGAATGCACGGCCTTGCTGAATCGCGTTCCGTGGCATAGCGGGCACGGTACGACCGCATCAGGCAGGAAGTTCATGCGAACATTTCGGAGACCCGTTCCGCGGCATTCTGGGCATCGGCCTTCCCCGGAATTGAAGCTGAAATGCTGTGACTTCATGCCCCTCGCACGAGCCTCTCTGGTCTTTGTGAACAGACGTCGCACTTCATCCCAAATGCCACAAAGTGTTGCGATGCATGAACGCGATGATCGACCGGGCGAACTCTGATCGAGAGACAACACACGCCGAATCTGCTCGACACCGTCAACGCCGTCGCATCGCGAATCCGCATAGGCCGAGTCCAAAGCATCGGCAGAGTCGGATTTGGGAGATCGCGTTAAAACGACCGCCGATGTAACGACCGGCAGAAGCGTTCCAAAGATCAGTGAACTCTTGCCAGACCCGCTGACACCGGTGACGCATACCAGTTGTCGCAATGGAATCTCGCAAGTCACATTTCGAAGGTTGTGAAGCCGGGCGTTGCGGATTCTTAATGGCACCAAAGTATCGGACGACAATCTGGCGTCGCGCGCCCCCAGCATTTCCAGGCCCGACGCCTCACCACCGCGAAGATATTCACCGGTCGGAGAAACGGCATGCTTTTCCGCATCGGCAGGAGTCCCCGAAAACAGCAGCATTCCACCATCGGAACCAGCACCGGGACCAAGATCAACCAGCCAGTCAGCGGCCCGCATTATGTCGCCGTCGTGTTCGACAACAATCACCGTTCCGCCCGCATCCCGCAATTGGCACAGAGCCTTCAAAAGTCGCTGCGTATCTCGTGGATGAAGTCCAGCCGTCGGCTCATCCAGAACGAAGTGGGCGCCGTACAATTGCGAAGACAGTGCCGCTGTCAGTCGCGCGCGCTGAAACTCGCCGCCCGACAGGCTCTTCGTCGCACGGTCAAGTGTCAGATAGCCAATTCCCACATCTGCAAGGCACTTGAGTCTGGCCTGGATGTCGGGCAAAGTGCGTTCTGCGACCAGCCTCGCTTCCGGAGTCAGCCCGGTGACAGACGGCAGTCTGTTTAACCATTCATCAACGATCCGGGATGCAACTTCAACACTGTTTCGAGCCAATTGTGGCAGCGAGACTCCGAGGAACGTGATCGCCCGTGGAAAAGGCTGAAGACGGGAGCCCTCACAAGCTCTGCAGGGTTGCTGATGGAAGATAGTGATTTCGCCCGTCGAATCCGCGGCCCCTTCAATTCCTAAACCGGAACACTCCTGACAAGCGCCCCAGGGAGAATTGAAACTGAAGCTGCGAGGCTCCGGTGTTAGGAAATTCAAATCGCAATCCGGGCAACTGAAGCGAGTGCTGTAGAATTTCTCCGACCACTGCCCGTTTGCTTCATGACTGATGCTGCACGTTCCATCGCTCTCACGGCACGCCAAATCAATGGACTCCCGCAGTCGCGGGCCGATGCCGTCCTTAATGACGATGCGATCGACAATGGCTTCAATCGTGTGCGATTTTCCCGGATCAAGTGTCCTCGGCTCCGAGATGTCAATAATCTCTCCGTCCACCCGAGCTCGAACAAAGCCGTTTCTCGCAATCTTCTCCAACACTTCCCGGTGCGCACCTCGTCGAGCCCGCACCAGCGGGGACAGGATCATCAGCCGAGTTCGTTCGGGCAACTGAAGAGTCTGCTGAAGAATCTGATCCACCGTTTGCCTTTGCACCGGCTGACCACATTTTGTGCAGTGAGCTGTTCCCGCCCGGGCGTAAAGCAGTCTGAGATAATCGTGTATCTCAGTGGTTGTTGCCAACGTACTACGGGCGGGCGCTGAGGATACTCGCTGATCAACACTGATCGTCGGAGCGAGTCCGGAGATTTCATCAACGTCCGGTCGAGGAAGCTGTCGCAGCAACGTCCGAGTCTGTACGGAAACGCTTTCGAGATAGCGACGCTGACCTTCAGCAAAAATAGTGTCGAAAGCAAGTGAGCTCTTGCCAGACCCGCTGACGCCGGTCATGACGATCAGCTTACCCGCAGGAAGATCCACACTGACGTTGCGCAAGTTGTGAGTCCTCGCGCCGCGAATACGGATTATTGGCTGGTCTTCAGGAAGTGGCGTCGAAATCATGCGCATGTTATAGCCACAATTCGCCCGGCAGTCAGCTTCGTCGTCGAATCTCTGACGAGAGCCAGTCGCCCGTTTCAGGAATTGCTTCCAACGCACTACAGATTCTGGGAAGCAATTCCGTATTCAACGGAACACAACGCATCGTCTCGATTGAATTCCTTGTCAGCTCACTTCGAATCATTCTGACAATGTGAAGCATCGATTCGCGAAATGTCGCAAGCTCCTGAGAGTTCAGATCGTATCTCAGCAGTTGCGTTTCTGTTTCCGTTCGAACTCGTTGAAGCCTTGCCAGCGTCGCCACTTGACTTCGAAATAAAAAGCCACTAACAAATGCGCGGCGAAGGCGAAACGTTGGATCAAACTGGTACACAGGATCCTGGCCCACAAACACGCTCATGGCGAGGTTCGAGCGAAAGCCAATCGTGATGAATTCGGAGAAACCCGGAACCCGCAGCTCGATTCTTTCGGTCAGAGCAACAGCTTCACGCATCAAGTCTTCACGATCTGATTCATTGGCCGCCATAGCAGGATTTACTACCCAGTCTTTCGGAGTCGTTGCCCAGGAGCCATAGCCCACAGGGAAGAAAGAACCCATGCTGAAGCCGGCGGCGTGCTATTGACAAGCAGTCTAACACAACGCGGGATACTGGATTTGGATTCGGGCATGAGAATCACCGTCCAGCATAGGGTCCAATCCCACCCCGGACGGAATGTCGATCTGTTCAATACTTTTAAATGTTCGATTTCAAAATACTCAGGCCGCAAGTTCAGAAGCGTTCGTCACTTTGCCTCCCGTCAGGCATCACCAAACCTTGGGGACTTTTCCCAAAGAAGTCGCAATCCATTCAAGACCACCAAAACCGTACTGCCTTCGTGGCCGAGCACCCCTATCCACAACGGCAGACTGAAGAATGTCGAAATCACCAGAACGGCAATCACTGTAAATGAAAAGATCATGTTCTGGCGGACTCGACGACGCGCCACATGACTAATCCACACGGCCACAGGCAATCCGCGAAGATCGTCACTCATCAAGACAACGTCAGCGACCTCCAGGGCCACATCTGTCCCCGCACCACCCATCGCAATTCCGACGTGAGCTGCCGCCAGTGCCGGTGCGTCATTCACTCCATCGCCGACCATCGCCACCAAACCTCCGTCTTCGGAGAGGCGACTCAATTCAACCACCTTTTGATCAGGCAGCAGCCCGGCTCTGACATCATCTGCCCCCAATCGAGCGGCGATGTTTTTCGCAACGCGTTCATGATCACCAGTCAGAATCACTGTCTTGCGAATGCCCAGTATTTTCAGTGCCTGCATCGTTTCAGCGGCCTCGGGGCGCATCTGATCGGCCACTCCGATCACGCCACATAAACCTGGAACATCCGTCACAATAAGCAGGGCAGTCTGGCCCTGTTCACGAATGCGAGCCACCTGCTCAATGAGTTCCGGAAGGATTGCAATTTCGTGCGACTCGAATAATTTTTCACGCCCGACACCAACCCAGACGCCGTCCACACGAGCATGTACGCCGAGTCCCGTGTGGCTGTGAAACTCCTGTAGAGGCGAAGTACTGAGACTGATGCCGCGACTGCGCACTTCTGCCATCACCGGGATCCCCAGAGGATGCTCACTTCGCTGCTCAACGGTCGCTGCCAGTCTCAGCAATTGAGCCTGATCGATGCCGCTGGGTGTCCAGACTTCCGTCACTCCTGGTTTTCCCAGCGTGACCGTGCCGGTTTTGTCGAAAGCAATCACATCGACTTTTCCAAGCGATTCCAGATGCACGCCGCCTTTGAAAAGTACTCCCTGGCGACCAGCGCGAGCGATTGCGGAAAGCAAAACAGCCGGCGCGCCAACCACGACCGCGCACGGCGAAGCAGCGACGAGCAGCACCATCGCATGATAAAATGCATCGTGCCAGTTATCCGTATGAATCGCCCGGGCGCCCAGAAAAACCAGAACTGCCGCCAGAATCACTCCGATGACATAAGGTTTTTGCCACGACTCCACAAAACGCTGAGTTGGAGTCTTCTGAGCCTGTGCCTCCTGAACCATATGCACAATACGTTCAATGGTGGTGTCCGCCACGGCACGAGTCATCTTCACCTGCACGTTGCCGCGACCATTGATCGTTCCGGAATACACTCGTGATCCGGTGGGTTTGTGAATCGGCTCACTTTCCCCAGTCAGAGTCGATTCATCGGCCCACGTTTCGCCCTCCATCACATCGCCATCGACAGGAAATCGTTCTCCCGGGCGAACGCGAACAAGAACTCCGATTTGAAGCGTCTCGACGGCCACTCGACGATCTTCTGCGACACCCGGAACAATCAGCCACGCCTCTCGTGGCCGTAGCTTGATCAACGACTCGATCGAACGCGTGGTGCGATACATGGCAAACGCTTCGAGTGTGCCACTGAGCGAAAACAAGAACAACAGGACCACACCTTCCAGCCAGTCACCGATCGCCGCCGCCCCCATAGCGGCGACAATCATCAATAAGTCCACCGTGGGCTGACCAGCACGCAGTGAGTTGAGTGCGTTCATAGCTGGCACACTGCCACCTGCCAGATAAGCCACCACGCAAGCTGCGATTGACCAGGAGAATGCCGAAGTCCCCTCAGCTTTCGGTAAAAGAAATCCGGTCAATCCGAAAGCCGCACAGATCACAGTGGCAATCAATCCGCCGATCGGAGGTCCATTCTCCGCAGTTGCGTTCGGCTGCTGAGCCGTTGTCATGTCACACCTTGTTCATAGTCAATGCGTTTGCAAGCCAGTGCAGTCCAAATCAGAGGAATCACCAGCGGGCCCAAAGTCAGCAAGCAAGAGTGCTATGGTTCCGGATGCTTTTTACTCGCACCAGCGCCAGATGTCGTCCGTACGTGGTACTGATTTTGTGAGTTCGCATTTTTGCAGCCTATTGTTCGCAGGGTCGTTTATCGACATGTCTCAGATCTGTGCGTGGTGGTCAAAGCTTAAGTTCTGCAGCAAGTTGCGATCGCGATGCACTGTACTTTGGAATGTTGAATATTGACTGTTGAATGTTGAATGGCTACGGAAATACCGCTAAATCTCAGCCTGATGACCAGCCTCGCCTGATCCACACAGAGATCATCTTATTGAGGTCCGAAACAGACTTTGAGACATTCGTTGAAAGATTCTTATTGACCGGCGGGCAATTGGCGGTAACACTTACCGCAGAAGCTGTTTTTCCTTTCTAGTGTTTTCTCTTTCTGTGGAGGATGCCTATGGAAGTAACGATCTTGTGAGTGAATCTGCCTCCGGTTTCTGTCGAGGCGATTTTTGCATACGCGAGCATTTCAGTTCCGGCTTCTTCCTGCATCTTAGCAATTCTTCATCGTGTTTCTTCACGAAGCCACGACGATGAGAGTTCGCCCGGTTTGGGTACCGCTTGTTTGAGCCAGAGTGGATTTGTGTCTGACAGCAATTCGGTTCGCTCAGTAATTCTCAGGCCCTCGCCCGCTTCGTGTGGCGAGGGCCTTTTTTTGTTTCTGCGGCGTCCCATGGCCTTGGTTATGATTCGCAAGTCCGCATCCGCTTGATGCGTGAAATTCCGAACTCTCCCAATTCAGCAGTTTGGCTTGTCAGCCGATCCTAAGTAAACTCTTCTGTTGAGAAACCTCGCTGCTCATTGCGCTGAACGAATTGCGCCCCCACGAAGAGGGTGGCACGTTGAATCACTGTCGGAAGGATGTTCGCAAAGAACTCCACGAGTTCTCATTTGAGTCTTGATTTTCAAGTGAGTTTGTCGCATCCCATGAAAAAGACTTTATTCAACCGCGACGAACTCTGGAACCGCGTTTTGCACGGCGCTGACCAGCCTGGTTTCTTTGACAACAGCAGCCACATGTTCTCGCGGCGGGCAATGCTGGCCAAAGGCTTCAACGGGATTGGAATGCTTGGCCTTGCAGCCGCGATTAGCCCGCAGGCATCCGGAGCAGAGTCTGCTGGGCAGAATACGGTTTCATCCGGGAGTCCGCTGACACCCAAGTTGCCCCATTTTGCAGGCCGTGCCAAGCGAGTGATTCATCTCTGGATGAACGGCGCGCCGTCGCAGGTCGACACTTTTGATCCGAAGCCGTCACTGGAAAAGTATGCCGGCCAGCGTCCGGAAAGTACTGTCAAACTCACCACAGAAAATGCGACTGGCGGTCTGATGCCGTCGCCATTTAAGTTTTCGAAATACGGAAAATCCGGAATAGAAATCAGTGAGTTGTTTCCGGAGGTCGCGCGATTTGCCGACGATCTGTGCGTGATTCGTTCGATGCAAACGGATGTGCCGGTTCATGAATCATCGAATTGGATGATGTTCACCGGCAGCATTCAGCCTAACCGGCCCTCGTACGGTTCATGGCTGCTCTACGGGCTTGGGAGCGAAAACGAAAACCTGCCGGGATTTGTCGTGCTTGGCGAACAGGGCCAGCCGGTCAATGGTCCGTCGAACTGGAGTAGCCGTTTTCTGCCGGGCATTTATCAAGGCTGCCAAATCGCGTTGCCCAAAGAATACAATCCGCGCGAAGTGATTCCTTATCTGCAAAACGCTCAGTTGTCACCGGCCACGCAACGCCGGGAACTCGACCTGATTCAGCGGCTGAACGCCATGCATCTCGAACGCCGAGGTGCAGAGAATGCGATGAATGCCCGAATTCAATCGCTCGAAATGGCATTCAATATGGGACGATCGGCCGCCGGTGCTTTCGATACCAGCCAGGAATCCTCAGCCACACTGGACGCCTACGGCCTGACTGGTCCCGAGGCCGATCTTGTCGCCACGAGCGGCGATGGTGGCTTCAAGCGTTTGACGTTTGGCCGCAACTGTTTGCTGGCTCGTCGTCTCGTCGAACGAGGCGTTCGCGTCGTGCAGATCTATTGCGGCAAGAGCCAGCCGTGGGATCACCACAGTGGCAACACCGAGTCGCATCGCAATCACGCCAAAGTCGTGGATCGACCAATCGCTGCACTACTGGGGGATTTGAAACAACGCGGGCTGCTTGACGAAACACTGGTGTTGTGGGGCGGTGAATTCGGGCGAACTCCGACGTCACAGGGCAACGATGGTCGCGATCACAATCATCACGGATTCACGGTCTGGCTGGCCGGTGGCGGAGTTAAAGGTGGCATGACCTATGGCGCCACGGATGAATTCGGTTTCAAGGCCATCGAAAAACCTGTGCATGTGCACGACCTGCA
>JANPHT010000563.1:0-1140 GCA_031424595.1 Planctomycetota bacterium
GTCCTTTCGATTTGATCCGTAAGAGCATCTGGGATTTTGCTGGCTCCCGTTGAGACTAGTTTTACCGCGGCATCTGTATCGGCCTGAAAGCGTTTTTGCTGACGATGCAACAGCTCAATCAACAATTTCGATTCGTCGGCATCAGGAGCCCGGCAAAGAATTCTCCGAAAGATCGCCTCGACCCGTTCATTCTCGTCAGCCACTGTGCGAAGCACAAGCATCGCCAGCGATCGAGCCGCCTCAACATAGGTCGGATCGTTCAGCAGGATCAACGACTGAAGGGGAGTATTTGTGCGAGCCCGCTGCACGGTGCATTTCTCACGAGTCGTCCCGTCGAATGCCAGGAACGATGGCGGGGGCATCTGCCGTTTCAGATAGGTATAGACACTGCGTCGCCAGAGGCCGTCGCCTGTCTCCTCGACGTAGCTATCCTCCTGGTTGTATGAAACTTCTTCCCACATTCCCGGCGGCTGGTATGGCTTGACGCTGGGGCCACCTAACTGACGTCGAAGCAACCCGGAAACCGCCAGAGCCTGATCACGAATCATCTCGGCAGATAAGCGGAACGCAGGACCGCGAGACAGCAGTCGATTCTGCGGATCGTATGTAGAGCCGCCAGCCTTGCGGATCGAAGATTCCTGTTGATAGGTCCTTGACGATACGATTAGCCGAAGCATCGCTTTGACATCCCAGCCGCTTTCCTGAAATGTCACGGCCAGCCAATCGAGCAACTCGGGATGTGTCGGAGGTTCACCTTGTGTTCCAAAGTCGTTTAAGGTGCGTACAAGTCCTTCTCCAAAACAAACCTTCCATAACCGATTCACGGCCACTCGTGCTGTCAGCGGATTCTCCTTCGCGACCAACCACTGAGAAAACCCCAGTCGATTCATCGTCGCCCCATTCGGCCAGGCCGAAAGCACCGCGGGCACTCCCGGCCCCACGACCTCTCCAGGGTAATTGTAGAGTCCTCGAGACAGCACATGTGTGGTGCGAGGCTGCGCCATTTCTTCCATAACGAGAGTGGTCGGAATCGAATCACGGAGCGTTTTTTTTGCTTGCTCACAGGCAATCAGATTCTGGTGAGCGTCCCGAATGACGTCATCGGTGTGGTTTTCGATGTAGTAGTCAATCAGCGTTTCT
>JANPHT010000564.1:0-36415 GCA_031424595.1 Planctomycetota bacterium
CGCGCATAGTTCTCGTTCGGATGAGCCTTTCGATTGGTCGAGGAATCGAGGAAAACGAGCATTGCCGGATCGCGAGAAATTTCCAACAGTAACTTGGAAAAGTCGCCGAACGCGAACGATCTCAACAATTCATTCTGCGCCAGCATCAGAGTTGCCTCTGTGACCTTGTCTGCGCCGGTAGCAAAATGTCCATGCCAGAAGAGGGTTGTCTTTTCGAGCAACTGTGCCGGTGTACTGAGCATTCGATAGGCCCACCAGGCCGAAAGTTGCTTCACATTTCCGGTAGCTAGAGCAGCATCGGCCAACGACTTCATATCTCGCAGGAAGTCGTCCGGCTGAGCGGCAGTGAGCATTTCATCGACAACTGCCGATGGAGTCTTCTCCACAGCCGCCAAAAGTTCGGAGTGCGTCGCTCCAAAGCACGCCCGACGAAACAGGTGCGAGGCGGTTCGAATGTTCCACGGAGATTCGGCATCCGGTTTGAATTCCGACCATGCCCATTCGGGATCAATTACAAAATCCATTGATCGACTTTCCGTACGAACTACCGAGGAGGCTGTCAAAGTTATGCCGTGTACACGGCAGTTATGGAGGTTATGCCGTCCAAACGGTGGCTATGGACGCCAGATCGAGTTCACTTTGGACAGGTATTCGCTGGCGACCAGAATCTCCTGGTCCCTGAATCTACGAAATCTTGCCGTTGGTGATAAGCAGACGTAGTCGATTTAATGCTGTTCTGGCTGCTCGCTGGCGGAAGATAGCCAGATTTCCGGACATGCTGGCATCAAACACCTGAAAAACTCCGCGAGCAGCCACTGCAACGTGGCCGCGTCGGACGGATATTCCGGAGTCCGACAGATAATCTTCAAACGGCGACGCCAAAAGCACATAGTCGACAGGGTGACTGTTCAGAACAGAGGTCGCCGTCAAACTCGCAACTTGCGGCCAGTCAACACTGCCCGTGACATTTTCGTTCCTGGTTTGCTGTCCGGCAAGTGATGCCCAATTCCCTGTGACCACGATGGCATGATCGACAACCGAACTCAGTTGCTCGTTCTCGGTCATCCAAAGCGAAAGCAAACCTCCCGTGGTCGAACCCTCCAGCAGCGCCATTCGTTGATGACGGCACCTCAGCAAATCGGCTACCACTTCATGCAGCTCTGCATTTCCTTCGGCGTAGACGGACTCACCCAATCGCTCGCGAATCAAGTACATCGTTTCTTCGCACAATTGCTCGGCTACGATAGTGGAATCAGCTCGAGATGTGACCCAAAGCGAGATCACCGCCTCGCTGGCTGTGATGCCGACTTCCGGATTGCGACCGCGTGTCGTCAGATCCCCCAGCATTCGCTCGGCTTCTGATTCTCCGTAGCCGAAAGTTCGGATAACTCTGCGGCAGAGAACCATGCCGCTGTCGAGAAGATGAGGTCTCACCTGCTTCTCGTACATGGGTCGCATTTCTGCCGGGACTCCTGGCATCGCCGCAAGCAGGCACGTTGCTCCGTGAGCGGATTCGACCGTCATCAGAATGCCAGGAGCCGTTCCGCAACTGTTTGGCAATCCCTCAGATCGCTCAGGGCGATCCGCCTGCCGATGATTACGTTCCGGCATGATTCGACCACGAGCGACAAACAGTGCTTCAATCTGCTTTACCGATTCCACATCCCGGATCAACGGCTGATGAAAGGCAACGGCAAGAGCGTCGCGAGTGATGTCATCCAATGTCGGGCCGAGGCCGCCTGTGATGAGGACCACCTGAGCGCGCGTTGCCGCCGCTCGGAACTCGTTGACGATGGCATCCATGTCGTCCGACAAGGTCGTGTGGCGAGTCACGGTCCAGCCCAGCGACTCCAGTTCGCGGCTGAGCCATTGGCTGTTCGTGTCCAGTTTTGAACCGCATGTGAGTTCAGAACCAATGGCGATGATTTCGGCGTGCATAATTGAGTTCGAATGGTAATGGGTTCAGATTGGCGGCGAAGGGAAATCTTAAAACGAACCGAAGGCGGTGCCCAATGCTACGACGATCGCCGTGGCAAACAGCGGAATCAAAACGGTCACCACACCCACATCCCGATACGCCTGGCGATGGGTTACCCCGCAGATCAGCAACAGCGTGATGAGCGCCCCGTTGTGGGGAAGGCTGTCCAGACAACCGCAAGACATCGAAGCGACGCGATGAAGTAGTTCGGGACTGATCCCGGCTTCGGTGCCTCGTTGCAGATAAGTTTCCCCAAGTGACTTTAAGGCGATGCTCAAGCCTCCTGACGCAGACCCTGTGATTGCGGCGAGGGCATTCACGGCCACAGCTTCGGAAATCAACGGGTTTCCAGGAGCGATGCTGGTGACAAATGTCTGCACGACCGAAAACCCGGCGAGCGTTTTGATGGTACTGCCATAGCCGTATTCACAGGCTGTGTTGAAGACGGGCATCAGTGATGATCGAGCTCCGGAAGCCAGTGAGGCCTTCAGCTTTTCGGTGGAGCGATAGTGCAATAGGACGGTCAGCAGTAACGCAATGACCAGTGACAGGATCGTTGACCAGGAATTCACCACTTTGCTGAGCACTGTCTTTCCATACTGATCCTGCCCCAGAAAGCTTCCGTCCCACTTCGGAATGATGAGCTGAGAAAAGACAAAGCTGAGCACAATCACACAGACGAGTGGTAAGAAAGCGGCCCATGTGGCTGGCAAGGCGCGTCCCATTCCGGCCGCTGGTTTCTCGGAAGCGATTTCGTCCATTGGCAGCAACGGTCCGAATCCTTCGCCGTTCTTTTTCGCGATCAAGGCCTGACGGTTGAGCCACAGCATGCCAAGCGAAAACATCACCAATCCGCCGATGCATCCTAATCCCGGCGCAGCGAATGATGTGGTACCGAAGAACTGAGTTGGAATCTGATTCTGAATCTGCACTGAGCCTGGCAGCGCAGTCATCGTGAACGTGAATGATCCCAGCCCGATGGTAGCGGGAATCAATCTTCGAGGAATACTGGCTTCTCGAAATAGTGAACGCGACAATGGAAACACGGCGAACACAACGACAAACAGGGAGACTCCGCCGTAAGTCAGTACCGTGCAGCTCAAAACAATGGCGAGAATTGTCTTCTGCACACCCACCGCGCGCACAATGACGTCGGCAATTCTGGCTGCAGATCCGGAATCCTCCATCAGCTTCCCGAAAAGTGCTCCCAGCAGGAACATGGGGAAAAAATCGGCGATGAACTGCCCGACACTCCCCATGAAGATCTGCGTATAAGCCGCCAACAGGGGATGCTTTCCATCCATCAGCACAGCCACCATTGCGCAGATCGGCGCAAGGACCAGGACGCTGACGTCGCGGTAAGCGAGGTAGATCAACAGAAGAAGCGACAGAATGATTCCGGCGACACCGATCATGGAACGAACTCTGGAGAAAAAAAACGCCCCGCCTGGCTTCAGGTCGGGAATAATTGAACGTGGTTGATCGCGGCAGCGTATTTCTGTGCGTCATCTTTGTTGCATTTGCACGCCTCACTGATCCGAGGACAGATCAGCCTACTTTCGACGCCCTTTTTTCCCTTTCTTCGTTTTGCCTTTCGACGCCGATTTATCTTTTGCGTTGCCTTTAGAGTTGCCGCGTCGAGGCTCCGGAAACGATCGCGAGTTTCCTCGTCGGTCCTGGGAGTCTCCCGCCGATGGTCGAGATGGACGAGCCGGTTCGCGACGCTTTGGAGCACCCGTTGCTGCGACCGGTCTGAGATCCAGCAACCGTCGATCGATATCAACCGCCACCACGACAACTCGAATAGGATCTCCCAGTCGAAACTCACGCTTCGTGCGACTGCCGGTCAACCTGCGGGTTGCCTGGTCGAACACGTAAAAGTCATCCACCAACGCGCTCAGGTGAATCATGCCTTCGGCGGGAATCGCAATGCCCTGACAGAACATGCCGAAGCTTTCGACGCCGGTGATTAAGGCCTCCATTTCCTCGCCGATACGCGTGGACATGTAACGCAGCATCCTGATTCGAATCAGTTCCCGCTCGGCCTTTTCTGCCCGACGCTCGGTGATCGAACAATGCTTTCCAAGTTCAAGGAGTTCCTCAACCGGCTGTGCGGCGGCCGACTTCTTTGCCGCCAACTGCCCAATCAGGCGATGGATTGTCAGGTCCGGATAGCGTCGGATAGGACTGGTGAAATGGCAATAGTCTTCTTCGGCAAGGGCATAGTGTCCCGTATCATCCGGAGAGTATTCCGCCTGCTTCATACTCCGCAGCAGGGCAAAATTGACGGCACGCTGTTCTGGCTTGCCTTCCACCGACTTGATGATCTCCTGCAACTCCGCGCGGCCCTGCGTTTTTCGAAACGTGATCCCGAGCCCCAGGCAGAACTGTTCAAAGTTCCGCAATTTCAGTTCGTCGGGATCACCATGGACTCGCCGAAGAAACGGAAGCCGCTTGCTTTCCAGAAGCTGAGCGACAGCGACGTTCGCCGCCAGCATGAATTCTTCGATGATCTCGTGACTTTCGTCGTGATGTCGCTCATGCGCACCGATGACGCTGCCATCCTTGTCAAAGTCGATTTCGACTTCCGGGATCCCCATTGTCAAGGCACCGCGTGCGAAACGGCGCCGCCGCAGAAGCATGGCCAGTTCAAACATGTCATTGAGCAGTTTTCGTACGGGTGCAGTCACGTTCGCAGCATTTTGCCGAGGATGCTTGATGATTGGCATGACCTCTTCATAGGCGAAACGACGAACGACCTTGATCACTGAGTTCGCGATGCCGGTTCCAACGATGTTGCCTTCCGCGTCGAACTCCATGAACGCCGTCTTTGTGTATCGCACCTGATCCTGCTGAAGACTGGCCAGACCGTTACTAATCAATTCAGGCAGCATCGGAATTACATGATTTGGCAGATAAACGCTGGTGCCGCGTTTTCGAGCTTCCAGATCAAGCGGACTTCCGACCTTAACAAAGTGAGCGACGTCGGCGATATGAACACCCAGGTGCCAGTGTTCGTCGTCTGATCTTGTCAGCGAGATTGCGTCGTCAAAGTCGCGGGCCGTCGCCGGGTCGATGGTGATAATCGTTTCATTTGTCAGATCGGTGCGGCCTTCCAGATTTTCTTCCCTGAAGGCATCGGCCTGTCGACGAGCATCCTCATGGGCGGCTTCAGGGAACTCCCACGGCAGGCCAAGACTGTAGACAACCGTCATTGTATCAACACCCGGGTCGCCTCGCTTTCCCAACACTTCGGTCAGGACTGCTTCGCCAGGCCGGCTGGCCGTTGGAAAGCGCAGCATCTCAATCACGACTTTATCGTTGGGCACGGCACCCTTCGCACCTGGATCACCCACGTGAATCGGAGCCGGAAAGGCGGTTCCGTCGATTTGCACAAAGCCCTGACCGCCAGATTCAACGTATGTCCCCACAAAGACGCTGGTCGCTCGTTCAACGATCTTTTCAACGATTCCACATCGCTGCCCGTTGGCTCGCCGTTTTGCGGAGACTCGAACGAGAACATCGTCGCCCGTTTGAGCATCCCGTACATCACGCGGTGCCACATAGATATCAGTTTCCTTTTGGGTCAGATCCTTCTGAGCGGGAATTACAAACGCGGCACCACTGCTGATCTTTCGCAATATTCCCGATATCAGCCCGGCACTGCCTCGGGGGCGAAGTCGCCCATTCTTATCCTGCCGAATGCGGCCGGCTTCGATCAGTATGGCGAGTACGTCCTTGAAATCGGGGAGCTGCGATTTCTTAATCCGCATCGACTTCGCCAGGATTGATGTCGTCACCGGCGCGTAGTCGATGGCATTGACAACAGCCAGGACTTGAGATTCCAGTGACGTTTGCCTGCCTGAGTCGCTCATGTTTTTTCTTTGTGAGGTGATCTGTCCTCAGATCAGCGTTGTGTGCAGATTCAGTGACGGATTAATTTACGTTTCAGACTGCCATTTTTTGCCGATGCGGAAGCACCCCGATCTGAGAACAGGTCGGGTTACTTGCGTGGCATCATGAAACCGAACAGGTCGCGAACCTGATCCTCGGTCAGTGAATCCAGCATGCCGTCGGGCATCAGAGACTTTCCTGTGTTTCGAGAGTCTTCCACCTCGCTACGTGAAATAGAGAGTTGCTCTTTGTCCGTCTGGATCACAAGTGTCTGCTCAGTTTCGGATACAATGACACCAGTGATGACTCGTCCATCTTTCAGAGCGATGACGGATGTTGTGAATTGTTTTGGCACGATCGAACTGGGATCAATAATGTTCATCAGCAGATATTCGAGGTTGCTGCGATTGGCTCCGGTCAGATCCGGAGCGATTGCTTTTCCTTCGCCGTAGAGCTTGTGACAGTTTGCACAGGATTTCTTGAAGAGTGCCGCTCCGTTTTCGCGATCTGCTTTTGCCATGGTTTCAGGTGAGAGTTGCGCCTGCCACTTTTTGATTGAGGCGACTCGAGCTTCCGGAGTTTCCTGAATCACACCCCATTTTGCTTCGAGGACGCTCTTAATGTGATCATTGCCAAACGCCGTCATCTGTCGAACCTGAGCCGCCGTCAGTTCACGAGCGTCAATGCGTCCTTCTTCGATCGCCTTGATCATGTCCACTGCGTAGGACTCACGACTGGCCATCGTGTCAATCGCCAGACTTCGGTTACCGTCTTTGAATCCGCCCATTCGATTGAGCAACTCTTTTGCCGTATTCGGATGATCAAAGCTGGCGAGGGCCTTGATGACCGTTGAATACACTGCTCGATCGCCAAGCAGGTTGAAGAACAGGGGAATTGATTCCGCATCCTTCGCCTGAGCCAGAGCCAGAATCGCCTCGTCGCGTGCCACGTAGTCCTGTGAGCTGTCACTGGCTAACTTGCGAAGGTCAGCAATCGCAGTACCGTCACCAAAAATGGCAGACAAACGTTCGGCCGTGCGTCGAAGCTCCAGGGAATCTGATTTCTGGAATCGAGCATTGATTTCAGCCCAGTTCGAGGGAGCCTTAACTTTGACTCGACCTGCCAGCCCCTGCAGATAAGCATCCAGCAATTCTGACGCCGCCACACGTCGACTGTCATCGTCACTCTCAGCAACTTCTGCAATATTTCGGAGGGTGTGCCTGGCAACTTCCGGGCGGCTTTCTGTATTCACTGCTAAACGACGAACTGCAAATTGCTGCAGCTTTGCATTGGAGTTAAATGCAGAAAAAACTGCCATCGTTTCGACCATTGGCTCAACTGCGTACCATGCCATCAGAGTCAGGTTCTTGTCGCTGGCAATCGTTTTGCAGTTTTCATCGCAGCCAAAGATGGCGGACGCGAGCCGATATTTTGCGGGATCCTGTCCCATGTTGTCTGCTCGCTGAACGGCTCCCAGGAGCGAAAGCAGAACGTTTGCAGGCTGTGGTTTAGCGGCGAGATCAATGACATTTGAAATGAGCGACTGTTCTCTTTTCGAATCACCGACAATCAGGTGAACCGCCTCCGCTCGTACCAGCGGGTCGCCAGAATCAAGAGCCTCGATCAACTGCGACTTATTATTCGCTCCGAAGGCTTCCGTAAAGATTAATCGACTGACGGTTTCGCAATTGATGTTCGATGCGAGCGAACGCCCGGAAATCTGGCCGTCGGATACAAGTTCCTGACGAATTCGACGAGCGTGTCGACCGAACCAGTCGGGCTTGTTGATCCAATCGCTGTTCAGAAACGCCAGTCGGTTTGATCCGTTTAAAACACTCCGTTGTGTCTCCGTCAATTTCGGAGTTCCATACGCGATTCGATAAATGCGGCCACTCGTGCGGTGAACTCCGTCGTGGTCATGACATTCACCGTTATCGGACCAGTCAGAGACATAAATCGCGCCTTCCGGGCCCATCTTGATGTCGATACCTCGAAACCAGGGGTTCTTGATTATCATAAAATCAGGCTCGCGACGACCAACGTAGCCGCTGCCTTCTCGGTCGAGGCGATTCACATTCATGCGGCGACCGTGAGTGTTGCACATGAAGATCCTGCCACGGTACTCCGCAGGGAAATTGTCTCCCTGATAAATCAATGCACCGACGTGAGAGTGGCCACCCCCGAGATCATTGGCAACTCCGTCACGGCTTTCGTTCCACTTGGTCTTTGTGTCCCAATGATAATGATCGGCTGTCATGTCCATGAGCTCATAGGCATGCGGGTTGAAGTCCTGACCGTACATGCGTTGGTAGTGAGCTCCAGGAATCACATGCCATAGATGGCCTTGCACGTTGTTCGTCATGAACCACTGGCCGTCTTCGTTGTAATCCAGTCCCCAGGGATTCGTGGTGCCGTTACAGACCACTTCGATCGTGTGTTTCGTCGGGTGATACCGCCACACACCGCAGTTCATGAAAGGGCGTTCCTCTTTTGGAGTCCCGGGAACGCCTGGATAGGACGTATCCACAATTCCGTGGCGGCCGTAGAGCCAGCCGTCGGGCCCCCAGATCAGACCGCTCACAAAGTTGTGTCCGCAGTCTTTGCTCCAACCGTCGAGCATCACGACCGGTTCGCTGTCCGGAACATCATCTCCGTCCTTGTCCGGAATGAACGACAGAGTGCCATCGTGCAGAACCCACAATCCGCCAAATCCCCAGGTGAGACTGGTCAGCATAAAGCCTTTGTCCCAGAAGACCTTTCGTGAGTCGTGTTTTCCATCGCCGTCCTTATCTTCAAGGATGATGACTCGGTCACGCAATTTGGTTTCGTAAGGACCGCCACTGTAGCTGTAGCATTCAGCAACCCACAGGCGACCCTTGTCGTCGAAGTCCATGCAGATCGGCTGCTGAACATCGGGTTCACCGGCGAACAGAGTTGCATTGAAGCCCGGAGGCAGTTCAATCAGCTTGATCATTTCGTCGGGAGAAGGCGGATGGGAATCCGGCGGATCAGTGTTGAACGCTTTCGGGAAGTCGTCGCCTCTTGTATTGACTGGAAGTACGAGCGATGCCAAGCACGCGACCAGAGCGTAAATGACAACTTCGCGGATGCGCGATTTGTGGCCGAAGAAAGAACCTGGGATGGACATCAGCACGTGGTCCTTTTGAGGTGGGGTAAATGGCTGCAGGACTTCCTGAACCAGCACAGGAGGGTCAGTCTGACTTCGCCAGCGTCATTTGGCAACGCGACAGGGCAGAGCTTTTTCTGTAGGATGGTCAACAGCAGTCGAGGTCCCAATGTCAGCCGCTGGACTATAATCGGCTCGCATTGTGACCGAAACTTCAGAGTGGATGAAATCATGATCGCACTGATTGCGCACGACGCGCTGAAAAATGATTTGTTGGAATTTGTACGAGCGAGGCAGGATTTTTTTGCTGCCCAAACACTGGTTGCGACCGGGAATACGGGAAAAATGCTGCAGGATCATCTGGGTTTGACCGTTGAGAGAGTCGCCCATGGTCCTTACGGCGGCGACCTGATTATTGGAGGCCGAGCTGCGGAAGGTAAAATCACGGCGATTATTTTCTTTCGGGATCCGCTGACAGCGCAACCGCACGAGCCGGATGTTTCAGCGCTGATGCGAGTGTGTGATGTTCATAATGTGCCTCTCGCGACAAACAAAGCCAGCGCTGCGGCTGTTGTAGCGTGGATGCGTCAAACGTAGATTCCGTTCAGACAGGTCCCGTGGCATTCTCCATAGAGTTGTCCGGCCCGGTCGAGGTTAAGATTTGAGGATGTCCATGACCACTCGGCCATAGACATCCGTTGGGCGAAAATTTCTTCCTGCATGTTGAAACGTGAGTTGTTCGTGATCGATACCCATCAGATGAAGCAAAGTCGCATGCAGGTCATGCATATGGATTTTGCCTTCGACCGCCAGATGACCAATCTCATCGGTGGCTCCCCATGAAAACCCCGTTTTAACACCACCGCCGGCCAGAAAAACTGTGAAGCCGCGTGGGTTATGGTCGCGACCGTCTGAGCCTTGCGAAAACGGAGTTCGACCGAACTCACCGCCCCACCAAACGATGGTATCTTCCAGCAGGCCTCGCTGTTTCAGATCCTGAAGCAAACCGGCGACAGGCTTGTCAGTGGCTTTTGCGTGGATTGCATGTTGCGGCATATTGGCATGCTGATCCCAGCGTGGATTCGTCGACTGATCCGCATAATTCACCTGAACGAAGCGAACACCCGATTCGGACAAACGCCGAGCCAGGAGACATTGCTTGCCGAATTCGTCGGTCTCCTTCTCCCCGATTCCATAAAGGCTTGTGGTCGATTCGGATTCTTTTGAAAGATCGAGGATCTCCGGAGCCTGCGCCTGCATGCGCCAGGCAAGTTCATAATTTCGGATGACTGCATTCACTTCATCATCGGCGTTGTTATTGCGAGCCGATTGAAGTCGATTCATCTGTTGTGTCAGTGAATAACGTCGCTGAGTCTGTTCGGCAGTGAGTTCCTGATTGCGAATGTGATCAATCGTCATCTGACTGGCCGGTTGAAACGAACGGCCGATTGAAGTGCCCTGACAAACGGCAGGAAGGAATGCGTTGGAATAATTTCTGGGACCGCCATTCGCATCGGAAGGCTGTAAAGACACGAAGCCCGGTAAACTTTGGTTCTCGGTTCCAAGGCCATAGAGAATCCACGAACCAATCGACGGTCGAACAAGAGTCGTCGCTCCGGTATGCAGGAACAGAGTTGATGGGCCATGAGCAACTCCTTCCGTATGCAGTCCGTGCAGAAAGCACAAGTCGTCGACATGCTCTGCGATATGAGGGAACAATTCCGAGACAGGCTTTCCCGTCTGGCCATGCTGCGAGAATCGCCACAGCGGTTTCATCAGCTTTTGTTGGGTGACTTGTCCGAAATCGCCGAATCGGACGCCTGTAAAGTCAATTGATTGCCCATTCTTCGCGATCAATTCCGGCTTGTAATCAAAAGAATCGACATGACTTGGGCCGCCCTGCATGAAGACAAAGATGATTCGTTTGGCTCTTGGCGCGAACATGGTCGCGCGTTCTTCAAGTGACTTGCTGTTGAACCCACTTGTTTGCAAGTCTGCGGATAAAGCGGACTGCGACAGCATGGCGTTCAATGCCAGTCCACCGAATCCGCAGCCTGCCTGATTAAGAAATTCGCGACGCGTGTTGTAGAACAGTTTCATAGTTCCGCTTTTTGGTTCTTGCGGCGGAGTCTTCTGCAGAGGAAGGCTTCGCGAGGTATGATGAGTCAAGGGCTCCAGAACTGTGAGTGATTGTCTAATCAAGGTATCGGAAATCCACCGATGCAAACAAGGCGTGAAAGACCTCGGCCCAAGCTTCAGCGGACTTCGGTTCTTCACCCACAACACTCAGGGCAGCATCGATTTCTTCGGAGGTTGGTTCACGACTGACGCAGATTCGCCATGCGATTTGAATGCTGACTTCCGCTTTTTCTTCATCAAAATGTTCGGACTTCAAGAACCCGCGCGCCGCATTTTTTGCCTGTTCAATGACGAATGGGCTGTTCAGCATATAAAGAGCCTGGGCTGGGCGAGTGCTTCGTGTCCGTTTGCCGGTAACCAGATTCGGATTCGCGCCGTCGAAGATTTCGAAAAGGTCAAGCATCGTGTTTCGGAATGAGGGAACAAAGACGCTGCGAGCGTTCAACGGATATGAGGCGTGACGATATTCATTGTCGTACGTGGAGAGTTTGGCAATCGTTCGGCCCGAATGAATCGACAGATCCAGGTCGCCGCTGATCTGAAGCAGGGAGTCCCGGACGGCTTCGGCATCCAGCCGTCGACGAAAAGCTCTGGTCAGCAAGCGGTTGTCCGGATCACTCTTCATTGGGGATTCTGAACCTGCCGGAGACAGTCGAAAAGTGCGCGACGTGCAGATGTGGCGAATCAGTTTTTTTGTCGACCATCCTTCGTTAATAAACCTGCTGGCGAGGTAGTCAAGCAATTCGGGGTGAGTAGGACGTTCGCCGGTTTCACCAAAATTATCCGGGGTTCTGACAAGTCCTTCACCGATGAGTTGAGACCAGATCCGATTGACATAGACTCTGGCAGTAAGCGGGTTTTGCGGAGACGCTACCCATTCCGCCAGTTCTCGACGGCCACTGGCTGAAGTGGACGCGCGATGTCCTGAATCGTTGCCGCCCGCAGCGGGAGTTGCAGCCGTAATGAATCCTCGGGGGACTTTAGGGCCGAGATTTCGAATTTCACCACGAACATGGACGTGCCAATCCTCCGGTTTTGATTCGTCCTCGACGCACATAACCATCGGGACTTCTGGTTTGGACTTGGCGTGAGTCTTTCGTTCCTCCTCGAGCTTGCGGAGTTCCTCTTTCTCCTGAACCGGATCACTTTGCCCTGTTGCCGTGGTCGTTGGATTTACCAGTGATGGCATCAAAGCGACTGGAAGAAACTGAATGGCATCCACGATGACATAACCAGGCGATGCCTCCGACGCTTTCACGACAACGCGAGCTTGTTGACCGGGCTCGAAACGAAACCGGCCGAGCTCCACAAACACTCCGTCTTGCGGTGGTTTCAGTTTCTGGTTGGCAGAAACGATGGATTCTCCATCTGCATGAACCACAAGCACAGGAACGTTCTCAGAGCGGCTATCGGCGTGATTGATAACCATTCGAACAGCGTACTCGCCTTTCGCAGGCAGCATCACTTCATAGGTTGCGGACAATCCTCGACGGGGCTGACCGCAATGATGGTAGCCTTCCCCAAGAAAAGGCTGCTGGAACTTTGAAGCTGTCCATTCTCCTTCCAGGATCGCATCAGAATCATCGACGAGTACACCGTCCAGTTCAGCAAGCATTGGCGCACCGGGCCGATCGGTTGTCCCGCTGGTCGAGGATTTCAAAGCGGCAATTCGTTGTTCCAGCTCAGTGTTCCTGGCATTCCATTGTTGCACCGCTGATTTGTCGAAGCCTGTTCGCATCGGAGCCGTGACGAAGCCGCTGACATTGCCAGGCGTCAGGGATTTCGTGCTGCGAAAGATACCAGCGAGAGCGTAGTAGTCCGTTGTTGGGATTGGGTCAAACTTGTGATCATGGCACCGACAGCATCCCAGCGTCATCCCGAGAAAACTGCGACCCATTGAATCGATCTGTTCGTCCACAACATCCATTCGCAGTTGCTCTTTGTCCTGTTCTTCATAGTTTATTGCGCCGAGCATCAAATAGCCGACGCCAGTGATCTGTTCGTCTCGCTGAGCATCGGAGGTGGCGGGAAGCAGATCGCCTGCCAGATGCTCGCGAATAAGTTGATCGAACGGTTTGTCGTCATTAAAGGACTGAATGACATAGTCGCGAAACCGCCACGCATCCGGCAGCATCAGGCTGCGACCGCCGCCGGTGGATTCGGCATAACGAGCGACATCGAGCCAATGTCGTCCCCAACGCTCTCCGTAACGGGGTGATGCAAGCAGTCGATCGACAGCGTCCTTGAGTGCGGTATCTGGATTGTCTGCCATCGCGTGGGCGAACTGGCTTTGTTCCTCCGGAGTCGGCGGCAAGCCCGTGAGAGCAAAGGTAAGTCGGCGAATCAGTGCGTCGGAATTGGCGTCACCTGCAACAAGCGAGTGCCCAGGGGTTGGCTTATCCCTTGTGACATCTGTTTGCGCTGAGAATGCATTCTGATGAGCCTTGGCGACAAAATGATCGATTTCATTCTTGGCCCAGTCTTCACCGGTCGTCGGAATCGTCGGCCTGGAGATGGGCCGAAACGACCAGAACTCTCGTCCCTTCTCCACATCAATGCTCGACTTCGTACGAACCGTGCCACCGACTCGAGGATCAGGTGCTCCGGATTGAATCCATGTTTCGAAGTCAGCAAGGACGTTGTCAGGCAATTTTTTTTCAGGAGGCATTTCCAAAGACTCGTGCCGCATAGCCTGCAACAGGAGACTGTCTTTTGGATTTCTCTCGATGAGCGACGGGCCGGAATCTCCTCCCGTCAGAATGCCATCCCGGGAATCCAGTAGCAGTCCGCCTTTCACGGATTTGGCTTCCGTGGAATGACAGGAGTAGCAGTTCTCCGCCAGCACAGGGCGAATCCGTTCTTCAAAGAACTTCAATTGAGCGGGCTCCAGTTGTTGAGCGGCCGCAGGCGTCCTGTCAGCAGACTTTGTTGCGGCTTCGTCTGCGATCGACACGCGACAAATCATCAGCACCATGAGGATTGTGGAGATTCCCGTAGAATGGGAATTTAGATTCTGTTTCATCATACGGAGTTGCTGCCGATAGATTCCGGGTGTTCACGTCGTGCGGCCGGTCGAATTTGCGGTAAGTCCGCAACCTCAAACCTCAAGTGTCCTTCGGGCCGCATTCTGCAAAGGAGATCGTAACGGATGACCTCCCGAAATGCAGCCAGAATCCCGACACAGGCCATCTTGTGGGCAACATTCCGCTCGATAGAGGCAGTCGCAGGGAAAAAAGAAATTGACTTGCTACACTCCTGACCGAAATGACGTAAGAGTCCGTGTGCTGATTGCACCAGCGGAAGAGGTGGGAGTTGTCGAAAGAAGAAAAATACTCAGACGAGCAGATTACGTCCTTCGGACTCGACCGTGCGCTGATTCCGCAACATGTGGCCATCATTATGGATGGGAACGGGCGGTGGGCCCAGAAACGAGGACTGCCTCGCATTGAAGGACATCGGCGCGGGGTCACATCGGTGCGATGCATTGTCGAAGAAGCTTCCCGGTTGGGGCTGAAGCAGTTGACGCTTTATTGCTTCTCCAGTGAAAACTGGAAACGACCGCCTCGAGAACTGACGCTGCTCATGCATTTGCTGAAGCAGTATCTGATCGAAGAGCGTCGGGAGATTCAGCGGCAGGGACTGCGATTCAGGGTCATCGGGAAACTCAGCGAACTCGATCCAGTGATTCAGACAGAGATGCAGAAAACAATCGACGTCTCCGCTGAAAATGATGGCATGACTTTGTGCCTGGCGGTCAACTACGGGGCTCGGCAGGAGATCACAGAGGCGATCCGAAAAATTGCGGTCGCCGTTCGAGATGGCCACTTAAGGACCGAGGACATCTCTGAGAAGACCGTCGCCAATCATTTGATGACAGCCGGTATGCCGGATCCCGATCTAGTCATTCGAACGGCCAGCGAATTTCGCGTCAGTAACTTTCTGCTTTGGCAGATCAGCTATTCTGAGCTTTGGGTCGCAGAAAAACACTGGCCCGAGTTTCGCGAAGAAGAATTCAGGCAGGCGTTACGCGAGTTTGCCCGCCGCGACCGACGGTTTGGAGGATTGTCTGCTGTGGGGGCAACATAAACACGGCAGAATCCTGATACCGGAGAGTTCCAGACACTTTTTTCAACCAATTCGGGACAGTCGAAATTGTAAGAAGTCAGCAGGCTTCGCGGCCTGATTCGTTGAGGTTGAGATTGGACGGCCATTATCGCGTGTTGATGAGCCGACGATCGTGGATGTGCATTTTATTGGGTTCATCGGGAAATGATTTGATGCTCGGCTGGCGCCTGTTAATGTCGGTGATTCTTGTGCCCTCGCTGGTTGGCCTTTTCTGGCTGGACCATCGAATCGGAGCGTCGGCCTGGGTGCTGCTTGTGTTTGGTCTGTTCGTGGCCTGTCGAAACGCCTATGAACTGACGGACCTGATGGCCGTTCGAAACATGAAGCCACATTTTCCAGTTGCAGCTGGTTTGAGTCTGCTGATCGTCGTTTCAGCCTGGGCGCACACACTTTTCCGTATCGACCAATACTCAAGCCAAACCTTGCTGGTATCGTTGGGGTATATCGGAGGTGCTCTGGCGATTTCCTTTTGCATTTTGCTGGCAGTGGAAGCGTGGCGATACGAGCAACCAGGGAAGTCAATGGAGTCGCTGGGATGCAATCTCATCATCGTGCTGTATGCCGGTGGATTGATGGCCGTCACGGCTCAGTTGAGATGGTTTCCCCGCGTCGAGTCGGGATATTTTGTGATCGGCTCGATGATTATTTGCGTAAAAGCCGGTGACACGTTTGCCTACACGTTCGGCAGGCTCTGGGGCAAACGCAAGATGGCCTCAAAGCTCAGTCCCGGCAAAACGTGGATGGGGCTGTTTGGGGCGATCTTCGGCAGCGCTCTTGGCGGCTGGCTCTGGCTGACATTCGCAGGCACTTTGTTTGCGTCAAAGCCGACTCCCGCGTCGATGTGGATTGTCGTTTTCTACTCAGTTTCTGTCGGATTGACTGGACTTGTGGGAGATCTTTGTGAGTCATTAATCAAGCGGGATGTCGCAAAGAAAGACTCCGCGGCTCTGATGCCCGCCTTTGGAGGATTGCTGGATTTGCTGGATAGTCCGTTGTTCGCCGGGCCCTTCGCGCTGATCTGGTGGCAAGTCTTACCACCGGCGGTTCTGACACCCTGATGTAAGAACTAACGACGACCGGAGGCACTGGAGAATTCAAACAATGGCAGCATGACGCTGGCCACGATGAATCCGACCAGAACGCCCATCACAACAATCACTGCGGGTTCCAGCAATTTAACCAGATCTTTAAGTTGCCGTTCACCATCGTCTTCGTAGTGGACGCCGATCAGGTCGAAGACTTCGGCCAGTTTTCCGCTGCGTTCAGCAGTAATGACCATCTGTGCCGCACCCGATGGCAGAAAACTGCAGGAGCTAAGTACCGGGCCAATCATGTGTCCAAGTGTGACTTCGTGTTCGAGCGTTTTCATTAGGTCCTGAAACTGTGCGCTCGACATCGATCTCGCGCACAACTGCAAGGATTCGAGCAGTGGGATGCCACTCGCCAGCATCATCCCCAGCAGACGGAAGACTCGCCCCGTTGTCAGGCATCTGGCTGCTGAACGACTAATCACGGAATTGAGCCATATTCTGTCGATCAATTTGCGACATGTCAGAGTTCGCGAAAAACACACCATGCCAATGACAAAAACCACTGCTCCACCAAGACACAATACGACTCGTTCCCTGATAAAACTTCCAACGCCAAGCAGGATTGCCGTCGTCGCAGGGGGGACCAGTCCAATGTCCTTGAAGACTTTGGAGAACTGCGGCAGTACGAAGAAAACCACGGCAAAGAGGACGACGAAAGCGATCATCAGCAAGACGGCCGGATAGGCCAGAGCGCCTCGAATTGCAGATCGCATTCGATCTTCATTTCGCAGCATAGTCGCCAGTCGCTGCAGGACCTGAGTCATCTTACCTGATGCTTCACCGGCTTTGATGGCAGACACGAAGACCTCGTCAAAAATGCCTGGATACGCCCTGAGCGCAGCCGACAGCTGAATGCCTTCTTCCAGTGCCGCGTTGACGCCGTGAAGTGTCTCGCTGAGCTGCGGATTTTTTGTCGTTGTTGCGAGGTTTCCAATGGCTTCTGCAAGCTCGACTCCTGACTGGCTCATGATGGCCAGCTGTGAAGTGAGAATCATGATTTCATTACGAGAGACCTTCTTCCTTGAAAAAAGCCCGGCGGTAGAAGCCACTGCATTCGCCGTTTCAGCGACAGCCGCACGACCAGCATTGTTCAGGGCAAGGACGAAAAGTCCCTGTTGTCTTAACAACAGGCGCGCATCCTGAAGAGAATCGGCCTGCAGTCGTCCGTTGCTGGATGTGCCGTCAATCCTGCGAGCTGTGTAAGCGAAGTCCATAGGCATCAGTCTACTCCAGCAACGCGAAGGATTTCTTCCGGACTGGTAAGACCCTTTTCAGCAAGGCTGACGCCCTGATCAAGAAGGAGCTGACCGCCTTTTGACTGATACCAGCGTCGAACTTCTTCGCTGTTCAGATCGGGCGTCATCATGCTCCGCAGTTCGGAGTTCACAGAAAGAACCTCGTAGATCCCTGTGCGTCCCTTGTAGCCAGTATCAAAACAGTTGGAGCATCCCTCACCTCGGACAAACTGCCGCCGGCGATCTCCTCGATATTGCAGGCGATCCAGAACTTCTGCGGTGGGATAATAATTTGCCTTGCAGTTTGTACAGACGCTTCGAACCAGCCTTTGTGCCACGACGCCAATCAAAGCCGCCGAGATTTTGTAGGTGGCGATTCCCATATCACGAAGTCGTGTGATGGCCCCCGCACTGTCGTTCGTATGAAGCGTGCTGAGTACCAGATGGCCTGTGAGTGCTGCCTGAATGGCGATTTCCGCAGTCTCTGCATCGCGGATTTCCCCGATCATGATCACGTCCGGGTCCTGACGCAGAATGGCTCGCAGCGCGCTGGCAAAGGTGATTGCACTCCCCTGACTGGCGTGGACCTGATTGACCAGTTCCAGCGAATATTCGACTGGATCTTCAACCGTCACGATGTTCGTGTGAATGCTTTTGATCAGTTCCAGCGCTGAATAGAGCGTGGTGGTTTTTCCGCTGCCTGTCGGGCCAGTTACAAGCACCAGTCCATGTGGGCGGTGCATCATGTGCTCAATCTGTTTCAACTGCTGTGGCGGAACGCCCAAATCGGCCAGTCGAAACGTGACGTTGCTGCTGTCAAGAACTCGAAGCACCATCTTTTCACCGAGCACTGTGGGAAGTGTCGATGCACGAAGGTCAATTTCCTTGCCTTCGATAATCACATGCACACGACCGTCCTGCGGGCGTCGGTGTTCGGCGATATCCATCCGCGCCATGACTTTAATTCGCGACACCAGGGCCGGGTGGAAATCACTGCGGGGACGAAGGACTTCCCGAAGCTGGCCATCGACTCGAAATCGAACGGAGGAATTCTTCCGACCGGCCTCGATGTGAATGTCGCTCACGCCCTGTCGTATTGCGTGGACCAGTATATAGTTCACGAGGCTGATGATCGGACTGCCATCGGCCTGCTCAGCGATATTGTCCAGATCGACGCGAACCACGTCGGACTGAACTTCTACGGCATCCTCTTCGATTCCCGCCGTGACATCATCGACGCGATAGTCTTCCTCGTAGCAGCGAGGCAACAGCTTCTCGATTGTCGATCTCAGAGCCAGAACCGGGTTGACTCGACAACCCGTCAAGCGCTCAAGTTCGTCAATCTGCAGCAGATTCTGAGGATCTGCCATTGCCACCGTCAGAGTCTGGTGAATTCGCAGCATGGCGATGGCGCATAGTCGTTCGGCGACGTTGCGCGGAACAATTCGCACCACGGCAGGGTCCACCATTCCTTCGCGCAGACGCGTGCCGGGCAGCCCCAGCCGGCGACCCAGAAAGGGAAGCAGGCGGTCTTCATCGATCAGCCCCATTTCAATCAGCAGTTCGCCAAGTCTGCGACGAGAAGACACCTGGCGAGACAGTGAACCTTCCAGGTCTTCTCTGCGGATCATTCCGGCAGCGACCAGCGCTTCCCCTAATGGCATGTCGGCCGAGGGATCAACAGCGTCCAGTGACTGGCCAGTCGGGGAGATGGTTGGTGGAAGCGAGTGCTTTCGACGAGGCATTTGAGAGACGACGGTGTTCATGTCGCAAAACTCCCCAGGGCCGTCAGTTGGTTGTCAAAGAACTCGAATCTTCGTTCAAGTCGGGTTACGGTAAAGATTTCTCGACACAAGGGGTTCAGTCCGGTGAGCTTGATCACGCCGCCACGCTTTCGACAGCCTTCTTGTGAGTCAGCGAGAAGTTCCAGAGCTGCGCTGTCGAGAGCGGGGACGGCCATCATGTCGATGAGCATTTGTGGCTGGCCTCGACCAATCTTCTCGGTCATCGTTTCGACCAGGAGTTTCAGGTCAGTGGCGATCATCGCTCCTTCGACGGCAAAGACAGTGACCGTTCCTTGTTGGCTTGTGCTGAATCGCATAATGCGTACCTTAGAATATCAGGAGCCGCGACTAGCCGGGTGTAAGTTTTGCCAGAGACGAAGGAAGGATGAGAGAGAATCGGCTGCCCTTGTTCAGTTCACTGGCGACTTCAATGCGACCACCATGGAGTCGAGCGACATCCTGAGCGAATGCGAGGCCAAGGCCCGTTCCTTCAATATCATTCACGCGGGGATCACTGCTGCGGAAGAATCGTTCAAACAGTTTTGGAATCTCTACCTCTGCGATACCAATCCCGGTGTCCTCAACATGGAAGCGAATCTCGTTGCCTTCGTGTTCGGCTTCCAGTCGAACGTGGCCTCCTGCGGGTGTGTACTTGATGGCGTTACCGAGCAGGTTGACGAGGGCAGCTTCCAGTTTGTTTTTGTCGACATTCAGTTCTGGCAGGCGAGGTGGCACAATGGCTTCAAATTCGAGTGTTTTCTTTTCGAACAATGGTCGAATCGTTTCCTGCACTTCACTGACAAGTCGATCGATCTGGGTTTCATGACGATCAAGAGTCATCCCGCCCGCCTGCATGTGACTGATGTTCAGCAGATTTTCGATAGTGCGTTCAAGACGGCCGGCTTCTGCAAGAATGACGTTCAGAAACTGGCGTTCTTCCTCCGGATTGATCTTGTCCGCTGCGATCAGGGTCTCTGCGTATGCTCTGATGTTGCTTAAGGGCGTTCGCAATTCATGCGTTGCCGCGGAGACAAATGTGTCACGCATTTCCAACGCGAGTTTCTGCTGTGTCACATCACGAACGGACCAAAGAAATGTGGTTTCGGACTCGAAAAGGCACTGCCGAAAAACTCGGATGACTCCATCAGCTACGCATTCACCGCGCTGCATTTCAAAAGTCAGAGGTGCCAGTGTCGTACGATCTGTCAGCAACGGGAGCTGCTTGTCAAAATTATGAAAGCAACGAAATAGCTCATGCAGTTGCAGCAGTCCGGGTTGGCCGTCAGAAGAATGATCGGACGGCAGTATGGAATCCACGGATGCGTTCTGCCAGATTCGCAGGCCTTCCGAGTCTGTGACAATGAGTCCATCAGTTAGCGTATCGAGAACGTGAGTGATCATGGGATCTTCTGAAGACGACCCGGTGACCATCGAAGCTTCAGCGGTGTCCAGAAGTCGTTGAACGCAAACAGACTCGACGAGCCGATTCCAACCCGTAGCCGCCTGGTCCAACTCCCGCAGGGGATGAAGTATATCGGGGCCAATACTGTGGCAGCTGGCCAGTTCGTTAAGCCTGCGGTCCACTTCGATGCTGGTCGAAAATCGTCGCTGAAGCACCCATCCGCTGGTCAGGACAAATACAATCAAAAGCGTCAGCAGCCCCACGATCCCCAGTTGGGAAAGGTTTACGTACGCCGCAGCGGCCAGAACGCTCGTGATCGCGATCACTGAATGAAGCGCAAGTGTGCTTCGAAGAAGCGGACTGTTTGCGGATCGGATAGATGCTGTTGACACGGCCACAACCACTCTGTTCGGAATTCGGGATCTGAGACCACTGCGTTAATGCACTAATTCTCTGACGGAAACAATCAGTTCTGTTACTTTGTTCACGAGAACTCGCGGACTGAACGGCTTGCAGAGGATCGCCGGCAATCGCAGCTCATCGAGGGTGCTTTGTTCGATCTCCAGGCCTTTGGCGGAGCAAAACAGGATTGGCAGATTACTGAACACGGCGTGGTTTCTGATTTTCGCGCAGAGTTCAAGCCCTGACATACCGGGCATCTGGCAATCTGTGACGAGGAGATCCGCGGGTTGCTCCTCAAGCATTTGTAAAACCTGCGAGCCTTCGATCGCCGTACGAACTTCAAATCCCGCACGTACGAGATTAAAGCGTATGACGTCCTGCAGGACGCGATTGTCTTCTGCGACGATGACTCTGTTTGCTTTCACCACAGACACCCCAGCAATTTAAACGACTGGCAACAAGGCCCTGGCAGTTCTCTTCGAGAGTGTTCCATCGATTCCCGGTCGTCGTTTCTCTTTAGAAACTATAGTTCATGTTTTGCAACATGGGTCACCAATCAGAAGATTCTGTCAAGTCCGCCTGCAATCACGGTTGACGGAAACGAAAAACGCGAGCTGAAATCAGCTCGCGTTTCCAGTTGAGTCATGCTTGACGCGGGCTGCTATTACCAGCCTGAATACTTCGTATTTGAATCGTTGACGAAGAATTCGCCAGTGGTCTCGTTGTATGCCCATCCCTGACCACCTGATGCCGTAAACGTTCCAGTGAAGCTTCGCACTGTGTTGTTTTCAGAGTTCGCTCCAACTTGCGGAGACGGGAAGTTGCCTCCGGAAAGTGAAGGCTTCAACGTAGTGGCAAGAGTCGTGGCTGGTGGATAGACGAGGGCTCTGGCTCGATACATTTCAATGGCGTTACGGATCGTTGTCAGTGACTGACGTGTTGAGTTTTCACGGGCATCGGTGGTGACATCAAAAAGCTTAGGTGCTGCAACTGCTGCAATGATACCGACGACCAGTACCACAATTACTAATTCGATCAGCGTGAATCCGCTTCTTTTTCTGGCAACAGACATTGTTTACTCCCGTGAATAGTTAATCAGCGACTTGGTGGCCCGACTGCACAGAACGAGAGCCCGTATCAACGTGAACGGTGTTCGATGCATGTTTGAAAAACTCTAGGTTGCAAATACACCACGTGGCGAGATTTTTTTGAACGATTTTTAAACGAACGATGTCGTATCGGACGTATCGAATAGTCCAAATAGTCTGATGAGGAATGCGGTAATTCCCGAGGAAACACAGTGGATCGTGCGACCGGTGGCCTAGTCTTGATGATTCCCTATCAGAGACGTCAGGCTCGAAGCAATTCGAGCGATGCTCGGTTGGAGTGTCCAACCCGGTCATGTTGTTCGCCGTCAGGAGCATTGAACAACGTGATCGACGTGACCCCAACGATGGTCAGGGTTTGCTGCGGCTGAATCGGTGATCCAGCAGACAGACAAGTTGTGAAGGATGTTGCGGAAACATGATTCAGGCGATCGAACATCAACTATCTGCCGAGGGAGACCGATTCTGTCGGGATCTGCTTGGCGATCGTTACCTGATCGTTCGCCCGGATCGGAACGCGGATACGGCACAAACGGCATTTGCGGTGGCTGTGCAGAATCCTGGATTGTCGTCAGGCGCTTCATCCGCGATCGCCGAACTTGTTCACTCCGTAGCTTTAAATGGAATTCCGCAACTTAGAAGAGTGTCCGAAGACCAATTTGCGTGGGCCGTCCCTGTCAACGATGATTCCTATAATGGTGTTGCAATAGAATTCGCCGGAAGTCAACCGGATGAACTGGCTGCACTGATCAACCGATCGACACTTTGTGCCTGGTCCCGTGACGTTTCTGCTCGGCAACTCAGTCAGCAGATTCAGCTTCAGGATGAACAGCTGATGGCTTACGCGGCTCAGGTGACAGAAGATCTCGAGGAACTTACCTGGCTAAGAAGTCTTGCCTGCAATCTGGAACTGAGTGAGTCGGGCAACAGTATTGAACGAATTGCGGACACCGTACTGCCTTCGCTGTGTCGGCAGATTAATGCCTTCAGCCTTGTCTTTGTCCGGGACGTCGCTGTCGCTGGAATGGACGGAGAGTTGCCTGTTATTTGGCAGACGGGTCGGCTGCCGATCCCGCGTGAGAGCTGTCTTAGCGTGATCGCAAGACTGCTGGGAACTGGCAGGGATCGTACAGTCGTCAGGAATTTTGACAACAAACAGTTTGTTGACGAACATTTTTCGGGTGTGAAATCGTGTGTTCTGGTACCGGTGGCTACTGAAACCGCTCGCCTGGGTTGGTTATTGGCGGTGAATAAGGATAACGAACACAATGAATGTTCTCGGATTTTCGGCGATGTGAGCTACAAGACGTATATGAGTGAGCAGGAGTTTGGCTCATTTGAAGCCAGCCTGATGAACGCCACGGCCGTTGTTCTGGCCGCTCATGGTCGCAACTGTGGCTTGTTCCATGAGAAAGAACTTCTGCTGCGCGGTGTGATTCGGTCCATGATCAATGCGATCGATGCAAAAGATTCGTACACCTGCGGGCATAGCGATCGAGTGGCAGAATTCTCGCGGCTTATCGCAAAAGAGCTCTCGCTGGACTTTGAACAGTGCGAGGAAATCTATATGACCGGTCTGCTGCATGATGTTGGCAAGATCGGTGTGCCGGACCATGTGCTCAAAAAACCAGGTCAGCTGACCGATTCAGAATTTGAGCAGATTAAACAGCATCCAGTGATCGGCTATGAGATTCTGAAACATCTGCAGAATCTGAGTTACGTACTGCCAGGAGTTCTGCACCATCATGAAGCGATCGATGGTTCGGGATATCCACATGGTTTGAAGGGTGATCAGATTCCGTTGTATGCCAGGATTCTTGCTGTTGCGGACTCGTATGACGCGATGACCAGCAATCGTCCTTATCGTTGCGGGATGCCAACGGAAAAAGCCGAAGCAATTCTGCGAGCGGGTATTGGTACTCAGTGGGATTCCATTTGCGTAGACGCATTTTTTCGAACGGCCAGCGATGTTCGACAGATCGCCAGTCAGAGAATGTCGCCGTTCTCTCCGGGTGCAGAAAATCTCAGCTCGGTCATGACGAACTCTTAGAAAGAAGTCGATGTGCAAACTGAGGTTTCAGGCAGACTATCTCAGCATATGCAACAGAGCGACCACAACGGCCGCAGTGACACCCACGCGAACGTTGTCATTAATCCTTGATTTTACAGATTCGGCGATTGCTGCGGCGATCACAGCCGGCATGGTCAGTGCCAGGGCAATTCCAAAGGTGACCGATGGCTCGACGGCTTCGGGATTATGAGTTTCCCCCCAATAAATCCAGGCCGTCATTAGTGATCCAACGGCGATAAAGGCTAAAAAGCCTGTCCATGATTTTGCGTTGTTCCAGGGTAATCGAGGACCTCGGAGAAGCAGACCAAATAATGTGGCTGATCCATCGCCAAAAGCGAGGATTGAAAGTACCGCGAGCCCCAATTCCAGGTCTTTGGGAAACAATAGCGCAGTGCTCAAGACTGAAATTGCATAGCCGCCGACAGCCGATACGCCGGCCCCCTCGCCTTTTCTTTGGATGGCCTGAAATCCAAGGAGCACTCTGAGTCCGATGATTGCAACGAGGCTGACCAGGATAATCTTCATGGTCAGAGAAATCGGATCTGCATGCGGTACGACATGCAGGACGAAGGCGAGCAGCCCCGGTGCCATATGCCAGAAGCGACGCTTGATTTCACGATATGTCAGTGGGCGAAACGACAGTGTCGACGAGTAGCCATTCGAAGGGAACTCAGTCGTAGAGCGAATCGAAGTATCTTTTTGCTCGGTCTGAGACATCTGGTCGGTTCCGGAACCCCTGGAATCACCTCACGTGGCTTTAACAGAGTGATTCAGAAAGAAACGCTCCGCTCCGAAAGTATGATCGAGTATTACCGCTTTTCTTTAAAGAGAATCTCGGCGGCGTTGCTCAAGTTGATGGATCTGCAGTCTCGGATGAGGAATAGGCGTGACCTGCCACCGGCAATTTCGGCCGAAATCGATTAGAATGTTGTGGGAGCTGCATGAAAAAAACCGACAAGTGTGCACGGATTATCATTAGTTTCCCTGTAGATTACCAACTCGCCGTGATCATTGCGATCGGTTTTGGGAGCGACATAAAAGACTCTTTAAGTGAATCCCTTTTGCTGTTTCCGCAGCGCAGCATGGTCGAGGAATTCCTCTAATTCAATTGTTGTCAGGAGTGTTTCCATTTTGTCGACGGCGGCATCCAATATCACGACCGATCTGCAACGGGCAGCAATGTGTCTGCAAGACGGTGGACTTGTGGCTTTTCCGACTGAGACGGTTTACGGTCTTGGTGCCAATGCCACAAATCCCACGGCTGTGGCTCGGGTTTTCGAGGCCAAACAGCGGCCAACGTTTGATCCGCTGATCGTGCACCTTGCAGACACTGCACAACTGAATTCAGTAGTCAGCCATGTTCCAGAAAACGCTCGGATTCTGCTAGATGCTCTTTGGCCCGGGCCGCTCACGCTGGTTCTGCCAAAGCGAGCCCTGATTCCCGATCTCGTAACTTCCGGACTTCCAGGAGTCGGTGTGCGTGTACCACGGCATCCTGTCGCGCTGGAGTTGCTGGCGGCGGCTGGTTGTCCAGTCGCTGCTCCCAGCGCAAATCCTTTTGGTGGAATCAGTCCCACAACGGCTCAGCACGTGTTCGATGGATTGGGATCCAGGGTTGATCACATCCTGGACGGAGGACCCTGCTCTGTCGGAGTCGAATCGACGGTCATCTCTTTTATGGAGTCACGGCCCATCGTACTGCGCCCGGGGGGCTGCCCGATTGAAGTCATCGAGGAATTGATTGGTCCTGTGGATCGTGCTGTTTCTGATGGATCGCGGGACAAGTCTGCTCAGCCAGCACCAGGAATGCTTAGTCGCCACTACGCCCCGGCAACCACTTTGTTGCTGGTTGACTGGAATTCCAGCGCTGTGCCGTTGTCGAATGGCCGGTGCGGGCTGATGACTTACGGGAAACAGCCGTTTTCTGGGGACTTTGCACGAATTATGCGACTCTGTGAGACCGAAGACCTTCAAACTTGTGCGGTGAACTTCTTTGCAGCCCTGAGAAGTCTCGACTCTGCCGGGCTGGACGTTATCATCGCACACCAATTCCCTGAGCTTGGGCTTGGAATCGCTCTGAACGATCGATTACGCCGGGCTGCTCATCGAACATAAACTGATCTGCCGATGGGTGAGACTGAGTTCATTAACGTTTTGAGATCCTTACGAACCATGAAAAAATTTACACTGGTTTTTGTCACCGTCGCTGCTTTGATTGCCATCGCTCTTCGCTTGATCGAAGGGCCGATGTTGAACTTCTCTGCAATGGGTGCTTTAGCGGTTTTGTGCGGGGCGATCATTCGGCCGGTTTGGCTGGGCCTGATGATTCCGTTGGCGGCAAGAGCGATCACAGACGGAGTCCTTGAATACCAGACAGGACATGGTTTGTATGGTTCAATTGCCTTTGATTACGCTGCGTATGCCGTGATTTTTGGGATCGGAGCAGTGCTCAGGCCAAAACAAATGCCGGTGATTCTTGGAGCAGGTCTGCTCGCCGCCGTGACGTTTTTTGTTATCAGTAATTTTGGTGTCTGGTGCATGCCCCATGATGGGCAATACTTGTACGCTCACACATTCAGTGGTCTGGTCGAATGCTTTAGAATGGCGATCCCCTTTGCCAGGGGAACATTCCTTGGTGACATCGGATTTACGCTGCTGTTTTTCGGTGGCCTGAATGTCTTGTACGCATCAGTCGGAATTCGCGAACCATCTTCGCAGTCTGTCATTCAGACGACCGACAAAGCTTGAGTCAGTTCTGGCAGAGCGGCGTTTCTTTGGGCCGTGTACACAACTGACTGATGGCTGTCGGAAGGAAATCGGCGTTCTGATGAGAATTCTGGTGAGGCAGTCGCATTTATGATCACGCGAATCCTGGCAATCGTGGGGTGGGGACTGATTACCTGGGTGACGGTCACTGAGTCTGCTGCCGAAGCTTCCAATTCTTCATCTGGTTACGTAACGACGATCAGCGGCAATGGCAAAGATGTACCATCCAGTGCAGATGGCGCGGCAACAAAGACACCGTCGTCTCAGCCATTCGGAATCAGCCTGGGGCCAGATGGTGGACTCTACATTTGCGAAGTAGGATCGCATCTGATTCGCCGTATCGATCTTGCAACGGGGCTTGCAAAGACCGTTGCTGGAAACGGTCGTAAGGGATATTCGGGCGATGGTGGACCGGCTACAAAAGCAGAACTCAATGAACCCTACGAAGTTCGTTTCGACAAACAGGGGAACATGCTGTTCGTCGAGATGCAGAATCATGTTGTTCGAAGAGTAGATCGAGCCACTGGAGTGATATCGACAATAGCAGGAACGGGCACTGCAGGCTTTTCGGGCGACGGTGGACCGGCCAGGAAGGCTCAGATGAATCAGCCGCATTCCATTGCACTGGGAGCAGACGACAGTTTGTATATCTGCGACATCAGAAATCATCGAATTCGCGTCGTGGCCCCAACCACGGGTCAGATGACAACTTTCGCCGGAACCGGAGAAAAGTCCGCGACGCCGGACGGGTCCTCCTTTGACGGCACTGCCCTCAATGGTCCACGAGCCCTTGATTTTGATGGCAATCATTCGTTGTTTCTTGCCCTTCGAGAAGGTAATGCCATATATCAAATGGACCTGCAGACTCGGACGTACCATCATCTCGCGGGAACAGGAAAGAGCGGTTACTCAGGTGACCGTGGCCCAGCGACAAAGGCGCAACTGGCTGGCCCGAAGGGAGTCAGTTTATCGAAATCCGGTGACCTCTATTTTGCGGATACAGAGAGCCACACGATTCGGGTCCTGCGTGCGAAAACAGGCGTTGTTGAAACTGTCGTTGGCGACGGGACGCAAGGCGACGGTCCAGACGGAGAAGCCAGGCTGTGCCGCCTGAATCGTCCGCATGGGGTCTATGTGTCGTCTGACGGATGGCTCTACATTGGCGACAGCAGCAATCATCGCGTTCGTCGAATGCAGATTGCTGAGTGATTTACATTTATTGCCTGTTGCTGCCAGGCCAATTGTAGGTCCGTGGGCTGCGACGAATCGTCTGCCGTAATAAATCCTCGGCTGCAACAAATCGTCCGCTTATCTCGGCCGGCTTGCGAGTGTTGTGATCACCGAGATCGCCGTCAGTGTCGATGATAACCGGATTACGGCAGCAAGCCACGTTCTCTCAATTCCTGAATGTTGTCAGGAGCACTGGACAGCACTTTCTCAGAAGCGTATCGAAACACAGCAAACCCTGCCAACTCGGCGGGAGACGACAACACCGCCACGCCATTTTCTTCTTCAGCATCCAGTTGCTGATTCAGCTTGGCAACGGCTTCCTCGACAGTGTCAGTCACGATGCGCGCCGCGCCGGACTCGTTGGCCAGCTTCAGATTCGAAAAAGCGGCCGTGCGAGACATGAGGAAGTCGATCAGGCCAGTCTCTTCGTGCTCTTCAAAGAAATTGCGAAGTTCAGGATGCATGTTGTCCGGGGTGATGATTCTGGCACGGCTGATGGTCACCTTGCCTCGTCGTATCTTTACCAGCGAATCACGGCCTCCTGATGATGTGACCAGATAGTAGGGTAACTCAGAATCGCCAAATGTAAACAGCCCGTACTCTGCCGCTCGCTCGATCCGCACAGCACTCCATGCGGACTTGAACCGCTGAAACTGCTCAAAATCCTCGAACAACGACATGTCTGAAATCTCACAGGATACCGGGAACAAGCACAGAGAAACCGGAATGTTCGCTCGAAACGTCGCAAAGTCAAACCCTGCGCCCTGGATTCCTTCGCAGGAAGGTCGATTGAATTGCTCAATCAATGCAATTTCTTCGCATCCGGGTCGCCTCTCTGCAGCACAATACGGCGTGCCTGCAACAAGCAGGTCAGATTAACCCGCTTCAGCCAAATGAACGAAGAAGACGGCTGCCACGCTTCGACAAAATTTGATGTCGGGAATGTCAGAGACATCGGGCAAGATGCGGCTTCAGTAGACGATTCCGTGAGCAGTTGCGGCAATTTCGTGTTGTCCCTTGGCGAAGAGTTTGCGATCTGTCACCCTCCGTAGCGTGTCTGTTCTACGCGTGCAAATGTCAGGAGGCGGCTGGCTCATGAAAAACGTCGTTCGCATCATTCTGGTTCTGAGTCTCTGGTCTGCCGCCGTTCGGCCGTCCGGACGGGTCATCGCTCAGGAAATTCAGTCACTCGAGAGCTACATTCGGCTGCATTATACGAAACAGGAGTTCATGATTCCCATGCGAGACGGAGTCAAACTAATGACCTCCGTGTTTGTTCCGAACGATACAACCCGTACGTATCCGATGCTGATGAAGCGCACGCCGTACAACGTCGCACCGTACGGGGACGATAAGTATCCTGCGAAATTGGGACCCAGTGAACACTTCGTGAAAGCCGGATACATTTTTGTCAATCAGGATGTGCGAGGACGATTCGCATCGGAAGGCGAATTTATCCAGGTGACGCCGCATATCGCCAAAAAGACAAAGCCGACAGATGTTGATGAGAGTTCAGATACGTTCGACACGATTGAATGGCTTTTAAAGAACGTGCCCAATCACAATGGTCGAGTCGGCATGTATGGAATCTCATACCCGGGCTTCTACGCAGCGGCTGGAATGATCGATGCCCACCCTGCGCTGAAGGCCGTCTCGCCGCAGGCCCCGGTTGGCGACTGGTACTTTGACGATTTTCTGCACCACGGAGCATTCTTTCTGACCCATGCTTTCAAATGGCTGAGTGCAAACGCGGCCGAGAGATCGGTCCCGACAACCGAATCTGCCAGGCCCTACTTGTATCCGATGATGGATGGTTACAAAATGTTTCTGGAAGCAGGCTCGGTCGAGAACATCGACAAACTGTACCTGAAAGGCACGATCCCGTTTTGGCAGGATATGATGCAGCATCCCAATCGCGATGAATTCTGGCAGAAGAGAGCCTTGATTCCTCATCTGAAAAATGTTGCGCCAGCCGTAATGACGGTCACGGGATGGTACGATGCAGAAGATCTCTATGGATCATTCAAAACATATCAATCGATTGAAAAGCAGAATCCAGATGTGACAAGCGTTCTGGTTGTTGGTCCGTGGCATCATGGTGGCTGGTCATCTGTCGACGGTGATAAGCTGGGCAACGTTGCATTCGGTTCGAAGACGGCTGCGTTCTACCGGGCAGAGATTGAGTTGCCGTTTTTCGAAAAGTATCTCAAGGACGAAAACGTGTCCCAGCTGGCGGAGGCGACTGTTTTTGAAACGGGCTCGAACGTTTGGCGAACTTTCGATCAATGGCCGCCGAGAAATGTCGAACTTCGACAGCTTTTCCTGAATGGTCAAGGCCATCTAAGCTTCGCCAGGCCCACTCAGACAGAACCGGACGAAGGATTTGATGAGTTCGTCAGTGACCCAAACAAGCCAGTACCCTACAGCGAAACGGTGACGCCACGAATGACTATTGAGTACATGGTTGACGATCAGCGGTTCGCTTCCCGACGTCCGGATGTGCTGACATATCAGACTGAAGTTTTGGCCGAAGATACTGTCGTTGCCGGGCCAATCGAGGTGGATCTTTGGGTCTCAACGACGGGGACCGATGCTGACTGGATTGTGAAACTGATCGATGTTCGTCCGGATGGTCCAGAGTCAACGCCATTGGCCGGTTACCAGATGTTGCTTCGCAGCGAAGTGATTCGGGGACGATTTCGCAACGACTACGCGAAGCCGGAGCCGTTTATTCCAGGGCAGCCGACGCGAGTCCGTCTGGAACTGCTTGATGTGCTGCATCGGTTTCAAAAGGGTCATCGGCTTATGATTCAGATTCAAAGCACTTGGTTTCCTCTGGTCGATCGAAACCCACAGACTTTCGTGCCAAACATCTATTTTGCCCAGCCTGCAGACTTCCAGAAAGCCACTCATCGAGTGTTTCGATCGGTCGACCATCCAGCGAATTTGAAGATGAACATACTGACGTCTGCGAAGTCGTTGACTCCTTAGCGGTTCACAAGCTGGGAGTTCCAGTGTTCACCGGCAGCGGCGTTCCTCAGGACTCTGTTGCGATGCCGTTCTCCCATTCATCTCCGATGGTATCTTCGGGCTTGTCTGCATGACTTGCGCTATTCCAGTTGATATGCGAACTCGGCACACGTCCACCTGTGGGACTATCGTCAACTCTGAGGACTTTGGCTCCAAGACGATTCAGTTTGTCTTCAAACGCACGATAGCCGCGATTGAGATGATAGACTCGTCGAATCTCCGTAACTCCATTCGCTGCTAATGCCGCCAGTACCAGCGCGGCGCTGGCTCGCAGATCGGAGGCCATTACGGGAGCGGCGGACAGACACGAAACGCCTCGTACGATGGCCGAGTTTCCGCGAACCTGAATATCGGCTCCCATTCGGATTAATTCGGCTGCGTGCATAAATCTCTCGGGAAAGACATCGTCTGTGATGCGACTTTCGCCGGGCACAAGAGTCAGCAACGCCATCAGCTGAGCCTGAGTGTCGGTAGGAATTCCAGGGTACGGCTCAGCGATGAATTCCACGGGCTGGTAGTTGGTCCCCGCCGCGACTCGCAGCCCGGTTTCCAGAATCTCAATGGTCACGCCAATCCTTTGCAGAATCTCCAACACGGCTTCCATGTGAGCCTTCGGAGCGTTGTCAATCAGAACTTCACCACCCGTGATGGCTGCCGCGATCGCCAGCGTTGCGGCTTCGATCCGATCAGGAATCACGCAATGATAAACACTCTGCAATTGTTCAACGCCGATGATTTCTATTGTCGAAGTTCCCAGTCCTTCAATTCTTGCACCCGCAGCTGACAGAAATCTTCCCAAGTCGACCACTTCAGGTTCTCTTGCAGCGTTGTGAATGACAGTGCGGCCTTTCGCACGGGTCGCCGCGACCATGACGTTGCAGGTTCCAGTCACGGTTGGGCCGTTAAGTCCATTCAGATCAATTTCGGCACCTTGCAGTTTTGAGGCCTCGGCAACAACATAGCCGGATTCAATTCTTATATCCGCTCCCAGAGCTGCCAGGCCGCGCAGATGGATGTCAATCGGGCGATGGCCGATGTTGCAGCCGCCGGGCAAGGATACTCTTGCCTTTCCGAAACGTGTCAGCAGCGGTCCCAGCACACAAACGCTGGCACGCATCTGTCGGACAAGTTCATAGGGAGCGAGTGTTGTATGGACTTCTGTAGTATCCACAACCAGAGTGCCATCGGAATGCTGCTCCAGAGTCGCGCCCATCGATTGCAGCAGCGCATTCATCGTGGCGACATCCTGAAGTTGCGGGATCTCGCTGAGGCTGACTTTGCCATCAACAGCAAGCGTGGCGGCCAGAATTGGCAGGGCTGCATTCTTGCTGCCTTCAACACGAACCGAGCCTCGAATGGCGTGCCCGCCCTCGATGCAGAACATGTCCATACTGAAAGTTCCTTCCGATGCTTGGCCAAAATCCAGGTTGCGGACAGTGCTCCTGGATCAATCCGTGCAGAACCTTCCCATGACAACGCGTTCATTGCCACTGAGATCACGTCGAACTCCTGTGGATCTGAAACCTGCATCCTGCAGGAGTGATGTCGCTGCTCCACATTGAGTGGGATCCAGCTCCAGGGTGATAAATGCGCCTGGTTTCAGTAAAGATGGAGCCTGATTAAGAATTTTTCGGACAACGTCCAGTCCATCCGTACCCGCGAACAAGGCGCCCGCTGGCTCATGAACAGCCACCTCAGGCTCCAAATCCCCGCGTTCGTCGTCTCGGATGTAAGGCGGATTGCTGACCAATCCATCGAACTGTTTTCCGCAATTCTTCATGGGTTCCAGAGTGTCGCCTGCCAGCAATGTCACCCGGCTGGCAACATCGAGCCGGGTTACATTGGTCGATGCGATACTCATGGCCGCTTCTGAGTTGTCGGTGGCAAAAACAGAACAGAGTGGCCGCAGTTTCGCAATGGTGATTGCGATACATCCGGAGCCGAAACCGACTTCCAGAATTTCACGCGGAGAATCTTTGGGAATCTGCTCAAGACAAACATCCACCAGTGTCTCAGTTTCCGGTCGAGGAATCAGCACACCATGGCCAACATGAAAGCTTCGGCCGTAGAACTCTCGAGTTCCCACGATGTAGGCCAGCGGTTCGCGTCTTGCTCGCCGCTGCACCAGTTCCCGCATCACCGTGCGTTCTTCGTCTGTAAGAAGCACAGTAAAGTCCGTATACAGTCGAATGCGGGGACACTTTCGGGCATGGGACAACAGCAGCTCTGCTTCAAGTCGCGGAGACTCCACACCCTTTTGCTTCAGGAACGTGGCTGTCCATTCAAGGATCCGCTGAACCGTCCAGCCGTCGGCAGTTGATGCAGTTTGTTCGACGGGAGCATTCATCTCAGAAGCGGATCTCAGCAAATGATCAGTGCGGCAATTTTTGATCAGGACTCCGGTGCATGGTAGCAGGTTGGCTGCCAACTTCGTAGAGCGATGCTGAAACGGGCAGGCCTGTTTACGATCCCTTGCTCAGGGACCAACTTGCTGTCGGCAGGGGGCGTGAATTGTACTGGGATCAAACAACAATGCACGCGGAGAAGCCGTGAGTTCTATACATGCCGGCGGCTTACTCAGAATTCGAGCAATTACATCGCGTCGCAATCCTCGCAAACCCACGCCCTGAAAGATGTCTCAGATCTTACATGGCAGCATCCGCAGCCTTCAGTCGCTCATCGCGATCAAACGCCAGTAACGCGGTAATCAGCTCACCCATATCGCCCATCAGGATGCGATCCAACTTGTAGATTGTCAGATTGCAGCGATGATCGGTCATTCGGTTCTGTGGAAAATTGTAAGTGCGAATCCTCTCGCTGCGGTCGCCAGAACCCACGAGTGTGCGACGCACTTCGGCTCGTTCCGACTGTTGCTTCATCTGCTGCGCTTCCAGGATGCGACTTCGCAGTACTCGCATCGCCTTGGCCCGGTTTTTGTGCTGGCTCTTTTCGTCCTGGCACTTCACAACAATGCCGGTTGGTAAGTGAGTCAAGCGCACGGCACTTTCGGTCTTGTTGACCTTTTGGCCACCAGGTCCACCAGCTCGCATCGTATCGACCTGCAGGTCTTCCGGTCGAATGTTGATTTCGACTTCGTCCGCTTCCGGAAGCACGGCGACTGTCGCCGCACTCGTATGAACGCGGCCCTGTGTTTCGGTTTCGGGAACTCGCTGAACACGATGGCCACCGCTTTCAAACTGCAAAGCGTGAAATGCTCCCTCGCCTGTGATGGAAAAGACAACTTCCTTCAGACCGCCAAGTTCCGTAGGGCTGAAATCAAGAACTTCTGTCTTCCAGTTTTTCTGAAGACAATAAGCCATATACATGTCATACAAGTCTTTCGCGAACAACGCCGCTTCATCACCGCCAGTGCCCGCGCGAACTTCCATGATGCAAGCCCCGCGAGTGATTGAATCGCCGGCGGTTGCCATGTCTTCCAGTTCGACGGACAACTCATCTCGCTGAGCGATCAACTGATTCAGTTCGGCCTTCGCATAGTCTTTGGATTCGCGGTCCGTTTCTTCATCGACCATCATTCTGGCTGTCTCAATGTCGCCCTCAAGTCCATGGAACTTTCGAACGGCAGCGGCGATTCGAGACAGTGTTCCCATTTCTTTTTGAATCTCCAGCATCCGAGAGACGTTCATCAAAACGTCCGGATCCTGCATTTGCTTTTCGAGTTCTTCGTATCGAGCCAGCTGGCGTTCAAGAACGGGGAACATGGGATTAGCCTGTGTATTAAAAAAGATGAAGCATGAACAATGTGACAAAGGACTCACGAAGAAGGTCCAAAAAGAAAGGACGTGCGCAGATGAATGCGCACGCCCTGTTCAGATTGTCAAATTGTGGTCGCTACTGAGCGGCTTCTTCTTTCTTGCCCCATTTGTACTTCTTGGTGAACTTCTCGACGCGGCCTGCGGAGTCCACGAATTTCATCTTGCCCGTGTAGAACGGGTGTGAAGCCGAGCTGATTTCTACCTTGACCAGAGGATACTCCTTACCATCGTCCCACGTTGTGGTTTCTTTAGAACGCATGGTGGAGTTCATCAGGAATCGAGTTCCCGTGGATGTGTCCGTGAACACAACTGGTCGATAAGTGGGGTGAATATCTTTTTTCATCTCATTGAGCCTTCAGGGGTTACGGCCAGCTGATGACAAGTACATCGGCTTCCCGACCGAACCAAAATACCCCGCAAAACATTGCGGCGTGACAGAATCCGGCCATTTGCCGGAAAACGAAGTTGTGGAGTGTAAGTCCGCAAAAGCAAATCGGCAAGGAAAAACCAATCCCTTGAGGTTTTGAGGCGATGACTTCTCGATTTGGGAGTCAGAAATCGCCTTATTTTGGATTTGAAGTAGCCTGAAAGCGATTCTGTTCAATTGTTCCGACCAAAGTGGCCTTCTCTATCATCTTCCCAATTATTACCAATTTGCCCCGATTTGAGGTTGGAATCGGACCTTCATTCTTCCCGCAGATGTGTTTCGATCCGACTCTGTGGAACGTGCGGATCTTGCGATCTTTGTTGGGTCGTCGGATCCGGAACTGTTGCAGCATCGCATCGCCGCCGGAATTACTCTTTATAAATCCCGGCGAGTCCGACTTCTCCTCCTTTGCGGTGATGGTAAGACGAAAAATTCTACGGGACGCACCGACATCTGCCCCACAGTGTCACCTTACTATGTCAGCCCGCGACAGAAGGCTGTACAGCAAAAAACTGGCAAACGACTCCTCAGAACCGAGTGATCGTTGAGAACGAATTGCGACTCATTGAGAAGCGCCTGAAGACAGGATACTCGCTGAGATAAGCTCCAGAATGTTTTGCCACGGCGGTTAATGGTAGCGATCGTAAATCGGTGTCGATTGCCAGGTTTCAGGTGTTCGGAAAAATCGAGGAATGATCGCGGGGGGGGGGGGGCCGCGGGGGGGGGGGGGGGGGGGGGGGGGGGGGGGGGGGGGGGGGGAGGTGTGGGGGGGGGCGGGGGGGGGGGGGGGCGGGGGGGGGGGGGGGGGGGGGGGGGCGGGCGGGGGGGGGGG
>JANPHT010000565.1:0-8308 GCA_031424595.1 Planctomycetota bacterium
GTATGATGCCAAACGCAAGCAGAGTGACCGAGGCTGCGCACCCGTACCATAAAGTCAGTTTCCAGCGAATCGACAAGTTCTTCATGTGGCCTCTCCCAGGCGATATCCTTTTCCACGCACAGTGTGGAGTATCGCTGGTCGTTGCGGAGATTCCAGCTTCTTTCTGAGCTGGTTGACGTGAACTTCGATCACGTTCGTCCACGTCGCTGAAGGTTCCTTCCAGACGCTGGTGGCGATCATTTCTCGCGTCACAATCTGACCACTATGCTTCATAAGGAAAGCCAGAAGCTCAAATTGACGAGCTTGCAGTTCAATCCTGTCCGATCCCCGAAATACGGTGCGGGTCAAGAGATCAAGCTGCAGGTCCGCAACGGACAGCGACGACGACACAGGGCGGGTTTCACGTCGCAACAATGCTCGAACCCGGGCGAGCAGTTCATCAAATGAAAATGGTTTAATCAGGTAATCATCTGCTCCCTGATTGAGACCATGGACGCGGTCACTGACTGAATCCCTCGCAGTAAGAACCAGAACCGGCACGGAATTTCGATTCGCTCGCAGTTTGGTAAGCCAGTCAAGTCCATTGCCGTCCGGAAGCATCAGGTCGAGGACAACAAGGTTGATTTCGCTGGTCAATCTATCAGTGGCTGATTGCAGCGTGGCGGCAGCAATCGCTTCGAATCCGGATTCGCAAAGTGCCTGTGTAATGCTACGAAGCAGATTCGGGTGATCTTCGATGACGAGGATTTGCTGCATGAGAACGGTTTTCGCGATGCTTACTACCGATCGTCTGCATCCTGAACAACATAAATCGTCAATGGATTCAAAAGCGCGGAGTCTATCAGAAATGAGCTCTCATATCGACCGCCAAAGCGTCAACATAAACACGAATTAATGAGGCTGGCATAGTGCAGAAACCAGCGTTTAGATAGCCTTCGAACCACGTTGGAAAGCCTCCACGGAAATTACGGGAGGCAAGCCATCCGTGATCACAGACAAACGTCATTCAGTTTTGTCGAACTGGCGGGTTGACAATGTGTCAGTCGCGATTTAATTCCAGGTAAACAGACCGAAGTCTTGCAATGCCGCTCGTCAAACGACTCCCCGCCACCGGGAACTGGCTCTTCCGCTGGCGCAGTTTTCTGCCGCTTTCCGTGGTTTTCGGGGCGATTCTCGCGATGTATCCCTTCCCGATTCCCAAACGTGATGCTCCCATTTCAGATTGGATCGAGGTCGTCTGCCTCGGCATCAGTTTTCTTGGAATGTTAGTGAGAGCTTTGACGGTGGGGCACACGCCCGCTGGGACGTCCGGAAGAAATACGACCACGCAGATTGCGGAATCCCTGAACACAACCGGAATCTACTCAACGGTCCGACATCCGCTGTATCTGGCAAACTTTCTGGTTGGGCTGGGCTTGGCCTGCTTTACACTGTCATGGTGGTTTGTCGTTGTCTATATACTCACTTTCTGGCTGTACTATGAACGCATTATGATGGCTGAGGAGGCCTTCCTGCAGTCGAAATTTGGCGAGCTTTTTGATCAATGGGCAGAACGTACGCCACCATTCATCCCAAGCTTTCGCCATTATGCGCGAACAGAACTTAGTTTCTCACTGCTGAATGTTTTGAGGCGCGAATACAACACACTGTTCCAAATCGTTGTTGTGGCCTTTCTCCTGGAGTTGTTTGGGGACTTGTTCGAGACGCGCAGGGTTCAGGTTTCAGCAAACTGGTGGATCTTCCTTGGCGTCGGCTCAGGGATTTGGTTTGTTCTGAGAGCTCTCAAGAGAAACACCACACTCCTGAACGTGAAAGGCCGCTGAGTCAGCGTGAGGGCTACGGCTGGCCAGCATGGCCCACGCATATTCGTTCATGATTCTTCCAGATCGATGAGCGGGGCCACATGCACGCGCCAGAAACCGAAACCGACAATTCGTGGAATGAGGTAGCGCAGCAAGGGAGTGCGGATCAGTAGCCGGGCAAAAATTGGCAGACGCGGCGGCTGGTTCGAGCGCAGGTTGCGAAGGATCTGTTTCACGGCAATAGCACCGAGAAACTGAATCGCACGCGTCGGCCATTCGCGCTGTCGTTGTACGTTGGCCAGGTCAAGTAATTGCAGTTTGTTGGCCTTGAGCGGCTCAGCCAGAAGGTTCGCGGTCACCACGGCGTCCTCGATGGCGTACTTGATCCCCGCGCCGGCGGCTGGCGTCATCGTGTGGGCGGCGTCGCCAATCAACAGCAAACCGGGCTTGTACCAGCGGCGGCAGCGATTCGACGCGACTGACAACAGATTCACTTGCTTCCAATCGGTCAGGTGTTCGACATGTTTAGTGAATCGCGGTTCCAGCTCGACGATGGCCTGGCGCAGTGATTCCACGCCGGCGTCGCGGAGTTGCTTGTACTGGCCCGCTGGGAAGAGATACCACATCTGCCAATGATCGGATCGATTCTGCACGATCACAATTCGCCCTTGAGCAAAAAAAGGCACGACCGGGCTGTTGAAATCGGCGGACGTGACTTCGCGCGACGCAGTGTCTGGATTCGCGTGCAATAACTTCGACTCGTCCGGATCATCGGTCAGGTGCGGCAGGCGAAACTGCAAAAGCTCCAGCGTCGCGGACGTCGTGATCGGCTGGAAACCGGCCAGGTGTCGCAGCCGGGAAAACCGGCCGTCGGCTCCCACGGTCAAAGGTGCATGGATCTCATGCCAGCCGTCGTCCGCTTTGTAACACACGCCGCGGACATGTCCGCCGTCCTCGACCAGCCGTTGAACGCTGGCTCCCATGATCAGCCGGAAGCTCGGAGACTTCTTCGCCTCTGCCGTCAGGAACTCCAGAAAGATCGTCTGCTGCATAAACATGATGTAGGGAAACTTCGTCTTGAGAACACGCAGATCGAACGGTCGCACTGGTCCACGGGCCGTCGGAATGACCGGGCCGTGAAGTTTGACATGCGGCAGCTCGTGCAGACGTTCGGCCAGTCCCATCTCGTCCATGATTTCGAGGATCGCCGGATGCAGCGTGTCGCCGCGAAACTCGCGGTCGAAATTCTGGTGAGCTTCGAGCAACACAACCTTGACGCCGCGTCTCGCCAACAGCAGCGCCAAGACCGCCCCGGCTGGGCCGGCACCGACGACACAGCAGGTCGCTTCCTGAGTGTCGATCAGCTCGACCTCGTCGTTAGCCGCCTGTTGTCTTGGCGCAGATTCTTCATGGCTCATGGACTGATCCGTTCTTTTGTCGGTCGCGCCAGCATGATGACATTCTGCTTGTCGGTCGGCCTGAGTTCCGTCGGTCGAATCCCTGGCGATGTGGCAAAGCAAATCAGCAGGAGATCGTTTTGGAATTGATAGATGCCGTGAGAAAACTCCGGGCCGTCAGCGCCGCCGACATACGTCAAGTCGATGCGTTTCGGCTGTGTGGTGCTGTCCAGGACGAATGTCCCGGGCACGGTTGTATCGCGGACGTGAAAGGTGATCTTGTCCTGCGAGAAGACAATGGAGTCCCGTGGGCCAGTCGTGAGCGTCACATAATCCCATCTCCCTTGAATCCGCTCGTGATCGTCCGCCGACTGGACGGCGACTTGCGCGACCGGATCGGTCACGGCAGAAACGTTCGGTTCGTCGGGTTCCGGCGAAGGTTTGTTTTCAACGCGAGCGGCCAACGCGGCGGGATCAATTCGATCGCCGTTCGTGATCGTTCCCAGCGGCGGAACATCACTCATCAGAGTCGAACTGATCTCGTATTGAACATCGGACGAAACTGTGCGAGTCGGAATCGTCCACAGAGTGGCCAGCCACAACGCGAGTGCAATGGAGCCGATGATCAGACCCGCTTTGCCGGACGTGGTCCTTCTCGCGACGATCCCGCACCCGACCGCCACCAATTCCAGCCCCACGCCGAGCAGGAAGCACACCGCTACAAAGCCATCCGAGATGCTGACACGACTCGACAGCACGCTGCCGCCGAGCAACAACAGCGTCGGCAGAACCACTCCCGAAATGGCCGCCCATAGACTGATCCGCTCCAGCCCGTTCGTGGGACTCGCATTGTCACTGGAGGAATTTTCAGGGTGAACGGTTCGTTCTGTTTGTTCGGGACTCATCTATAAGTCGACTTGTCTAGTGCCACTCGCAATCATGCGCCACGCCGCACGTCCGGCTCCGAAGCAGGCAATCGATGCTCCGAGCATGCCGAACGCCACTGAAATGGCAAAAGCGGCGGCATTCGGATGCGGAAACAACGCGGCGGAGGCGAGTGCGCAAGGAAGAGCGACGATGCTGCCGAGCAAGAGCAGCGGAAAGAAGACCGCATCCGCCACCGCCAGCGGCAGGCCGATGATTTTCCCGCCGGAGCGTTTGATGTGCCCGATGGCGATGGCTCCGTAGATCGTGGTCCCGATGGGAGCACCCGCGCCGATCACCAACAACGCTCCCATGAAAATTGTGAACGCCACCGGCGGCACCGAGTGAATCACATCGGTCGGCAGTGCCTCGCCGTTCCAGACTCGATTCAGTCCGATGAAGTAGAGCACCGGAATCACCGCCAGCAATCCAAAGAGCGCCCACACTGCGCCAGCAATCGCGAACCGGCTGAAACGCGGTTCGTCGGAAATTGCGGTGGATCGTGACGCTCGATTCTTCACGTCGTCGAACGCCGCTTGCACGTCTTCGCGGAAGAGCACACGCATTACCCAAACGACTACTGGGATACCGAGCCACATGGGAATCCATGCAGGCCATGGCGCAGCTTGGTCCGTCAACGCATTGAACGCCAGGCTTGCCGGGAGGAAAATGCCAGCCACGAACGCGCTCAGAAGCACGTAGCCGCGTGCCTGCACTTCACGCATTGCCCTGCCTGCCGTGGCGACGAACACGGCATATACGGCTAGGATACCTGCGGCCTCCAAGGCTTCCCGTTTCATTTGTCTTCCGGAGATTAGTCCCAGCACAGGCACCAAGGCCATCAGCATCGCAGCCCCAGCTACGAACATCATCGCCTCGGCAGGCCGTCGTATCACCACGCTCGGTGTGGCCACGGCATTCGCGGTCTTGTGGAAAGTGGCACGACGAGTTCGCTCTTCAGCAGTCACATCGAATGCATGACGAACTTCTTCGCGAAACAGCGTAACAGCGGCCCAGAAAGCGGCCGGTATGCCGAGCCAAAATGGAATCGCCACTGGCCACACGGGGATGTTGCGAAGTTCCATGATGACGTTCAAGGCGATGACCGCTGGCAGGAACAACCCCACGATCACACAGACCGACAGCACAACGAGGCGCGCTCGCAGGTGCCGCATCAGCCAGCCAGCGACAACCACGAACGCGGAATAGACTGCGAGAGAGGTCGAGAGTACGAACAGATTTCCGCGGACGAGCCGGATGTTGGCTGTAACTTCCGGGTTCGCCGTCGCGACCAACCAAAGGAACACCCCACACGCCGTCACGCCGGCGATTCCCGCTGAGAGAAGCAGGCAATCCGCTGGAGTTTGAACGAGGCGTCGCTCAGTCGCTGCGTTCGTTGAATCGACGGCCAATATTCCGCGTTCTGTTTTGGCCGATGTCTGAACCTTCTGGCTTCCCAATGAAGCAGGATCGACTGTCGTGCGGATTGTCTCCATGTCCGTCTTCACATCGCTGGCGTGCTGGTAGCGTTGCTCCGGATCTTGTTCGAGCGTTCGCAGCACGACTTCGTCCAGCCGCACGTCGATCTGAACTTTCTTCGATGGCGGAGCGAACTTGCCCATCGGCAGTTCGCCGGTGAGCAGTTCGTAGAAGACGACGCCCAGCGAATAGATGTCCGCGCGGTGATCGACTTCGCGCGAACCCTGCATCTGTTCAGGAGCCATGTACCGCAGCGTTCCCATCACCTGATGCGTGGCAGTCAGCGACACATCAGGGGACTCACCTCCCCCGCTCGCCAGCAGCTTCACGAGGCCGAAGTCGGCGATCTTCACTCGGCCGCGTTTGTCGATGAGGATGTTTTCCGGCTTGATGTCTCGATGCACGATCCCTTCGTCGTGAGCGAACTGCAACGCCTCGCAAATCTGCGGTACGATCGCCAACGCCTCAGCCGATTTGAGCGTTCCCGTCCGAATCGCCTGCCGCAAGTTCGCGCCATCTACGAACTCCATCATGATGTAGCACATCGACCCAGTTTGCCCAAAGTCGTACACGGCTACGATGTGCGGATGACTGAGCTTCGCCAGCGCTCGAGCCTCGCGCTGAAACCGTTCAGTGAACGCCGGATCGTGGCTGATCTCCGGCGGGAGAATCTTGACGGCCACCAGCCGATCCAATCCTGGCTGACGAGCCTTGTACACTGCTCCCATTCCCCCCTTGCCCAGCAGTTCCAGAATCTCCAACTGCGGAAACAGCGGGGCCAGTTCTGCGGGTGTCGGCGGCACAAAGCTGGACGCCGGTGCAGGCGGGGTCAGCATCGTTGGGTCCGGCTCAAAAGCCGCGCCCGATTGGCTGTCATGCGCCGCGAGCAGCAGGCATCTCGGACATAGTCCAGCTGGCGAATTGGCTGGGATCTCAGCATCACATTGCGGGCAACGTCGTAGTTCGCTCATGGCAGGTTTCCTGGTGAGGAGTGATTCTGCTGATCTCTAAAGTATTCGCGAACCGTTGTGACACGGAATTCTTGAGATTTCACATTTCGGATTTTCGTCATGTCCCCAATGCCTGGAACAGCCGGCCAATCTCGTCCTCGACTTCATCCGGAGTCTCCACCGTGGCAGCCACCTCGTCGCGCAGCAGTTCGCGATACCGCTTTCGCAACCGGTGAACGGCCTGCCGCGCCGCTTCTTCGGAAATCGCCAGGTCGTTCGCGACAGCCACGTAATCGAGAGCGGCCCGGCCCCCCGTGAGTGTCTCCTTGAGCAACTCGAACTGCCGCGACTTGCCGACCGCTGCGAACTCATCCTGCAGGCGTCGCACGACGTTGTCCAACAATGTCAGTGCCCATTGCCGTTCAAAGCCTCGTTCGGGCGTGTCCGAGTGAGACGGTTCAAATGACAACCGGGACTCGCCGGCTTCCCAATCGAGCGACAGGCACTGGCGATCGCCGCCTCGCTTTTGCGCGGTCGTGCGATCCCATTCGTTCGCCAGGAAGTTTTTCAGCGAGGCCAGCAGAAAACTCCGAAACCGACCGCGTTCCGGACTTGCGGCGGCCAGCGAGTTCTTTTCCAGCAGCCGCACGAAAAATTCCTGCGTGAGGTCCTGAGCTTCATGGACCTCGGTGACGCGCCGCCGCGCGAAGGCATACAACGGAAACCAGTAACGTTGACACAACACCGCCAGTGCATGCTCCGCTTCGGCGCTACCTCGTTGACCGGCGGCGAGCACCAGGCTCCACTGGGTCGTTGTGAAGTCGTCAGCACTGGCTGAGTGAGCATCAGGTTGTCGATTGTGGAAGTCCATGTTCGATATTCGTCTCAGGTTCTCGCTGTGGATTGCTCCGCCGATAAAAGGATCATTTGCCCGATTTATACTTGGGTCACGCAGGGTCCGGCGGAGTGGGATTCTGCGGGTCATCGGATCGTGTGCGGGAGACTGTGTGCCATGTGCGCTGGCCGCACTGCGGACACTTTCTGAACGAACGCGGATTTCCGGTGGCCTTCCAGCGGATACCGCCCAACTCCCAGATCGACTGAGCGAACCCGCACCGGCAGCGCATCATCCGACGTCGCGAATCGGCCTCCATCGACTCAGCCCAGCTTCGCGGAAGGATCGCCACAAAGAATTTCTGGACCCAACTCATCTTCTTCGTTTCATTCATTGCAAGTGCTCCGGTGGGTCAGGGCGTATCTGATGCCGCTGGCAATTCCCACTGACTTTAGAAACCGACGACGATGTGACCCACGATCAGCCACAGCACAATGGTTCCCACCAGCCCGACGGCGACACCGCAGCCCAGGACGCTTTCGCCGCGAGAGAGCGTGGTTGAACCGTTGGTGGATTCACGTGCGTTTTCCTTGTGAGTTGTCTAGGTCGCTGTTTCGGCCGACGTGCCTGCGGCCCAAGCCGGCCTGCGCGAGCAGTGTCCCCGCAGCCAGCAATGTCACGAACCATTGTAACGCGGGGACGGCGAACAACGCTATACGTTGGATTCTCGCTTGAATGTAGTCTGCGCCGCGGCCGGGGTCGCGCGCGGTGAAGTCGGCGACTTCGGAGCGATAATTGGAAGTCTCGGCCGCAAAAACGCCGACGCCGCCGACAGCCACAAGTACATTGAGAGTCAACAAGGTTCGGGTAGCACGTTGATCGCCCCGGTGACGCCATGCGAAGAGCGCCAGGAGCAGATCA
>JANPHT010000566.1:0-10693 GCA_031424595.1 Planctomycetota bacterium
TCAATATCTGCAGCAACTCGTTCCTGACTTCCGTCCTGCCAACTCATGAACAGTCGCTTCTCAGAATCACCTGTCTTGACTTCACGCATTGTCGGCATCGGCTGGCTGAAGTTGCTCATGTAAACAAGTCGACTTTCAGAGGAAAACAAAGCCCCAAGTTCGATTTTGAAGAAATCCAGCTGAGCCGCATAGCTCTTCAGATCCCCCTTATCTCCAAACTCCACAAACCATCGTTGTTCACGCTTCGCTCCGCCGCGGCCCGGACCGCCACTACCCAGGGGTCGGCCTCCTGTCCCATCAGCACTTCCCGGAACTCCGGTATTTCGCTGGTCGGTTTGCTCGTTGGGAGCGACCATCGTCGCAGCATTTTCGGCAACCTCGACAACCTGTTCGGTGACTTCTTCCAACTCCGTGACATCGGTTTCTTCGTTGGCCAGCGAAGGATCAATCGCGGCATCCTCAGGGGACTCAACATTTGGCGTGGCGTTCGGATCGCCATCCTCAAAGCCCCCATCACCCGCCGGCAGCATCGTCACCTGCTTGGAAACAGGCGGAGGAATCATGTTTGACAGCCAGATGAAGACCATCACCATGAATGCCAGTCCGGCGCAGGTGGCCGAGGTAGTCAGGATTGAAACGGCGATATCATACTTCGTCAACTTGATATGGGGCCCAGCCATTCGGCGGGATCTCGTTGGAGAGGGATTAATCGCGGACATGAGAACACCTTTCGACCCTTGACCAGATCGCAAGAATTACTGAGCGGGTTTCTATCGGATCAATGGCGATATGACAAAGAACTTGTCAACTCCGCATTCGAGAATGCCAGACGGCACGAGAAAATTCAGCGAGAAAGGTCTCAATCGGGCCAAATCGTCTCTGACGACGACGATTGAGTGTCTCGAAATGCTATCGACCTACAATCCGCAATGTCAACGAACGAGTGTTGAAACCCTTTCAGGCAGCACGGCAAAGCCTTTTTGTTTCTTGATCGCAGTTGACTGATTCTCAAGTCGCTTGAAGCTACGCCGTTCACATTTGCCAGGCAATGCTTCAACCGCACCCACTTGCGGTCTCAGAAGATAGGCTATTTGAGAACAGCAGGCTCCCTCCAGTATTTCTTAAAGCTTTGCTGGTGGGTAAGATGCGTGAATCGAAATGACTCGGAGCCCACTGGAGCAACGTCATGAAGTCAAAACCTCGGATCTCGGTCGCCTCGGGCAGCGGCGTGATACTACTGGTACTGGTCGCTCAGTTCTCACACGGCGAAGCCATGCCAGTCTTCGCGGCCGTCGATGAGATTGGAGCGAATGCTCCGCCATCGGGCTCAACGCCGGCGGTCACAACAGCCTTCAGCCGGATGCCGATTGATCAGGTGCAGACGCGATTGCTGCAGTGGTTGGCGCAGGCAAGAATCGACGCAGCCACGGCCAAACTGGTGACCGCTCTTTGGGCCGACAAATCATTGTCGCAATCCATGTCGGCCGAAGACACGCTCGACCATTTGATCGAATCGTTCGCCATCGCCGACAAATCGGTTCAGGAACTCGTCCATTCCTGTCGCACGACCGGAACTCATGATCCACTGAACTTCGAAGGCGCTCGATCAGACGCATTCTTTCGGGACCAGGTGCAACTTTATTACGCTCGATGGCTGACTCAGCATCGCTTCTTTGATGAAGCGATCTTGATGCTTGAGTCACTGGATCCGGAATCGTCTGTTGATCCCGCCAGCCTGTTTTTCTATCGAGCCATCTGCCGTTTACGTCTCCTGCAGCCAGCGCAGGCTGGCGACGATATCACATTGCTTCTGCACAACACCCTTGATGTGCCGCCTCGATTTCGCACTGTTGCAGAGTTGATGAAAGAAGAAGCCGGGCTCAAGACGGAAGGTCTGCCTCAAGTGGCTCGGCTGATGTCGGATGTCCAGCGACGCCTCGATCTTGGAAAATCCGACGACCCGGTTCAGAAGCGCGAGGAGGAAGTCATCGCTGCGCTCGACAAACTGCTTGAGGAAATGGAAAAGCAACAGCAGCAACAAGAGTCAGGGCAGGGCGGTAGTGGTCAGCAGCAAAATCAACCCGGACAGCAGGGAGCCACCCAGAGTACGATCAAGGGTTCCGCAGGGGACGGTGAAGCTGATCGCAAGGACCTTACGGAGAACGGCAATTGGGGGATGTTGGACAAACAAGCAGAAGCCCAGGCCCGAGAACTGATTCGCCAGCAACTCCCACCCAATTTTCTTGACGCAATCAGTCGCTATACTCGCAAAATTGCAGAACAGAAGAAATAGCGGGACGGCATTCCTTATCGATATCGATTTGGCAACACGCCACGGCAACTGAATTCGCGTGCTGCATTAGATAGTTGAAAACGACAGGGAACCACTCGCGGTTCATGGCAACTCGATCTAAACGGCAGTCGACGTAAAGAGCATCATCGAATGATAAGCATCACACTTCTCGCACTTCTGCTCACACCTGCCGATGTGAAAGTGTCCATGCTGGATGGACAGGTTCGAATTGGACAACTGACTGCTGTCTCAGGCTCTGAAGTCTCACTCAGTGAGAACGAAGTCGAAGCGAAACTTCCGATCGCCGAGGTGATGTCGATCGACTTCCCGGCCACGACGTCGAAGCTTTCTGAAGAGCCTCAAGTGCTGACTCTGATTGATGGCAGCCAGCTCTATGGCTCAGCCGTGACTCGAAACGCAAAAAAACTCACTCTGGAATCATCAGGTCTCGGAAAACTCGATATCGACAGCAGGGTCGTTCAGTCCGTTCGACTGCAGGCTGACAATCCCACCTACAGAAGTCAGTGGAACACATTTCTTAAGCGAGAGTCAGAAAAGGATCTCTTAATCGTCGCCAAACGCGATGGATTGGGCCTCGATTTCCTTGCAGGCGTCGTGACCACAATCTCTGCCGAGAAGACTGAATTCCTTTTAGACGGTGAGACCGTTCCCGTTCCCGCAGCCCGAGTCTACGGAGTTATTTTTGCGAAATCCACACTCGAGGTCGATGCTCAAATGGTTGCGATCAGGAACACCGTTCGTGTTGCCAGTGCTCAAGGAGATACAATTGCAGCGAAGTCCGTCACTCTTCAGGGCGACAAACTGCGGATCGAAGCCGGATGGGGACAGACACTGCAAGCTTCAATTGAACAGATTCAGAAGATTGATCTAAGCGGTGGTCGAGTCCAGTTCCTTTCCGACATAGAGCCAATCGAAGAACGTTTCGATGGTGTTGATCCGGAGGGCAGCCTTTTGTCAGGGCTCATTGACAAGGAACAACAGACGCTGCTGTTTGGGCCTCGGCGAGATTCCACCATGGAACGACAAGCGAAATTGCGATTGCGAGGTCGTGAATTCTCAAAAGGGATCTGTATTCATTCTCGCACAGAAATCTCATGGGCCCTGGATCAGCGATTCTCGTCGCTGGACTGTATTGTTGGAATTGACGACGAAGTGGCATTCAACGGAACTCATTCCGTCGCCGTAAAAATCATGGGAGACAGCAACATACTCTTTGACAAAATGATCGCCACAACAGATGAACCGACGCCACTACGATTAACACTGAATGGTGTTTCAACACTCTCGATTCTCGTTGACTTTGGCGATGGCGAAAGCACATGTGACTGGCTGGATCTCGCTGATGCAAGATTGGTGATCGCAAAGGATAAGCAGTGACATCTTTTCTCAATGAATCGTTCAACTTCCACGGGGTGGGACGATCGCAGCATGATCCCACGGTTGGTTCAGAATCCGGGGGATGTCTGAAAACTCGCAATGAGGCTCTCGTTGAAAACCGGCCTTACCTCCGCCTTGCGTCTTGCGGCGACGTTGCTCTGAATCGCAAACACGTCCTCACACTGACAGTCATTTGTTCAATCCTGTGTGTTCACAATCTGTCCGCGCAACAATCCTTCAAGGAACGAGAATCCGCTCGCATCGAGACCATTCGGCGAATCTCGCCCAGCGTAGTCTGCGTGATGGCCGCAAATGGAGAAGGTGGCGGTTCCGGAGTTCTCATCTCCGCTGACGGATATGCCATCAGCAATTATCACGTCACCTCCGGGTCCGGCTCTTTCATGAAGTGCGGATTGAGTAATGGTAAACTCTATGACAGTGTGATTGTCGGAATCGATCCCACGGGCGACGTTGCGCTGATCCAGCTTCAGGGTCGGAACGATTTCGAATTCGCTCAGACCGGCGACAGCGACAGAGTTCGAGCCGGTGATGAAGTGATGGCGTTGGGAAATCCATTTTTGCTGGCTTCCGATTTCACGCCAACAGTGACCTACGGAATCGTCAGCGGGATTCGCCGTTACCAGTATCCAGCCAATACGTTTCTGGAGTATACCGACTGCATTCAGATCGACGCATCGATCAATCCGGGGAACTCCGGAGGACCATTGTTCGACATCAACGGACGCTGGATTGGAATCAACGGCCGCGCTTCGTTCGAGAAACGCGGACGCGTGAACTCAGGAGCAGCTTATGCCATCAGCGTCAATCAAGTGCAACTATTTATCGAACACTTGAAGTGCGGACTGATTGTGGACCATGGGATTCCCGATTTCACGGTTGAGACATCGGAGGGAGAGGTCGTTGTCAGCCAGGTTTCAGAGCTTTCCGAAGCCTGGCGCCGAGGTTTACGGCCTCGGGCCGAGATTGTCTCATTCGCCGGTCGAGTTGTGACATCGGCAAATGACTTTCAAAATGTGCTTGGCATTTTCCCGGAGGGCACACGTGTTCCGCTCTCGTGGCGGGATAAAAATGGCGTCCACAATGCCACGATTCGACTGCGGCCACTGCACGCCTTCCAGAAGGCTCCTGAACTCCCCGAAGAACGGAAGCCAAATCCTAAGGAAGGGGATCCAGAAACGCCGGAAGAAGAGAAGCCGGGAATTGAAGTTCCTGACAAACTTCCTGACACATTGACAAAGCTATTTGTCGAGCGAGAAGGCTTCTGCAATTTCTACTTTAACGAACGACAGCAAAAATCATTGCTTGATCCATTACGCGTGAAAGTCGGGTTACTGGGCGACCCAACGCCCGCCTGGAAGATTTCTTTCGCAACTTCTGGAACCGATCACAACCTGACCGGTGAACTCACTCTCGGCCTCACAGCGGCAGGGTTAAAACTGAACGGCATTCCGTATCTTCAGAATGCTGCTGATCCTTTGCCCGCTGAAGAACCAGCACAGTTACCCGGTCTGCTGACGTCCTTGCTTCAGCTTCGCAAACTGCTTAGCGGCAACAAGGCGGCGTTCAACGAACAACTGGCGATGGGGCGAACATGGCATCTTCCCATGAAGAAGCCCGTCGACATTCTGGTCTCCCGTGAAGGGGCGCGGACTTGCCGATGGTACTTTTCTGCGGATTCGTCATTGCCAGCTGGCGTGGATGTGGAGTACGGGCAGGGCATCGATGAAGCTCGCTTACTGTTTGAAGACTGGTCCGAACGTGAAGGAGCCATTTTCCCGGGCCGCATCGGTGTCATCTCGGGAGAGAAAGAAGAACTCAAATGGCTCATCGTAGGCGATGTCAGTGTGAATTGATCAGGAAACCGCTGAACTCACACACTGGCGATCTGGCGTCATGCCGCCGAGCAACAACTTCTACAACAAACTAAAAACACATCGATGAAAACTACCTCCGCGATTCTGGTTCTGTTACTTTCAATTTGCGACGCTGACGATGCGTTCGCATTTCAAACTGCGGTGACTCATTCAGAAGTGCTTGCCCTGCGGCAACCTGTCATCGTGAAGTTGTTCGGAGCTGGCGTGGGAAACCTTGATTCCTATGGCACCGGTGTTCTGGTGTCCAGGGATGGTCACGTGCTGACAGTCTGGAATCATCTCGTCAGCACTGGCTTTCTCACTGCAGTCACTGCCGACGGCCGACGCTTCACCGTGGAAACCATCGGCACAAGTTTCGAACACGATGCCGCACTCCTGAAAATTAAGGCCGGAGCAGAAGAATCTTTTCCCTTCGTCGATCTGGGTCAGGCGGTTGACGTCGAGGTCGGCACTTCTATCTATGCCTTCAGCAATATGTTTCGTGTCGCCGCAGGCAACGAACCGGTGACCGTTGTGCATGGCGTGATCGCTGCCAAAGTTCCGCTGGAAGCTACTCAGGGCCGATGGAGGTTCCCTGTCAAGTCCCCGGTCTGGCTCATCGACGCAATTACTAATAACTCGGGTGCTGCGGGCGGCCTGTTGACTGATGCGACTGGAACACCAGTCGGATTGATCGGCCGGGAAATCCGCCATGCTGCCAGCCGTACATGGGTGAACTATGCCGTGCCACTGACCACACTCGCTCCGATTGTGAACGCTCTGATGTCCGGCAAGAAGATTGACACGAAGCCTAAGGACGCAGTTGCAGATATCGCGATGGTTTCCGACCAGGAGTTGACGTCGAAGTTCGGTATAACAATGCTTCCCAACGTTGTAGAACGAACGCCCGCATTTGTGGATGAAGTTGTGGATGGATCCGTAGCGGAAATATCCGGCCTGCAACGCAGTGACCTGATTGTGCTGATAAACGACGCAGTGATTACCAGCGTCACCGACTTCCAGCAGCAACTGGCAATCTTTCGGCCAGGCCAGCGAGTTACTCTGACCATCAATCGGGATCAGGAACTCAAGCTGATCGAGTTGCGAATTCCATAGGGCGACTTATCCCGGATCGACTGACTCTCACGACGCACATTCAAGACATCATACCATTCCAGGACTGCTTCCATTCACGAGGCCATGCGCAGAAACACCCGCCATATTTGTGCGCGGGTGCGCAATCGAACCTGAGTCAGGTCCGAGGAGATAATTTTAAACGCAATTGCAATTTATCCTTGGGCGTGTGTACCCTATCGTCAGACAGAGCCTGCCGTTCTGTATTTGGCCGAGGAGTTACCGATGTCTCAGGATCGCTCACGTCGTGGTTTTCTGGCTGATGTTGGACGAGGAACCTTGCTGGCCACACTGGGGCCGGCACTCCTGACAGATCTGGGGTTGGCCCCCACAACGTTTGCTGACGAACTGGATTCACCGCTGCAGTTTGGCGACCTCGAACCTCTGGTTTGCTCACTTCAGGAAACGCCGATTGAGCAACTCCAGTCATCCCTTGCGAAGAAGCTGCAAGCTGGACTTCCACTCAAGACACTAGTCGCTGCCGCTGCATTAGCAAACGCGAGAACCTTTGGAGGCGAAGATTACATCGGCTTCCACACCTTTATGGCGCTTGGCCCGGCGTTGAAGATGTCGGCGCTGATGCCTAAAGGATCTGAAGCGCTGCCTGTGTTCAAAGTGCTTTACCGGAACAGCAACCGCATCCAGGAATTCGGTGGTCGAGAATCTGAAGTGCTCCATAGTCTCTCCGCATCGTCGCCGGTCAACGAAGCCAATGCGACAGCTCTCCATGATGCCATCAAAGCGAAAGATGCGAATCACGCGGAACAGATCCTTTCTGCGTTTGTATCCGCTGATCCCCGCAGCGCGCTGGAGGCATTGCTTCCCGCCGTTCAGGATAATCCGGAAGTTCACCGCACAGTGTTGCCATACCGAGCGTGGGACATGCAGGAAATCGTGGGAACTCAGCATGCGATGACGCTGCTGCGACAGTCTCTGCGATACTGTGTTCGCGCCGAACCTGCTCGTCGAGCCGAATGGGACGAACACGGAAAGATGCTGGTCAGCCTGCTTGATGAATGTCATCTCAATGGAAAGGAACCGGGGACCACGAAGGCCGAAGACGCCTTCGTTGAACATCTGAGCCAGACTTTTGCGACAGGTACCCCAAGCGATGCCGCAAAGGCGGCGGCAACAGCATTATCGGAAGGTTATGAACCGGCGGCAATCGGCGAGGCCATTTCACTTGCAGCCAGTTTGCTCGTCCTGCGAGATGGTGGCCGACTGCCTCAATGGGAAGACAAACTGAAGCCAGCGGGAACAGTTCACGGTGATTCCGTCGGCGTTCACGCCAGCGATGCCGCAAACGCCTGGCGAAATCTGGCTCGCGTCAGCAGCGGCCGCAATGTGTTTGCCTGCCTTATCATTGGAGCCTGGCAGGTGGCGCGTGACCGATCCTATCCGGGGAATCTGCTGACAGAACCGTTACCCGCGAAACATCATCTCGATCGTGTCTCAGTCACCGACGCCGACGGATTGTTGCTGAAACTTGACGAAGCAATTCAGAATAATCTGCAGGGGCATGCCACGGCGATTGCTCATCGATACGGGCAGCTGTCTCTGCCTGCCGACCGACTTTTCGGATCTCTTCTGCGTTATGCCGTTAGTGAAGACGGGGCACTGCACGCTGAAAAATATTTCCACACGGTTTGGGATGATTTCCATTCGACTCGTCCATCAGCACGTTGGCGTCATCTGGTGTCACTTGCTCGAGTCACAGCCAGTGAATTCGGAAAGCCCGCCGGTGGACAGGAAGAAGCACGGGCATTGCTTGGACTTTCCTGATCGCTTGTTCTGGATTTTTCAGGTGGTCGCCGAGCGTTTGTCACCGACTGACAGTCAAAGAGAACTGTGCGCAACTCTTCCGCTGTTTCCGCCTGCGACGCTGCCAGATTCTCGGACTCGCCGGGATCGCTCTTCGGGTTGTACAATTCAAACGACTCTTCCTGAAATTTTCGATAAGCTTCCCGACTTCCATTCGCACCGCACTGCTGGGTTTAATTCAAGGGAGGTGACACCGAAGTACAAGCAGACGGCCTGACGTTTCAAGGAGCCGGCCCCCTGAAGGATCAGCATCAGGCTGAGGCCGTCACTTGGTTGCGAGTTCGGCTTCAATCCAGTACCTCGAGTCATCATCACGCCATGTCATACTGACATCCGTCTACTTCCGCTCGTACTTGAAATCAAGAGTCGACTCACCCCGCGTGATGCCTTTCACAGCTTCCAGAAGATTGGCTCGGCTGGATCTGTTGCTCGTCAACTTCACATCCTGCGACAAGGCGAATATGGTGATGTGATACGACTTAGCGATGAACTGGTCACCTCAAATTGAGTCTCGTGCTTCGAACTCTTGAAATCGGACTTAGCTTCGCTCTTCGTCTCGTCGGATTTTTTCTTCGCCTTCCCATTGCGCGGCGGTCGATCATCATTGCGAGGCGGAGGTGAAGCGTTGAGGGGCCCGGGGCGACGACCACTTCCACCGCCTCGTCGATTGGATGAGAATTCCTCCGTAGTTCTTGACCCATCGGGGCTGACAAATTCGAACGCTGCTGAACCGTTGCTGGACAGGGTGTAACTCACCGTCCCTTTTCTGCCGCGCACATCGTAGGTCAGCCGATAGCTTCCTGACTTCGTCTCGACGAAATCTGTGATCTTCGCATCTCGCATCGGAGAAAGAGCCGGGCGAAGCGGTTCAGCTCGCGGCTGCGGATCGACCTGGCCGTCCCGTTCGACGACTTCACCGTAAAATCCACCGTTCAGATACGGATAGTTCGTCGTCGAGTGATAATGATAATTGCCATCCTTGTCTTTATGACCATTCCATTTGTCGAGCGGCGAATAATCGGCATCGCCTTTTTCCTGAAATCCAAGGATCGGATAGCCGTCGAGCGCCCATGCGAGCGGCTTTCCTTCACCAACGATCTTCTCCAGATGCGCTGGCGGGATGTGATAGTGATAATCGTCTGCTCGACCACAATGGCCACCGAACTCATCCAGTTCCCCTGCCAGCAAAGTGTCTGTTCGACCATCGTTTTTGATTGGATTGAAAATCGGAATTCCATTCACTGCCAAAGCAATCGCTCCGCGGAAAAAATTGTCCTTTGCCGACAGCGGATTCTTAGCGGGCACTGGATGCAGGGGAATTCGCCACGCGTTGTTGCCTGTATAGTTCTGAGGCAACGGCACCTGCTGTTGCCAAGCGGTGATACCGACCATCATCTTGTGATCCGGCATGCCGTTGGATTCCACATAGATGTATTCCTCGTCCCAACGAACCGTCGCTACTTCTTCGAACGGCTTGAAGCTCGCAGCAATCGCGGGTGCTTCACTTTTTGCGGGGGCAGATTGACCTCGCTGCGCGATGAGAATGTATTCCGGCAAAGTATTCACCGCTGCGATCTCGCGTTGCCGCGATTCGATCCAGAGTCGATCTGACTCGATCAGTCGCTCGATGGCGACGGGCCTCACCCAGCCATCGTCGCGGCGAATATGAACTTTGCCGTCGCGCACGGCGAAAAATGTTCCCGAGATTGTGGCTTCTGAATCAAGGATGGTCCAGATGCGAACGTTGTCGCCGGGCGACGCATGGATATGGTCACTGGAGTCGTCGTGCCCGAGTGCGGTTGTTTGTGACGAGAGCAGGCTCATGGCAAGCAGCATCAGCAGAACGAATGATTCGAGCATTGGCAATGGATCCGATTCGGTCTATGTTTTGGCCGGGCAAAGAATCCCGTCGGCGGAGCGACGGGCGTACCATACACCTGTCGCTCCGCCGACAGGCACGCTCCAATTATACACGGAGGCTGAAGCCGCAGCGAACGGCCTGCAGTGGTCCCCGAATGCTCAATACCTGACTCGGAATCGGGATAGGGGAAAGCCTTTCGGCTTTTCCCCTCCCACATCACCGTGCGTACGGGTCCGTACACGGCGATTCGGTTGGTTAAGCGGCCGGAGTGACAGGGAGTAGTGTAGCGAGACCAAGAGTCTGGAAGAACTG
>JANPHT010000567.1:0-23108 GCA_031424595.1 Planctomycetota bacterium
AGATCATGAAGATCGCCAAGAGATACTTCGAGATCGTTTTGATTAAGTTCATGCAGTCCCCATGATGTTAACAGAAGAAGTGTCAAACACGCAGGATAGCGATTTTCGAAGAGACTTACTCCCGTGTTTCAGCACTATCAAGGCTTTCGCCCGGCTGTCACAATAGAGCCCGGCCACTGGCTGGACTGTGAAGCATTAAAGACGGCACAAGCAGAGAAACAACCATGAGAACTATTGACGAGCATTCACTCCGTGTGAGGCGAAGAGCCTTCCTTCAGAACGGCACCCTGTTTCTGGCGGCGACTGCGACCGTGGATGCTTCGTCGCTGTTTGCCGATGAGGGCAAAGACCGTCTTAGGGTCGGGCTCATTACCGATCTCCACCATGCCGACAAACGACCCGCGGGAACTCGACATTATCGAGAGACGCTGGGCAAACTGGCAGAGGCGGCGACCCAATTCGACAAAGACAAGGTGAACTTTGTCGTAGAACTGGGCGATCTAATTGACGCCGCCGATTCCGTGGAGACGGAGCAGCGTTACCTCAAGACGATCAACCGGGAATTCGCAGCGATCTCAAAGGATCGACATTATGTTCTTGGAAACCACTGTGTGGACACGCTGACCAAGGCGGAGTTTCTCGACCAAGTGGAACAGAAAAAGTCGTACTATTCCTTCGACCGTGGCGACTTCCATTTCATAATTCTGGACGCCTGCTTCCGTAACGACGGTGAGCCGTATGGCCGGAAGAATTCCAAGTGGAATGACGCCAACATCCCGGCCGCTGAAGTAGAGTGGCTGCAAGCCGATCTGAAATCAACCAGCAAGAAGTCGATTGTCTTCGCCCATCAGAGGCTGGATGTCAGCAACGACCACGGCGTCAAAAATTGTCCTGAACTGCGAACGATCTTTGAGGATTCAGGCAAAGTAGTGGCTGTCTTTCAAGGGCATAGCCACCAGAACGATCTGAAAGACATCGGCGGCATCCATTACTGTACGCTGGTTGCGATGGTCGAGGGTTCTGGTGCCGATAACAACGGGTACTCGGTCATGGAGATCGATCACGATGGCACAATTCGACTCACAGGCTTCCGAAAGCAATTGGAATACGATTGGAAGCGAAATGCTTGAGCCTTCAATGAATAGACGAGGCAACAGTGATTAGCTCAGTCTTTTTTCTCAAGCTGCCACAGGCTGCAACAACTTATCGACGTGGGGTGAGCCTCGATGAAACCAGTCCTTTTCGCTTTCGTCGTTCTGACTGTGGTGGGGCAACACTGCAACGGCGGGTCCGTCAGTGGCGACACATTATGACACAGCAGTTGATTTATAAATCACCAGCCACCTGAAACGGGTGCATGTGCGATTTTTTGTCAGGCTGCCAGCAGACCCTGCAAATATGCAAAACCAGAAGTCAGTCTATAGCAGCGATTTAACGACCAGCTGCATTCCCAAAGAAAGCACCGCTCCGGCCAGCATCCAGATCAGAGAAGCCGTACTGAATACTTTACGATCGCGCCACTTGAGAATGCGACCGTAGATGGGTTCGGGGTAGACCGAAACGGGATTTCCCAGTAAGGCCGCTCGAAGATCATCGACGAATTCTGACATCTTCTGATAGCGCTCGGCTGGAGAGCGTTTCAGAGCCTTAAGGCAGATGGCATTCAGTTCAGGAGAGATTTTTTTCTTCGGGGCCGCAGCAACAGGTTCTCGAGCGGGATCTTCCTGAAGTTTGCGCTTGATCTCCTTGAAGTTCTTGCCGGACATGTAGCTCTCGCCGGTCAGCACTTCAAAGAGGATGATACCCATATTGTAGACGTCGGTTCTCTCGTCGACGTCTCCTGTCTCAACGGCCTGCTCGGGGGACATATAAAACGGAGTTCCCTGAACGTCACCTCGTCCGGTCAATCGTCCCGATATTGTCTGCTGCCCGCTTCGAATCAGGCTATCGACGTCGTCGTTGTCATCCATGTCCCAAACTTTTGCCAGGCCCCAGTCCAGTACCATGATTTCGCCATAGTCACCAATCATGATGTTGGCAGGCTTCATGTCACGATGCACAACACCCTGATTGTGTGCAAAGGCCAGGCACTGGCTGCAGTGGATCAGAACGTTGATAAGCTGGTCGATAGGAAACTTTTCGATTGTCGCCGAATCGCCTTCAGCGATTTTGTCGAGAATATCACTTAGATCCCGGCCGCGAAGTTTCTTCATTGTGAAATAGGCATTGCCTTCGGAATCTCGGCTGAGTTCGTAGACAGGAACTGTGGCGGGATGCGGAATCTGTGCGGTCACGCGAGCTTCCCGCAGGAATCGCTTCTGATAGGTTTCGAGATTCTGAAATTGCGGCTGCAGAGTCTTCATGACGACCGTACGACCAAGGTTTTCGTCGACACAGGTCCTCAGAATTGCCTCACCGCCCTGAGTCAGCGGCTGGAAGTCACGATAACGCATGAAGCCGTTCTTGACATGCTTAGGCAGATCTCTGTCGGTGTCCGACAGTACAATGTTTTCGCCCACGACTAGTTCCTTTGTTGCGATGGCAGAGATGGCACTCGAACGCCATTTTACCTCGTAAGCCGGCTGGAAATGTAACGAACCGCATCAATCTGCCACAGTGCAACAAAGGAATTCTGTTGGATCGTTGCGAGGCGGAGCCTCAAGACGTATGCTCTTCACCTGTACTTCCTGAGGCCGCCTGGCCACTTTCCCATCTTCAATCCAAAACATTCGAGCCTGTCTCGCTGAGGATCTCGCATGGACGGCCCGCCCAATTCAATGTTTGCTAGTTTTATTGTCCGGTCCGCGTATGGCATGGTGTCAACAAATGGGCGGCGATTTCTGCTGATATTCCTCGTCGGATTGTCTGCTTTGGCTTTGCCTGCCAAGGGAGATGAGCCGTTTATACGGTTCATTGAAGGACTACGCGAACGTTTGTATTTTGATACCGCGTCAGAGTACATCGATTCGATGAGCCAGCGATCGGATTTGACAGCCGAAGTCCGCGATTTGCTTGATCTGGAACGAGGTTTGACGCTCCAGCAGAAAGGAGCAACTTCCCGAGTGCCTGCCGATCGTGAACAGGCACTTGCAGAAGCGGAAGTTTTCCTTCGAAAATTTGTGACGGAAAAAGCTCAACATCCTCAGGCCGCCCTTGCGAATTCGATGCTGGGCGAATTGCTGTTTGAGCGGGCTCGATCCTTAATCTGGAAGGTGGCCGAAACAGAGGCCGCTGACAAGAAGCTGGAACTGCAACAGTCGGCTCGTACCTTTGTCGATCAGGCCAAGGTGATTTATCAGACAGCGCAGGATCAATACAAGATCATTTACGATGCGTTCCCAAAATTCATTGACGAAGCAAAGGACGAAGAGGAATACACTCGCCGGCTGGAAGCGGAAGCCAAATACCTTCGGGCCTGGTTTAACCTTGTTCGCTGCACATACGAGCGGGGCCAGACATTTGAAAAGGGAACAGCAGAACGCAATCAGACTCTGATTCAGGCCGCCGAGTTGTTTGAGAAGATTCATACCAGTCGTCGTACGAATCAGATCGGTCTCCACGCACGTTTAATGATGGGAAAATGTTTTCAGGAGCAGGATGATATCGGCCGTGCGCTGGGTATTTACAACGAAATGCTGGGGCATACCTCAGAAAACCCGGCTGTCAAAGTTCTGAAGGGGATTGCTCAGCATTATCGCCTGATCTGTCTGAATGATCCTCAGAAAAACGATCACCAGCTTGTGATTCAGGAGGCGACAGCGTGGCTGCAGGCGAACCGCCAGCTTTCAACGACTCCCTCCGGGCTGGGAATTCTCTGGGAAAAAGCTATCGCGGAAGAAAAGCTGGGCGCCAATCGAGAACTGCCGGAGCCAGAAAAGGAGGCCGTGCTTCGTGCGGCGATGAACGATGCCGAACAGGTAGGCAAGTATCCAGGCGCTTACAAAGAGCCGGCGTCGGCAATGAGTCGACGGCTCAAGGTAGTGCTGGGTGAAAAGGATCGTGAGCCTCGCGATTTTTCCACCGCCTTCGAGCGTGCTCGAGGAATGATCGCTCAGATTCAGCAGCTCAGTGATGACGTCGCAAAGTCTGCTGACAACAATGAGCGAGCGACGAAGAAGGGCTCACTGGACAATCATCTGAATGAAGTGGGACGTCTGTTGCGACTGGCTCTGGATCTGCGGGATTCCGACAGTGATGAAAAAGCCGTTGCCCAGGCCAGATATCTGCTCAGCTTTGTGCTGTTGCGTCAGGGCAAGGCTCTGGATTCCATGATCATGTCATCTTATTGCATGGAGCATGACCTGAAGGCCGATCCGGACACTGCCTTGAATGCTACTGAGATTGCTATGGCCGCAGCGGTTTCGGCCTGGAACTCTGCCCCGGGGAAAGAACGTGACTTCGAGACTCGCGCCTTGAGAGACGTCTGTCAGCGCATTCTGGAGCTTTATCCTCAGTCAAGTCGAGGTGGTGAAGCAAGAATGCGACTGGGAAGTGTTTATCGAACCATGAACGAGCCACTGGAAGGTGCAAAGTGGTATCTTCAGGTGCCTGAAGCAGATCCGAAGTATGCATCCGCGAGAATCAATGCCGGACAGTCGTACTGGACAGCGTGGACTCAAAAAGCCGCATTAGCGGCTGTGGATCCTGATGGTGCGACTCCTTCAGTTCAGGATATGCAGACCTGGAAGACGGAAGCCAGAAATCTGTTGACGCAGGGTATTCAGCTGACGCGTCAAAAACTTGGCGATATGGCAAAGCCAACGGAGGAGCTTTCAGCGGCCGAAGTTTCACTGGCCAGTATCCTGAATCTGGACGGAGAATTTCCAGCGACGATCGACCGTCTGACAAAGGGAGCAGAGAACTCCGTAGTGATGTCCATAGAAGTCGCCGAAGGTTCAGCGCGTCCGGAAGAAGGGATTCAAAGCAAGTCGTTCGCCGGCCTTACCTATCGATTGCTTCTTCGAGCCTATGTGGGAACACAACAGATCGATCAGGCCCTGCAGACGATGACGAAGTTGGAACGAGTGGGGGGCGAAGATATTCTCGCAGCCTATACGCAGCTGGGAATCGAACTTCAGGAAGAATTGAAGCGGCTGAAAGCGTCGGGAGAAAACGAACGATTGGCGCAGGTAAGAGATTCGTTCGAAAAATTTCTTCAGAAGGTTTACGAATCGCGAAACAAGAGCGACTACAACTCGTTGCTGTGGATTGGTGAAACGTACTACGGACTGGGACAAGGAGTCTCGGGTGATACTGCCAGTGCGGAAGGCTATTACTCCAAAGCTGGCGATGCGTATTCCGAAATCATTTCGGGTGGCCTGGCGACTGCCGAGAACAGGAACGCTGTTCAGTTAAGATTGGCTCGATGTCGGCGGCAGCAGAAACATTTTGAAGACGCTCTGAAAATCGTTGAGGAAATCCTCGGGCAAAATGCACTGACTCTGGATGCTCAGTTTGAAGCTGCTCACATCCTGACCGACTGGGGAGCAGAGAGCGATCCGACAAAGTTCGTGGAAGCAGTTCAGGGAAAGAAAGACGCCACGGGAAAGGCCTCCATCGTCTGGGGGTGGTCACAGCTTGCTCGCAGGCTGCAGCAGATGTCGGCAAGAGATCCGAAGGGGGAACTGCGGTCTCGATTCGTCGATGTGCGATATGAACTGGGCGTTTGTCGAAGGCGGTTTGCAAATGCCAATGAAAAAGATGCCGTGAAGCAGCGGCAGTCGGCTGTCGCCGAAATTTCCAGTTTTGTGCAAGCCGTTCGAGATCTTGATGACCTGACTTTTGCGAAATTCGACAGACTGTACGAAGATCTGCGTGGCGACATGGGAGATGCAGGGTCCACTCTGCCACGGCTCGACCGGAATGCGGATCCTGCGGTGACGGAAGTAGAGCCCACTCCGGCTGAAGAATCAACAACTTCCGGTGAGACTCCCGATAAGAGTGTCGCAAAAGCAGAGCCGGCAAAAGAAGACGGCGGTTCTGGCTATTTGTTGCCGCTGCTCGGATTGAGTCTTTGCCTTGGGGTAGCGGGGGGCTTCTTTGTGTTTCTTCGAAAGCCCAGGCATAAGGTCAGAATCCCGGGTCCAAGCACCGCTCCTAAATTTTCAGCAATTAATGTTGTGCCGGAAGGTGACATGGCTGTTGTGCCTGCGGGGCTAAGTTTTGAAGTTCCTTCCGAGCCTGATTTTGCGGCATTGGCGGGAGTGGGAGGAGGACGCAAAGTCGCTTCCACTGCAAAACCGGCTGCTGCAAAGTCCGTAGCCCGGCCACTGACGGCAGAGAATCCTGCAAAGGCTGCACCTCCTCGTCCGCCAGTTCCGAAGCCCAAAACGACACAGCCTGCAAGTGCGGAGGGTTCAGGCGTTGATATGAAACCGCCATTGCCACGACCTCCTGCTCAAATGTCGGCTGGAGAACCGAGTGCAGTTGCCCCAACAGCCAATGTCGTGCCAAGACCGGCGGCTCCTAAGGTCGCCGTTCCGAAGCCGGTCGGATCTGACATTGCAGCGGGCGAAGCAACACCAGTGGTTCCAAAACCAGTCGCTGTGCGACCTGCTGTGCCGAAACCTGATGCATCAGAAGCAGTGAGTAGTGATGCAAAACCAGCGACTCCAAAACCTGTGGTTCCAAGGCCCTCGGCACCAAAGCCACAAGTGCCAGAGGGGATGAGTCCCGAAGTGAAGACAGCGGCGCCACGTCCGCCGCTTCCAAAATCCGCTGGCGATGCATTGCCAAAGGAACGACCGGTGCCACGTCCTTCGCCTCCAGCGACCGCAGAGACTCCGGAGCCCCAGAAACGGCCAAAGCCTCCGGAGTCGGATTAGCAGATTCTGTCTTAACTTTGTTGAACGCGATTCGCCTCCTGTTGAATTGAGATGAATCGGCGGTGTTGATATTCCTCCTTGAATCAACCAGACCTCAAGCTCCTTCGGGATTCTTCTATCATGATCAGAACGCCTGGGTTTATTCGAAGTTTTTGTGTCACAGCTGTCGTTATTCTGGCGATTTCGTGTCCTGCATTCGGGACCGACCAAATCGTTCGCCGAAGTGATCGCGTGACATTTCGTGGTGAATTCACGGAAATGTCCACATCGGTCATCAAGATTAAGCTGACCAACGGACAAATCGAAGAAGTGCCGGTAAGCGATATCTTCACTGTCCGCTTCGACATGGAGCCAGCGACCCTTTCTCAGGGACAATCCAACGAAAGGAGCGGCGCATTGGATGCCGCAATGGAGAAGTATACTCAGATTCAAAAAGAATATGCCGGCGATGACAAGCGATTGATTGCCGACGTCCAGTTTCTGATTGCGAGAACTCAAGTAAAATCCGCGCTCGCTGATCCGGCCGCTGTTGCCGATGCAACGAAGGCCATTGCGGCATTCCGAAGTGCCAATAAGGCCAACTTCCGGTATCTTGAAGCGACGCTGCTTGAATCCCAGTTGCTTTCTCTGGATCCTGCCAACGCGGCCATTGCTCAGGGACTTTTGAAAGAAGTGCAGGCGGCAACTGTCAAAGGATTTCAGCTTCAAGCCGGTGTTCAACTAGGACGATTGCTGCTTTCCAGTAATGACGCCGCGGGAGCCTTGGCAGCATTTGAGGATGTGATTCAGAAAAGTACCGGAGATGCATCCGCAACCGCCGCACTCTTTGATGGAATGTTGGGAAAGGCCCAGTGTCAACAAAAACAGGGCCAGATTGATGAGGCTATCACCACATTGAATGAAGTGATCACCAAAGCGTCAGAAACAGAAACTCAGACATTGGCTGAGGCCTGGGTGCTGAAAGGCGATTGCCAACGAAGGAAAAACCTTCCCAAGGATGCGCTCTGGTCCTATCTTCATGTCGACATTCTTTACGCTTCGGAGCCTGCGGCGCATGCGGAAGCCCTTTATCGGCTGGCATCCCTTTGGGCTCCGGCCGGGCATCAGGATCGGGCTGATGAGGCTCAGGCGCGGCTGGCGACCAGGTATCCCAACAGTTCCTGGGCTAAACAGGGACCTGCTGGAACGCCTTGATTCTTGATTCTGTGCAATTCCGACCTTTCGCCACAGGTGACGAAAGGCCACTAACTCACTACAGTCCCCAGACTCAGATTCCTGACTATTCTCAACTGGCGGGTCCGCCCTAATGAGGTCAACTCGGAGATACTTCGAAATGTGTAACGTTTCTGCTTCAAATGTTCCAATGAGTGGGCGCAAGTCCGTTGTGCTGTTCATGCTGGCAGCGGTGGTGGCCTTTGTGGTGCCTGCTTTGCTGCAATCCGCGGCTGTCAACGCCCAGGAAGAAACGCCTGCGGCAACAGCAGAAACGGTCGCTCCTGCGACTGCCGAAACCACTGTGACTCCGACTACCGGGGATACGACAACACCCACTACCGCTGCGCCTCAGTCACGTAGTTTTTTGGCCTACATTGCCCGGGCTTGCGGTTGGTTCTGGGGACCTGCGTTTCTGTTGGTATCTTTTATTCTTGTCGCGTTGATTATGATGAATCTTCTTCAGGTTCGACGGGATGTCCTGCTGCCAACTCAGTTTGTGGAAGAATTTGAACAGAAGCTGAATGCAAAAGATTTTCAGGCTGCCTACGAATTTGCTCGGAATGACGAGTCCTTCGTTGCTCGCGTCCTTGCGGCCGGCATGGGGCGACTCAGCCGTGGTTATGAAGAAGCCGTTGAAGGAATGCAGGAGGCTGGTGAAGACGAAAACATGGGCCTTGAGCATCGGCTGAGCTATGTTGCCTTGATTGGCACGATTGCTCCCATGATGGGCCTGATGGGGACTGTGCAAGGGATGATTTCCAGCTTCGACGTGATTGCGACTTCAGCTGTAGCACCAAAGCCATCTCAACTGGCGGACGGTATTTCTACTGCACTCGTGACAACGCTGATTGGTTTGATGCTGGCGATCCCTGCGATGGTGTTCTACGGGATATTGAAGAACCGAATTCAGCGATTGGTTCTTGAGATCGGCATGGTGAGTGAAGGTTTGATGGGGCGATTTGCGGCGGTTGGAAAACAGAAAACCTGAGTTGGTGCTGGCAAATGGAGCAGGCAAATAACTGCTTTCCAGACTTCACGAATCTGAATGTATCACTGTCTCCATTGAATTTGTCGGCAGGTTTCCCCAATGAAGTTCAAGCCCTCAGACGTCGCCCCGCCAGACCTCGATATGACGCCGATGATTGATATTGTGTTTCAGCTGATTACCTTTTTTATGGTGATCAATAAATTCGATCAGGCTGAAGCAGACGAGCGAGTCACACTGCCGAAAGACCAATTGGCCATTCCACCAGCGGTACAGAGAAAGGACTCATTCCTGCTGAATTTTGGATACTTGCGCGATCAAAAGGGTAAGCAGATCAATCCTGAACCGTTTTTTTTCTTCGGGGGTGAGCAGGTCTCATTGAATCAGGTAAGGCCGAGACTTCTGCAGGAAGCTCAATTTTATCAGACCATTGGCACTGATATGGCCGAGGTTGTTGTGGAGATTCGGGCTGACGCCGATGTCAAGTCTGGAATGGTTCAGGAGTTGATACAGATGTGTCAGGAAGACGGCATCGGTTTTCAAAGGTTCGCTTTGAAGGCCACGCAAAAGCTTCCGGAATAGGATTTCCTCAGGAACTTTGTCCCACAGGTTAACGAATGTCATTCCACTATCGGTTGTGCGGAACATGAAGCTTCGAAATCGAGTCAGCCTGGGAAAAATTCAGCTCGACATGACGCCCATGATTGACGTGGTGTTTCAGCTGATGATCTTCTTCATGTGTACATTAAAGGTTACCGAGCCGGAAGGTGACTTTGACATCAGCATGCCGCTTGGGGCTCCCAGTGCGGCGGCAGATACAGATGCTGAACTTCCTCCATTCAAAGTCCGACTTGAAGCCGACGGAAATGGCGAACTGACTTCCCTTTATTTTAATGGCAAGAATCTCGGAAGCGGCGAGGGTGCGTTTTCTCAGTTGAATCACGAAGTCTTCCGTGCAATCGACGCCTTGCGAGCGATCGGACCAGACCAGCAGGAAAAGCAGGAAGTTGAAATCGACCCTGATTACAACGTCCACTATCACAACATTATCAACTCGATTGGTGCCTGCTCCGGGCGAATGGGAAAGAATGGTATTCCTGTGCGATATATCAGCAAAATCAAGTTTGCTCCGCGTCGCGAGCCCTGAACTGATCCTGACTTGAACACTCTCAGAGCCCGACTTCAAATCGTCGGGCTCTCTTTGTTTCCACCACCGACAAAGATGCCAGACAATGACCAACGAGTTGCCATCGATCCCGCCGCTGGTTGTATTGTTTTCTACGGATCTGATGCTGATGAGCTCAGTGGGCGGGGCAGCAGCAGCGGCTGGACTGCGGTATTGCTGTGTCTCAGTAAATCAGGATGCTCTGAGCAAAGTTGTCGAGAACCAGACTATCGTTTGCCTCGATCTTTCGGCGCCGGAAGCGGAACCTATGCGATTCGCGCAGTCAATACCCGAATCGGTCCTCCAAAGTTCCATTGCGTTTGGACCGCATGTCCATGTCGCGAAGCTGGAACAAGCCCGCGTTGCTGGGTTTGCCAGAGTTCTGAGTCGCGGACAGTTTATCAGCAAAATGAAGGAGGAATTGATGTCTGCCGCCAGTGGGTTGAAGGCAGCCGATTGAGCCAGCGCCTTTGATGTCTGGTACTTGCTTTCTTCACCGATTTGTATTGGGTATGGAAATCCATTCGGAGCGTTCGCACTAAATCCCGAGCTGAGAGAATTGAGTTGGCATCCTGCTTGACTCCATGCTGGATTGAATCTTGACTTCGAATCACCTACGGCACCAGTTTCCGTGAATTCTGGTCAAGGAAACGTTGCCAGCGACGAATAGCTTCCCGCCGTCTGGACAAGTCACTTTCGGGATGAAACCCTTTCCGATCTCCTGTGAACTGCTCCATGCGGTAGATGGCAAGAGTTCGTGTGACGAGGCGATCGCTATTCAGCATCGCAATCAGATCGGCCGTCACCGTCGGGTCGGCGGCCTGATCGTCCGACAGACCAAGAATCAGTAACAACAATGCGTCGGCTTCAGCCATTGGCATACGAGTTTCAAGGCTATTGGCAATTGCCTGCTTAGAAGCCAGCGAGCTTCTGGCGATTGCCGATAAGGCATCGATGGCCGAGCGATGGACGGTCTCATCACGAGGTTCAAACAGTATTGACAACAGTCGATCTTTGTCTCGAATCAACGATAGTACTTTAACTGCCAGAACGCCAAATTGTGGATTCCGGTCCTCCAGCAGCGGCAGCACGGTGTCGCCGGGCTCTCCGCCTGCGGACAAAGCATCCATAACCCGCTGACTCTGTTTTGTTGTTTCAGTAATCTGATCGGTTTCATTTTCCAGCAGCCATTCAGGCACCGACGTCAGGGCCACGCCGTTGTCAATTTGCAAAGACGAAAAGTCTTTCTGCTCCAGAACGGTCCATGTAGCCCGTTGACCCTTGCGCAAGGCTGTGGCTTCCTCTTCACCAGGCGTTTTAAGCTCTATGGCTCCTTCGAGAACCGTAACTGTGACACGGATGTCCGAATCTTGCGGCAGAACAGACGTGCGAGACAGGTCTTCAGTTGCCGGGGGATTGGTTGGGTTTGATGCTGCCACCAAAACGGACTCCACTGCAACGCTGGTCTCCTGAGACTGCAGAACTATGTCAACTCGCTGTGAACCAGTCCCAAGGGCAAGCTCAGGTCGCATCGCGTTATCCCAGATGGTATTTCGATCAACGTTCAGCTTTAAGCGTCCTTCCAGGAGATCGAGCCCACCCGATGCACCTTTCTGCGTTCGCACAAGACAAGGTCCAATCAGTCGTGCCGTGTAACCTCTGGAATCAGCCGTCAATTGCAAGGGAAATCGATCTGCCACGCCAAACCAATGGCCGTCAATAATAGGTTCGCAATTGACAGGATTAGGTTCGAGGACAATTGCCTCACCGCCGGGGATTCTGGACAGCGGCATCCATCGCTGCTGAGATTCGTCGAGCACGAGCACGCCTCTGCTGTCCCCCTGAAGAAAATAGTCCGGCGTCACAGCGGAGTCATCTTCCGCTAGTGGAGGTTGGTTTGGCGTTTGTGCTGGCAGCGCCGCATCGCGAGGTACTACGGTCTTTTCCGCTTCAGTCGTCTTAACGACCGTGGTTGAAACTGTTTTTGGCGCGGCGGCGACGTCCGTGGCGGGTATTTGAGCCTTTGAATCTACGATTGCGGAAGAATTATCGCCGCTGTTTTCATTGGAAACGGGCGATTTGTCTGGTGTTGCGGCATTTGCTCCGCCCGTGGAGGCAACGTCTTTTGCCATTGCTGCATCCGAAACTTTTCCTGCATCGCCAACACCTGCGGGTTGGATGGAGTTCATTTTGTCCTCCACGGGGTCACTCGCAACGACATCAGACTTTGATGCCGGTGGTCCAAACAATGAAGAATCGGAAGCCATTATGGCCAGCCAAATCATCGCAAGAACAGTAGCAATGATGCCTGGCAGTCGTTTCGAAGAAACCGTTCGTGGTGTTAACGGTTTCCATCGAGCCGCTGTGGCATTAGCCAGCCGGGTTGGAAGAGCTTCACCACCAACCGCGCGAATCACATCCGTCTTCCCGGTCGGATCCAGTCCATACAGCCGATCGCGGAGTCGAGGTTCCACTGTGACAGGATCGCGAAGCAGCCCCAGAATCTCATGAGCCGCCGCCACTTCGGCCAGCATCACATCCGACGTCAGAATCTCCCGCTCTACGCGAGCGACCAATTCTGGTGTCAGTTGATCGTCGAGATACTCAGCAATCAGATTAGGATCAATCGTTGCCTGAGCTTTGTCGGGAGCCGCCAGGCGACGTCGACGCTTTACGTCTCGAATTCGCTCCACGAGATCTGTGGCGAATGGACTATTGGTAATCTTTTGTCCGATTTCGCGAGCGTTGGTCGGAGGTAAACGATCGTCCAGGTAGGCCAGCAATGTTCGAAGAGTGAGTCGCATGAGAGTTCCTTTCAGATTGTGAGGCTCTCTGTTAGTGCGAAACGACCTCAATGTTCGTACAAGAATTTCAAAAAAACTTTCTAAGACGGGAACTGCCGTGTCTGGATCGGAGATTATCGGTGTTTTTTCACAGAATCCAGAATTCCCTGCCAAGTGGATGGAGAGGCTTCACAGGCAATTGTGAGGCCGCAATCCGTCGCCGCTGCGGTGGTGACGGGACTGATGGACGCCAATTTGGTTTGAAGCTCGGAAGGCATGATCCCGGCAGACTGAAGTAAGGCCGCAAATCGACGAACAATTGAAGGGCTGCTCAGTCCAACCCAGGTTAAAGCTCCTGACCTAAGGCGAGCAACCACGTCCATGGAAAGAGACGTCACATCACGGTTTTCATACACGACAAGCTGCTTCAGGCGGATGCCGGACTTTGCGAAAATCTCTGGGAGTACGTTGCGTCCACGACTTGCCCTCACCCAAAGAACCGTTTGGTCTTTTGCAACTCTGGCTAGTTCCGCACTAAGTGTTTCTGCTCGAAACTCTGCAGGAACAAGGTCCGCGCAAAGCCCAAAGTTTTCCAGGCATTTTGCCGTTGAAGTTCCAATGACGGCTATCTTCACTGAATGAAGTGATCGAGCGTCTCGTCCACTCGCCTTGAGATGTCGAAAGAACTCCGAAACGCCATTGACACTGGTAAAGACGAGCCAATGAATTCCGGACAGAGTTGCCAACGTCGCTCTGATTTCAGCTTCCAGATCAGATTCTACAGGACGAATTTCGATCATTGGCATAATGACCGGCTCGCCACCCTGGCGAACGATCTGATCGGCAATGTCATTTGCCTGTTCTTCTGGTCGCGTTACGCCGATTGACAATCCGAACAGTGGCAGTCTCTCGAACCACGAAAGCTCCTCTCTCGTTGAAATGCAGTGACCAACGACAATAAGCGACGGCGGTTTTAGTTGTCGAGTTCTCGCAATGGCCCCAATCGTTGCGAGTGTTCCAGCGACAACTTGCTGACTTGGCAGGGACGCATGGCAGACCACAGCCGCCGGAGTTGAAGCAGAGAGTCCAGCAATGGTCAATTGCTCGCAGATTTCTGTGAGTCGACTCAATCCCATGTAGAACACCAGTGTCCCTGGGAATTTCGCGAGGGCCGAGTAGTCGAGTCGGCTGGATTCTCTTGCTGGATCTTCATGTCCAGTCACAAAAGCCACGGCGGACGCGATGTCTCGATGCGTAAATGAGAAACCTGCGTATTCACCGGCTCCAGTGGCAGCGGTCACGCCTGGAACTACTTCAAACGGAATCCCGGCTGCTTGTACGGCAGCTGCCTCTTCACTTCCTCTTCCAAAGATATAGGGATCTCCACCCTTCAAACGAACAACAGTTTTTCCTTTTCGAGCCTCTTCAACCAGTCTTGCGTTGATCTCTTCCTGAGGAACAATTGAAGTTCCATCACGGCGAACACGCGCCGTTCTTTCGCAAACTCCCCTTGTATGCCGCAATTGCAGAGGATTGACGAGGCCGTCGTAAAGGACCAGATCAGCCTCCGCAAGACAAGCTGCCCCACGCAAAGTCAGCAATCCGGGATCGCCCGGACCGGCTCCAACGAGATAAACTTTCCCCATCGCATTAACTCCGGCAGCGTCCCGCAGATTTGCAGCGTCCGGTCTTTCGTTTCGCTTCTCGTCAAGTCTATCAGGGCTTGCGATTGCGGATGGTATTGGGTCTTGGAAAGGCATCGATTGGCAATCAGGCGATAGCAGTGCGGGACATCTCAAACACCATAGATATTACTGGATTGCTTCGAAAAACACCCGTTTCGCAAGACCTGGGGTTAAACGGCTTGATTTTTCTCTCGTTGAGATCGGAAATCGGTGGATGAATTCATCGTCTCTGGCTGCAGGGAGCTGTCGCTTCAGGAAGCACTGCCATGCTCTGTGGGTCCCGGCCATGTTGTAGAAAGCGACTGCCCGCTCTGCCCTACATGCCCCTCCCAAGTACTTTCAAACAATCGACGCGACCGTTTGGATGTTTTTTTTCCTGACTATTGATGAGGCACTTCGTCGAAAGTTGGTGCTTTACGATCCCGCGAGCTGAGGCCTGTCGCTGCATTTTACGAACGTCCAGTATTTCGCGTGTTGCTGAGTTCACAATTGAAGGTGTTTGAGCGGAGGGCATAGCCGGGGTGAATCTCCTTCGCATCAGTTCAAAAATGGACGACCATTCCTGCGGAATGGCGAATCGGCCCCCCCAATGAAATCTCGCTCGATGGCTTTCGTTCTACCTGGAAGCCGATCAAAGATTCGTCTCTGTTTCGTTAAAGCTACGCCCTTCAATCCTCCAATCACCCACGTCTGCCCATTGAGGAGAAGTCGACTCGTCGTCTCGAAGAAATCGTCCAGTCAATGCGGAAGATGTAGCCGCCGCTGGGAGAAACAAGCGGCGATTGTGAAGAGACATGACGATCCTCGGATTTGAATTGTTAAGAGTGACTCGAGGCTCGCCACGCAAACACTGAACTGATGAGCAAATGGAAAGACGGATCGACATGCAGGAACACGTTTTCTCGATGTATTCAGAAAATGATCAGCAGTTAACACTCTCTTAACAATCGACGGTCAAACTTCTTTTCAGCCGAGTTGAAACAGTGGTTGATGTTGTCACGGTCATGAAAACTGTCCAGAGTGAATAAGTGCGATGAGAAGATTTTTTCTGCCTGCAGTGCTGTTAAGTTTGCTGATAAATCCTGGTTGTAGCGAACCGCCGCAGGATGCTCCAAAAGCTGAACTCCACTCCTTTAGTGGGATTGTGAAGTTTAATGGAAAGCCTGCAAACGGAGCAGTCGTTTCTCTGCATCCAATTGGTGAATCTGTTCTCGGAGTGGTGACCCCAAACGGCGTTGCTGATGATAACGGGATGTTTTTGTTGACAACCTACAAGAACGGTGATGGAGCTCCGGAAGGGAAATACAGGGTGACGGTGTCGTGGGCGGATTTGAAAGGCGGCAGCTCCAGTGATCCGGAATATGGACCAGAGAAGTTGCCAACTCGATACCAGAGCGCAGAGTCTTCAGGTCTTGAACTTGAGGTCAAACCGGGTTTGGCTGAATCTCCGGTTCTGGATCTAAAAACTCGCTGATGATCGTCTGGAACTCCGGATTTTGATTTTTGGGTAGTTTTTCGATGTTTGCGGCTCGAAAAGGTAGAGCTGATTCTTTGAATGGAAAAGAAAGGGAGTTATCGATGTTGATGAGTAATCGGAAACAAGCGATTCGGGGATTTACGCTCATTGAGTTATTGGTTGTTATTGCCATCATCGCGATCCTGATCGCGCTTTTGCTTCCTGCGGTGCAGCAGGCTCGCGAGGCAGCTCGCAGAACACAATGCAAGAATAACCTGAAACAGTTGGGACTGGCCCTGCACAACTACGAAGGCACCTTCGGGATGTTCCCGCCAAGTCGTATTAACCTGGGCCCAACAACGACGCCTGCCTATCCAGCCGTCTTTCAGCAGACCTGGAACGTATTGGTGCTACCGTTCATCGAGCAAGCCAACATGTACGCTCAGTACAATTTCAACACCAACTGGTTCGCGCCGGCGAATGACGCTGTTACGACAACACAGCTATCTGCTTTCGTTTGTCCATCAACGCCTGGTTCTCGCCCGCTGCCTACTCAGGTACTTTATGATGGCCTCACGGGATCATCTCGCACCGGGCAACCAATTTGGGGTTACTCGGACTATGGTTCCGTCAATGCTGTTCGTAATGCCTTCATTGTGGCCAGCGGACTGCCTTCGATTAATACGAAGGATGCTATGGGTGGCCTTGGCCGAGGACCCGGCGGATCAAGGATTCGTGACATTACCGATGGAACTTCGAATACCATGCTGATCGCTGAAGATGCCGGGCGCCCACGTCTTTATATTGGACGAAATCCCGCAAATAATCCTAAAACCGGAGTGGTTTTCGGCACGCCGTACGTGGCCGATGGCTGGGGCTGGGCTGACATCAACGGCGGATTCAGCGTTGACGGTTCAAACACTGCGGGTCTGAACAACAACACAAGCAACAATGGTACGCCAACGATTCTGGGAACCTGCAGCATGAATTGCAGCAACGACAGCGAGATGTACTCTTTCCATATCGGTGGTGTTCAGACACTTCTGGGAGATGGTTCTGTTCGTTTCCTGAGCGAGAACATTTCCGGAGTCACTCTTGTTGGACTTGTAACTCTTCAGGGTGGGGAAGTTGTTGGCGAGTTCTGATGTCCTTCTGACATTGATCTCTCCTTCGTGAGCCAGCCGCCACGCAATTCAACGGCCTGCCAGTCGACAACCGACCGGCAGGCCGTTTTTTTATGCGCTCGATACACTTTCCAAACGAAGAATGACACGCCCGTCGTGCCGTGTTTGTCTGAATCGGGCCACAATTGGCAGCGGAATATTTGCGGTTCGCAATGATTTTGAAATTTCAAAAAACGATTCTTTCTGGCAGACAAGGAAGAACCGCTTGCGCCAGCATCAAGTTTCACAACAGGCAAGAGCAGGATAATCGGCCGTGGTTATTGTCGTTCAACGGTAACCGCCATCACAATCGGTGCTGAGTTGTCCGGGCCTTTAATGAGTTCGATCGATTCAATCAAATCCGGCTTTGACGGAGTCACGGTGACTCGGCGGACTTGCTGGCCGCCGAGCATGTAGGCGAACTCAGAACCCGGAACATCCACTTTACGGATATAGTCGGCGATGTGAACGCCGTTCAGCAGTTCAACATCTTCTGATTCTCCATCCTTGTAATGCAGGCGGACGATCACCGAAACCGTCTTCGCACTATCGTACGGAAAGTTCCAACCGCCGACACCGCCAAGGATGTGAATCGCTTTGGCTTCGCTGTTGCAAGGCAAAGTCACCGACTTCGGCATGGATGCCGGCAGTGGAGAATTGGGTCCGTACAGCAGTATGATGTTCGGCACGGTTTTGCCACGAGGGTCGGTCAGGATAAAGGGGACATCCTTGAAGATCTTCGGAGTCCAGTCGCTGAACACCATTCGATCCGGACCATCGTCGCCATTACTGAACAGTCCCTTTGTGCTGATGGCCGTGGCGTAGCGATCGAGCGACACGGGCATAAACTTGCCCTTGTCTGTCAGAAACTCCAGCAGGCTGGACAGTTCTTCCGGTGACAGCTGCTTCTCGAAGCCTTCCGGCATCAGCGACTTGCGAGACCGAATCAACTCATCGATGTCTTCGCGGGCGATCTGGTTCTCTTTTCCTTCGGTATCGATCAACGTAATCGCAGTGCGGGATTCTCCGGACATCATGCCGTTGATCACGAGGCCGTCCGTCTTTGCGACCGTGTAGATTCGGAAGTTGCCTTCCACGCTGCGGCTGGGGTCGATGATGTGTGTCAGCAGTTCGTGCTTCGGATGCACGGCCATTCCGGTCAGGTTCGGACCAATGGCTTTTCCTTCCGTACCGTGTATATGGCACTTTGCGCAGTGTTTCACGAACATCGCTTTGCCGGCTTTCACGTCGCCCTTTTCTTCGCAGAGCGGCAGCAATGACTTGAGCACCTTGTCGCGGTCGGCATCGGGCAATCCGCCGCCAGCCGCCATCAGTTTCTCGGCCTCCGCACGAATCACTTTGTCTGGATGGACTCGGAGAGCCTGCTTCTGGTCCAGAGTCAGGTCGCCGATTTCCATGGTCCGCGATTCGATGGCTTTCAGCAGAGCACTGGTTGTTGCCGGACGGGACAGCAGAATTCGCACTGTCGCGGCCTTCATCTGAGGTGTCATCTGCTCAATTCGCTGCACAAGCTGTTCGCCGAGAGCTTCGGTCGTGCTGAGGCCTGCCGCTTCGATGATCCCCACGGCCAGATCGGGTGCTGTTTGAAGCGTGACGAAATCCAGCACCGAATTCAGCACTTCCACGCTGTCCGCCTGGAATCCCACGGCTTCCTTTGCTGCGTTGATGCGTTCCGGAGTTGCAGCTTCAGCATCGCTGACGACCTTCAAAAGCGATTCGACGATCTCCTTTGAGTGCGACTCGAGAGCCTTCGAACCGCATAGTGATGACAGTTTCAGGAGCTGGCCTTTCGATGACGCCGGAACTGTTTCCAGCAACTTCAAAAGAGACGCTTCAGCGTCCGCCCTGACCGTGATGTGATGATCGCGAGACCAGCCTGATGTCAACCCACGAATGACAACTTCGATCAATGCTGGCTGCGCCTTTTCAAGTCCCGCCAGCAGTGCCTGCATCTGCTCGGCCGTTGGACGACTTCGCGAAATGTGTTCGGCAACAATCTCCGACGTTCGCAGAGCCGTCTCGCTGATTTCCGGTTTATCGCTCTTTGACTGGGCGAGTGCCTTCAGAAAAGACATTGAATGGGTGGCCGCAGCGGCTGTCACGGCGTCGCCTTCCCACATGTCGATGTTGTTCCGCTGGGCGATCGTAGCGACGATCGCGCCCGCTTCATCGGAAGGGCTCATGTCTGCCAGACAGAGAAGGGTCTGCATGCGAACCTGCACATCGCTATCGGTGAACACATGGCCCGCTGCCAGCAGAGCGGCAAGTCCATGTTCATCCCGAGGCAATGCGGCGATCATATTACGTCGCACGGCTGCTGAAGGATGCGAAAGTGCTTTTTTGACAATAGGTGCCACCACACCAGCCGACTTGTATTGCGGGTTGAGTGGCATATACCCCATGCCGGCGAGAGTATGAATTGCATGGACTGCTCCTGCGTTCAGACCGATTTCATCGACAGACTCGTCCGCGATCAAAGAGAGCAGTGGGCTGAGTACGTTTTCCTTATCGCCTGGATCGCGTTCAATGAGCAGGCGTTGAGCCTGCAGACGCCAGTTCATCGACGGATGCTTCAAGGCCTGAATTAGTTCGGTATTGCTTGCTTCCGCAAGGCTCTTCCAGGGATGCAACTTGTCTTTTCCGCCGTCGGTCGGAAGAACTCGATAGATTCGACCATGCTTTTTATCTCTCAGATCGCTTTCGTAGGCATTCCCCATGCCGGTTTTAAAACCCTGAGGCGTTGGATTGTGCTGGATGATGAAATTGTACCAGTCGATGACCCAAACAGCACCGTCTGGACCCACCTCCGCCATGATCGGTGAAGCCCATTCATCGTCGCTGGCAAGCAAGTTCGTCGGGCTGGTCGATGTGTAGCCGCCGCCCTCTCGACGAAGGACAAACGTGCCGATCAGGTGACCGGTCGGTTCGCAAACGAAGGCGGTTTTGTTCCACCATTGCTGAGGGAACGTGCGCGCCGTGTAAAGTGCATGCCCGGCCCCTGCTGTGTAGCCACCGAACTGATCGACCTGTCGAACGTTTTCAGTGATCGCGCTGAACTTCCATGAATCGGCGATTGTGCCAATATCCGGCGCAGCCCAGCCGCGGACCTTTTCGTAGTAGCGATTTGGAATCGGCACAAATGTGCTCGGGTTGTGGTTGGCGGTCGAGCCGAAGATCAATCCATCTTCGCTGATCCCAAGTCCCCAGGTATTGTTGTTCGTTGATCGAATAAACTCAACGTCGGTGACCTTCGGAGGATCAGTGTTCGACATCTTAAATCGCCAGAAACCCTGGCGAAACGAGTCACCTTTCTGGCCTTCAAACTCCGGTGTACTGTCGTTGTAGCCCTGCATTCCCCAGATCCAGTTGTCCAGACCGTAGCGAAGGTTACTGATGCCGCCGTGAGTATCATTGGCCCCGAAGCCGGTCATCAGAACTGTTTTTTGGTCGGACTTGTCATCCCCATCAGTGTCTTTCAGGTAGATCGTTTCGGTCGCATTTTGAACAACCGCGCCACCGCGATAAATCATGATCGCCGTGGGGATCGAAAGGCCTTCGGCAAAGATCGTGAACTTGTCCGCCACGTGGTTGCCGTCGGTGTCTTCACAGATTCGGATGCGGTCGCGGTCTTTGCCGAGTTCATTCGGATAGTCGAGCGTTTCGCAAATCCACAGACGGCCTCGTTCGTCCCAGTTCATGGCGATTGGCTTGGCCAGGAAGTTGCGCTCATCTGCATACAGTCGCAGAGCCATTCCTTCCGGCATTGAATAGTGCTTCATCGATTCTTCAACGCTGAGCGGAAGCTGCATCGTCGTCTTCGGAGCTCCCTGAACTCCCCATTGACGGCCCGGTGTATAGTTCGGAATCTTCGGCCCGACTTCTGCGAACTCGAACGGCTTCACGTCTTTCGTAAGTTCCGTCATCCTGGGAGCGGCAAATGCTTCGAGATCTGCAAACGCAGGCACGGCGGAGACATCTTTCCCGCACGCCCAGCGGATGCCTCGTTCGACGAGATTGCTGAATCCAGGATTGGTAAACGTTCGCGAATCATGGCCCCATGCCGTGTAGAAGACTCGGCCCTTGCCATGAGTTCGCACCCAGCTCCACGGTTCCTTGTCGTTACCGGGGGCCTGCTCACCTTCAACGCGGTATTCCAGAACGGTGCGGTTTTCTTCGTTGTGCAGATGGTGGATGTACGTTTCGTCCCAACTGCTGAAGCCGCTGAAGTTTTTCATAATCGGATGAGTCGGTTCCGCAATCTGAGTAACGAATACCTGTCCGCCATGCTTCTGGAACTGCGCGCCCATGAGCTTCACGATGTCCGAATTGTTCCTCCAGCAAAACGTCGCGCAGTGCAGAGGAATAAATCCCTTGCCCCTGGCGACGAAATCCAGCACGGCTTTGGCCTGAGCGTCTTCGATCTTGTCGATGTTGGCATACAGCAACAGCCCATCGAAGCCCGCGAGCGTTTCCGCCGTCAGATCTTCCATGCGATCGGTGTACTTCAGCTCAATGCCACGAGCTTCCAAAACGGGAGCCAGTTCTTGAAACCGCTCCGAAGGCCGATGATGCCCGTTATCGCCCATGAAGAGCAGTTTCAGGTCAGCAGCAGATGTGACACTGCCGGCCGAAAAGATGGCAAGCAACGTCAGGCAGCGCAGGAGTGTGAAGCCGGGAAAGAATTGTTTTATCATAGTGTGCACCGTGGGATTATAGAAAACTTTGCTTTTGCAATTCCGCTGAACGCCTGAAGTGCGTCCGCTGACAATTCAATGTCGACATCAATCTCTTGCGTAAATCGAGGCTCAGCATAAAGACCTGACGCCTGTGATCCTGTTACGAAGTACCGAACGGCACAGAGTTCAAGCCGTCGGACAATGTCTTCAGGCAGGTCCTCCTGATCCTCGGGGCTCGGAGCATTCACGGGAGCATCTCCATCCCCAGCATGCGTTTCGCCACTTCGAGTCGCTGACGATCTCGATGTGGCTGAAGTCTATCACAGTCCGGTCTCCTGAGATTCATGATACTTCTTTAATGACTCGTCCTGTTTCAACAGCAGTACAAGCGAAATGAACAAAGACAGGACGAGCGGCAGGAGATCAATTCGCAGGGTTGAATCCCGGCCGTTCGCCGGAACGCAGACGATGGACGACTAACCGAGCGTGAAATCCGGTAATCGGACGATCTCACCACCTTTTATCGCGGATTCGTGAGCACAGATGCCCACACAGGTCCAGTTGGCCGAAGTCACAGCGTTTGGCCGTGGATCGCGATCTTCCACTAAAGCGCTCAGCATCTCATGCACAAGGTGCGGATGAGAGCCACCATGTCCGCCGCCTTGCAGGAACGAGAGGTGATCCGCGTCGTGAATCGCAGATGGCATGGTGAACTTGCGAATCGGCTCGGGCAGCAGATGAGCAAAGTCCGGAATCGTGACCTTTTCAGCAATCTCAGGCTCTGGTTTCTTTGCGGTGTGGAGCACATGTGGTTCATGCTCAATCAGAGTCCACTCGAAACTCTTTTTGGTGCCGTAAACGTCGAAGCTCTCGCGATACTGGCGAGCCACATCGTACAGGCAACGCCAGATATGAGCTGTCAGGTCTGTGTCCTTGATCTTGATATGGCAGGTTTCCAGAGCAAACTTGTTGCCAGACTTCCTGGCAATGTCGTCGCGAACAGTTCCCGAACCAAAGCAGCTGACATATTCGGCAAGACCATCAACGAGACCAAGGCACGGACTGACCACGTGAGTCGCATAGTGCATGGGAATCATCTTTTCCCAGTAACTCGGCCAGCCGTCCATGTCCTGAG
>JANPHT010000568.1:0-54794 GCA_031424595.1 Planctomycetota bacterium
CTGAGAAGCGGCTGTTCATGAGTTGGCAGGACGGAAGTCAGGAACGAGTTGCTGCAGATATTGAGTTGTTCAAGAAGGCTGGTATTGATGCCAGTTCCGGGGTAATCATGCACTTTTACCCTGCTGAAACTGAAGAATTGCTGGCCAAGATTGAGTTTGAGTATGGGAACAAGGCGGCCACGGAGATCCGGCGGACGTATTTCCAGGTACGAAAAGCGGGGAGTGGTTTTGAGTTTGTGGTGACTCGGCAGCAGCTGAGGTAGTGTCAGCAATCGCAGGCCGGGCGTTTGTATCCGGTTGTTGATTCCGGACGTTTTTATTTTTGATCCGTTGATTTATCGGGATGTCCAATGAGCAGCTTTTCGGATTTCGTACTCGTCCCCTCGACACTCGCAGCGGCCGAAGCATCGTTCTTCATGAAAATCGTGGAGAACTCGATTTGGGTGGGAATTGGTGCATGTGCGGCACTTGGGATGTATTGCGGGATTCTGTTGCTGCGACGAGTAAAGCAGAAGACGTTTCCAGGTCGGGAAGCGGAGCAGGCGTTTCTGGATGATCTTGGCGGGCATCTGGCAAAAAGAGATTATGAAGGGGCTGCTCAGCTTTGTGATGATCCAGCGGTATGGAACAAGGCTCTGCCTCAGTTGGCAATGCTTGTGATTCAGAATAAGACCGAGTCAATGAAGAAGATTCGCCAGATCGTCGGGGAGCGATTTGAGCGTGATGTGTTGGCAAGTCTGGACGTTCTTAATTCCTGGGTCGGTACCAGCATCAAGACAGGCCCGCAGCTGGGACTTCTTGGCACAGTGCTGGGGATGATCAACGCGTTTTCCAAGATAGCCGGAGCCGCGGCTTCCGGCGTGGACCCGAAAGAATTGTCGGCAGACATCAGCTTCGCTTTGTGGACAACAGCGGCTGGGATGGCAATTTCAATTCCATTGATCGTACTGCAATCAGCCGCATCCAACAGTATCAAGAAGCTTCAGGAATCTGTTGACGAGGGAACGGGCATCTTTCTGGACGATTTCGCGGCTGCCAGGTCGCAAGAGGCTGCGTGAATCATCCGGCTGTCACGTTCCTGATTCCCGTGCCCACTGACTGAGCTGGAAGTTTTATGTCCGCTGAAGACGATGATGAGCCATACAAGCGTAAGAAGCAGCTCGAGCCTGATACTGAAATAGATATCACTCCGATGATTGATGTGACGTTTCAGCTTTTGATTTTCTTCATGGTCACCTCCACCATGCAGGGTAATCCGCCAGCTGAAATCCCAAAGTCAATGTCGGGTGGTTCGATTGAGATGGCGAAGGTCATCAATATCGTTATTAAGGCGCCGGTAAGTGCGAAGACGGATCCTGTGATTGAGATCGAAAAAAAGCCAGTGACGCTTGAAGAGTTGCGGACACGTATGATTGATGCGGCTGGATCGAGTGCGAAGGGGATTGACCTGATGATCATGGCCGATCGAACGGTTCCCAATCGGTTCACTGGAGAAATCGAGGCCATGATCAGTGAAATTCAGGGCATAACCTACCACTTCGCAGTTCAGGATCGCCGCTGAAACTGCTGTGTAGCTTTAATTCGCTTGTTTCCTTTGAAAATCCTGATTCAGCTTCAGACCTGAGTATTCATGACAGACCTGACTGACAAAAAACTGGGTGAGTTTCATCTGCTCCGCCATCTCGGCAGCGGCGGTATGGCGGATGTGTTTCTGGCGGAGCAGACGACTCTTCAGAGATACGTTGCAGTGAAAGTCATGAAGCCAGAGCTGATGGCTCATTCGGGTCAGGACATGGTAAGTCGCTTCAAGCAGGAAGCGATGATGGCGGCCGGTCTGAACCATCCGAACATCGTGCAGGTTTATACGATTGGTCAGGAAGGTGATCTTCATTATATCGCTCAGGAATACGTCCAGGGAAAGGATCTGGCAAGTATTATCAAGGACCGGGGTAAGCCGGATCTTTCGTCTGCTCTGCATGTGATTCGGCAGGTCGCTGCAGCTTTGAAGGCATCCGGGCAGGCTGGCATCGTGCATCGAGATATCAAGCCTGAAAACATTCTGGTTACTAAAAAAGGTGAAGTAAAAGTTGCTGACTTTGGACTGGCTCAGCTGGGAGATGGATCAGGGAGCGAAAAGCAGGGTGTGACGATGGGCACGCCTCTCTATATGAGCCCCGAACAGGTCAGCGGACGTGAACTTGATCCTCGCTCGGATGTCTACTCATTCGGCGTAACCTGCTATCAATTGTTGTGTGGCGATACCCCCTTCAAAGGGGCGAATCCCGTTGCGATTGCAATGCAGCATCTAAAGAATCCGCCGCCGTCGCTTAAGGAAAAGAACCCTGCCCTTCCGGATATCCTGTGTCGCGTTGTTCATCGCATGATGGCGAAGCGCAGGGCCCTGCGGTATCAGTCAGCGGATGAAGTGCTGGAAGATCTGAAAAAGCTTGTGACGGCCCATAAGCAGGGACGTTCTCTGGATCTTGTTCGTCTGCCCCGACTGGAAGAACTGGAAAAACTGGCAGAAGACGAACGAGCGCGGCATCTCAGAAACGGCGGAACCATTCCTCCTGGTGGTTTCGATGACGTGGGGCTGGAGTTGCCGAACAGTGCTCCGGTGTCGCAAACATCTGTGATGCCAAGTCGCTGGGCTGAAGAGAGCAAAGGTGCCGTCAATCAGAAGAAGGTTATGGCCGTCGCGGCGTCAGTTGCTGACCAGGACGACGACACGCCTTATGTACGAAAAGGAAGGTCGATTCCCAACGACTTCATCGACCTGACGCCGGCCGTGGATGTGACCTTTCAGTTGCTCATTTTCTTCATGGTGACGGCCTCGTTTAGTATGCAGAAGGCGTTTGACGTGCCGCCAGCCAAGAACGTGGAGGGCGTTTCCATGAATGTTGTAGTGCCATTGGATGCCACAATGGGTGTTAAGGTTCAGGTCGGACCCGATAACGTCATGTACGTCGAGAATAAGAAGGCAACGACCTATCAGGAGATCCTTGATCTGCTGACTGCGGAGAAAACTGCCGCATCGGGTGTCAGTGATCTGGATCTGGAACTGGATCCGGACTCAATGCATGAAATGCGGATTATGGTGATCGATGCGGCAACCCAGGCTGGTTTTACGCGTGTCCGCAATAAGATCATGGAATTTAACTAACTCTGTTTTCTGCTGTTTTCCAGGCTTCTGATCAAGCGAAAAGTGGAACCAACTGTGGCATCTGAAGAATACGAAGAAGTAGAAGATGTAGTCGAAGCGGTTGACGCCGAAGACGGACGTGAGCAATCTCGCGAGTTCGTGGCGGAGAAAGCCCGTCGACAACTGCAGCGCGGTCGATTGGCCCGGCTTGCCGAAAAGCTGACGGGAGGACCGGAGCGTCCTGGTCAGCAAAAAATAGCAAGTTCACCAGTGGTGATGTTGCTCGTGGGCACCACCGTCGGGGCTTCCATTCTGGCGGCAATTTTTTGGTTCATCAATGCGCGCAACCAGGAAGATCGACTGTTGAAGGAAGCGACCGCTTCGCTTGAACAGCAGAAGTATCTGGATGCAGAAGGACAGTTCGAAAGATTCATTTCCATCTACCCGAAGACCACGCTCACCGGAACGGCTAAAATCGGGCTGCATCGCTCTCGTGTCGAAAAGTTCATACTCACGGAAACGCCCGACGTCATCAAGGGTCTGACAGAACTGAAGAGCTTTATTTCGGAGTGTCGGGACCTGGGGGGGTTCGATGCGCAGAAGGACAACCTCAAGCGATACGCTGACCGATTGACGTTTGCCGGGGCACGAGTCGCTGAACTCGCGCAGTCTCAGGAAGCTCTGGATGTCAGCCTCGAGTCGCTGGAGATACTTCGCAAGTATTCGGGTGATGAAGGAATTCCGTCCAATCGAGAACAGGATCTGCAGAACCGGCAGCGAATGGCCTCGGCAAGTGTCGCGAAGAAGGTGGATTATCTGGCGACGCTGGGGAAAGTGAAACAACAGTTGGAAGTCGGAGATACGATTGGCGCGATCGTGAGTCGTGACAATCTGATCGGGAAATATCCGTTGCTGAAAGATGACAAGGATGTGGCAAAAGTACTGCAGGATATTCTGGCGCGGGAGAAGGAGTTCGTCGTCCGAACCGATATTGCGAAGGACGGACTGGGGCCTGCCAAAAACGCGTTACCTATTCCATCGCTGGCCCTGACGCTCAGGACACAGGCGACCACAGATTTGTCGTCTCAGGGACGTACTGTCTATTCGATTGGAATGGATAGTTGTTATGCGGTTGACTCGGATACCGGGAATCCAGTCTGGCGTCGTGCCATCGGCTCGAATCCACCGTTTGCTCCGATTCCTGTGAAGGTGACGGAACCCGCTGGTGTGCTGGTTTATAGTACTGCCGCTGAGGAGCTGCAGATGCTTGCTCAGCAGGATGGGCGGCTGCTCTGGCGACAGTCGGTGGGAAGTCGACCAACAGGTCCACCTGTACTGATTGCGGACAATTTTTACGTCACGACTCAGGCGGGTGAGCTTTGGCAGATTGCTGCCATCGGCGGCCGCGCAGTTGCCAAGCTTAAGTTTTCACAAACGGTCGTCGGGCCGCCCGCAGTTTCAAGTGATTCTCAGCGACTTGTGATTCCTGGTGACCAGACGTTGATTTACACCATTGGTATCAACCCCTTTGGATGTCTTGCTGTGTCTTATATTCCGCATCGGACCGGCAGTGTCAAAACTCCGATGCTGGCGGCCGGTCGTTACTACCTGATGTGTGATAACAACACTGCCGATAAAGCAAGAATTCAGACTTTGCAGATGGATGAACCCGGGCAACTCACGCTGGTTGCTGAAGACACCGTGGACGGGCAGGTCAACGATCCTTGTCTGTTGCGAGGATACGAACTCTTTGTGCCATCCACTCCGCAACGAGTGACTGCATTCCGAGTGACCGATGAATCGGGGCAGCTGCCACTGGCCAAGGTGGGTGCGAATCAATTGGAAGAAGGGCTGCAGACAAAAATGTTTCTGCTGGCAGGACCTGGTGGACAGCTTTGGATGGGTGGCCGCGATCTGCGAAAATTTCAGACTCGTACCAATACGGTGTTGCTGGATTCCGGAGTGACTGCAGAAGGCATTCACGTTCAGCCAATTCAGTTTGCGGATGAAGCTGTGTATCTGACATCCCGCAATGCAACGTCCAGCTCTGTGTTCTTCACTCGCGCAGACCGAGAGCAGATGAAAGGGACCTGGCGAACCGTACTTGGTTCAAAACTTGTGGCGCTTACGCCCTCGGCCGGTGGTCAATCGCTGCTGGCTGTGGCCGATTACGGTGAAACCTACCGAGTGCAGATGTCAGACATTCAAAAAGGCGGTTTCACGCTGGAATCCGTCAGCCGTTTTCGTCTGCCGGATAAATTGATGTCTGCTGTAGAGGGGCTCGTTCTCACCGATGGCCGAGCTGCGGCGTGGTGTGGGGCGACGGAGCCGTCGATGTGGACATTTACCAATACCGGACAGCTTGAAAGAAAGTGGGTGCTGCCGGACGCTCCCCAGATCGCGCCCGTTGCGATTGATGGCGGAGTTGTCTTTGCAATGCCTGGCCGCCTCCATATTTCAGCGACGAAAGATGGAAAACCAGCTGAAGATTATCGCTCGTCACAAACTTCAGAAGGGCAACAGCCGTGGAAATCTTTGACTGCGATTTCTGCGAATCAAGTGCTTGCCGTAACAGGAGACAATTCCTTTGTGCGCGTCGAGTATCGTGCGGTGCCACGGCCACAATTGTCTGAAGTCAGTGTCACCAAGATGCCTCATACAATTGAAGTTCCGCCCGCTGCTGCCAATGGCTTCCTTGTCGTTGGGACTGTGGAAGGCAAGCTTTTGCTGATGCAGGCTTCCAGTCTGGAAGTGCTTGCGGAAGTCGATCTGGGTGGCGTGCCCAGTGCGGCGCCGAAGATTTCTGGCGAACACGTATTTGTTGAAGTCTCCAACAAAGAAGTTCGTGTTTTCCATATCGAAAATGCTCTGCCTCAAACCGGAGTCTTCGCTTTGGATGGATATTCCCTTGCGGGCCCGCCTCTGGCGTCCGGAAATGGTTTTCTGGCAGTTCGAACGGATGGTCTGTTGATGCTGCTCGATGCGAACGGACAGGCAACGGATATTGCTCGAAGTCTGGGACAATCGGTGCAACAGGGGCCTGTGGAAATCAACGGACAGACAATCGTCGTGGGTTTTGATGGCAGTCTGTATTCCATTGATACGGGTACTTTGAAATAGTCGTTCGGTTGCAGTCAGGATTATAAAGCGTTTTCGGTTCTGTAAGAGAAGACATGAATCAGCACTTCAGAATTGCCGTTTTCCATTTTGTCCGGCAGAACGTCTCTGTGGGGGCCGGTCTGGCGTGCCTCATGGCCTTCGTTTGTTCGGTGGTTGCTGCTGATGAAAAGGTTGAGCGCGAAGAGTTGCCAAAACTGGTCGAAATGCAAGTGCCAACTGCCGCTGAATTGTTTAGTGCAGATGAGGATGACAAGGAGTTTGACTGGGTTGTTTTGCAGGCGACGTTGCCCGAGGGACGAACCGTTGTCGTTGTCAACCCGATCTTTCCTCGCCCCGACACGCTGAAGAAGATGGCCGAGGAGTACAAACAGGTTGAAGCCAGCAAGCCGCAGAATCAGAAAGAACGCGAAGCCCGTTCTGAGCGAATGAAGTCACTTCAGCGGCTGGTCATCACTTTGAAGGTTGATCAGCTGACGGAGTACAGTCTGCCGATCTCCACGATTGATCACATCGTTCTGTTCGAAGAGCTGATGTTGATGCGAGTTGACGAGTTGATCAAGGAAGGCGATATTCGCAAAGCTTATGAACTCTTGCTGAGAGTCGAAAATGAGATTCCGAATTGGGAAAACTCGGCACCTCGGTTTGAACAGTTGTTACTGGCGGAATCAGCCCTGCGAGCAGAAGCCGGAGATGCCTATGCGGCCTTAGCCCTGCTGGATGAAGCGGCAAGCCGCAATCTGCAGAATCCGGAACTGCGGCCTCGATTTGGTCAGATCGTCGGCCCTATGATCGCTGAAGCGGTGACTCAGGAGGACTTCCGAAAAGCGCGGTATCTTATTTCTCGCGTTGAAAAGGTTGTTCCCGATCACGAGCTTGTCGTGCGGTCAAAGCGGCAACTGCAGGAGATGGTGACGACACTTTTGAACGAGGCGGATGGTGTTTCAAAACAGAGGAATTTTGCCAAAGCTGCCGAATTTGCATGGAAAGCAAGCAGAATCTGGCCATTGGCGGGAAACGAACGGGCGGCGTTTTCAAGGTTTGTTGCGCGCCATCAGGTGCTGAACGTCGGAGTTGAAGATACGGATGGGCAGAAACAGGTGTTTCCTGTGACGCAGGAGACACGTGAACGACTTTCCGAGCTGCAGGAGGTTCCACTGTTTGAGCCATCTGCGGCGGATGAGCTGACGTATTTTCGTTCCAGCTATTTCGAAGTCTGGGATCCAGCCGACCTTGGTCGGGAGGTTGTGTTTTCCTTGCGGGAAACGCGTCCTCACTGGCAGTCGCAGCCGATTCTGACGGCCAACAATATTGCAGAGGCGTTGGGTCACCGAATTAATGCTTCGAGTCCCTACTTCAGTTCGCGTCTGGCTTCTTTTGTGAACGAGATTTCCGTACGGTCGCCCACCCAGCTGCGGATTCGATTCTCTCGAGTCCCGTTGAATATAGAGTCGCTGATGCGGTTCCCTGTAACAGGTCTGCAAGAGGTCGCCAAAGACGTCTCCGCTGAACAGGAGTCCGCCGCACAGGACGAATTACAGCCGGTTGCTGATCCGGAACTCAGGGTTTTGTCCACACGATTTCGCAAGGAAAAAAGTGACGAAACCGGGCGAGTGTTCCTTCGGCATCGTCCTGAGCCAGATGGACTCGATGGCGGTCAATATCACATTGCGGAGATTCAGGAGCACCGGTTTTCTGACCGAGCGAAACTCCTGCAGGCCATGATTCGTGGGGAAATTGATTATCTTCCGCATTTGCTTCCCTGGGAGATCGATGCGTTTGTGGCTGCCAGCGACTTTGCCACGAAACAGTATGCGTTGCCGATGACGCATGTCATTGCATTCAATCCTATGTCTGACCGTGTTGTGAACGCTCAGATGCGACGGGCTCTGTCGTTTGCCGTGAATCGCGAAGGAATTCTGAAGTCCATCGTGTTACGTGACGATGGGATGAAACATGGACGCCCCACCAGTGCGGCCTGGCATCTGGAGAGCTACGCTACAGAGCCAGGTCAGAAGCCGCCGGAATTCAATTTGCGGCTGGCTTATGCTCTGCGATTTGCCGCTGAACGACAGCTGCAACTGGCCGAACTGACAAAGTTGATGGACGCGGCGAAAGCTGAGGCAAAAAAACGCAAAGAGACCTTTGATTCTGAAATTTTTCGGCAGAATACAAAGGTCGATTATGTAAAATTGCCTCGTCTCAGGTTCGTCGTTGATCCCGATCCAATCTGCCTCGCCGCTGCTGAGCGAATGATGATCTACTGGCAGAGGATTGGATTTGAAATTGATTTGATTAAGGGAGATCAGCCCGGAGATCCGCTGAAAGACGACGAATGGGATCTGTGTTATCGCCGCGTTCGCATGGAAGAACCACTTCTTGAATTGTGGCCTTTGCTGGCTAATGACAACTCTCTGAATATGAATCGACTGGGCATGTTCCCGGACTGGATGCGTCAGGAACTGATCAATCTGGATTATGCGTCCAGCTTTCAGGACGCCCAGGCCCGGCTCTTCACAATACACAATCATATAGCGGCGGAAGCTTTTCTCATTCCCCTTTGGGAAGTTGATGACTTTGCGGTTTGGCGAAAGACAATTACGGGAACTCCCGATCGCCCTCTGTCCACCTATCAAAACGTCGAACGCTGGATCGTGCGTCCATGATTTCCTTCAGACTGTATTTCCATTGCTTATTGCCAGCAGTGGTGGCAATTCTCGTTTTGCCATTGTCCGTTGTCAGTGCGCAGCAACCGGCTATCGAGGGATCGACGACGAGTGCTGCTCCGGCGGCAGTCGTACCGACAGAGATGAAATCTGCCGCTCCTGCCGCGCTGGTTCAAAGTGGTTCGGGTCCTTCAGCGATCCTGGAGTTGGCTCCGGAGATTCCGTTGCCTCATCGGCCCTATAAAGTTTCGGTTGAAGTTGGATTTGACGGTTCGGAAACGAAAGACCCACAGCTCCGACAAACGATTACGAATGACATTCGGAAAGGTTTGTTTCGAATGTATGGGCATATGTGGAACGGCAAAGTTGACGCCAGCCGTTGGATAATTCCAGCCAGTTCAGAAAGGCTGCAGCGACTGACTGAAGCTGAGGTTCAATTGCATTATGTAGGAGCAGATGTCGAAAAGGTCATACTGGTGTCGGTATCTGTAAAGCACGGAGCGTTTGAAATCAGCAGTCGCGAATTTGATGTTCGTGTTCAGGAACTGTCGCCGCTCTTAACTGAAGTCACCAACGATGATCAAAGCGTCGCAGAGATCGCCTGTCGACTTGTAAGAGACTGTTTTCGTCCAGTGCTCCTGCTGACGGGGCCTTCCATTGACAAGACGGAATTGGACTTCGAACTTCAGGCCGGGGCATTGACTCCGCCAGATCCCACTGCCGCTCAAATCACTAGCGGCGATGTACTTCGCACATTCATTCGTCAACTGGACCGTAGAAATCCAGGCAAGGTGAAGCTACTTCAACGGCTGGATTTGTGTTATGTTCGAGTGACTACGTTCAATCGAGAATTGCGAGGGAGTGTCATTCCTGCAGAAGATACAGATATCAAGGTTGAAGGTTCTACCGGTGATCCAGCAGCCGTTTACACGGATAATGGACACGTGAGTGGAGTACTTATCGCCCACGGTTTAGTTCCCTTTGGAGGGAGAGGACGAAGCATGGAGCAGATCGCCCTGCGTCAGCGTGCGTCTGCACCGAGTAGTCGCGTGAAATTGGTACAGCAGGCTCGTCCTGACCGCCCCTTGATTTGCTTCCGAGTCGATCGAGTTTCAAAGCTTCGACAGACGGATGTCAACGAAGCTCCGGGCGTTCGATTGCTCTCGGATCGGAATGGCGAAATCGAAATCGGTGTTGATCCGGCGAATCCTACTTTTTGGCTGTACGTCTACAGCGGCAGTGTCCTGCTGGCTCGAGTGCCGTATGCTCCCGGTTTGATTCCTCGAGATACGATGAAACTTCCGGATGACTCGGTGCGACTCGGTGTCGAGGGTGAGCTTTATCTGCTGCGCGACCAACTTGTTGATATGGTGGCCCAGAAGGCTGTGTACATGAGCCTGGCAAAAAAGGCCGCGATGGAGGGCAATGTGATTGCACTGGAAGCTGCGATTGCTCAATTGGATGCGCTACCCGGCCAGAAGCGATTTGAGGAGCTCCTGAACAAGACGAAGACCGATGCTGTCACCAGGGCGAATCAGCAAAAGAACTCCGCTGCAAAGCGAAAGGTCGAGAGCCTGTGTAAAAAAATGGGCGAATCGCTCACTTTGTTCTTCGCCACGGATAAACGAGTTAAAGAAGCCGAGGAACTTGAGAAGCTTCGTCAATCCGCAGAGAGCCGCGCCGGGGTGGCGGAACCTGCGACGGCCCCAAGTCCCTGAGTTCCACCGAATGGCAAGCCTGTACTCAATCGATACGTCACATAGATACCGCACGGGCAGCGACTGCATGACCATCTGATCGATGGTGGGGGCCTGCGAAATGCCTATTGCCAGCATGGCAGCGGATTGTCACGGGCATCCAGCGATTGCGAATTGTTTTTGCGAGACACGCTCGATCAGGTGCCCCCAGTATCATCGTGTCATTTTCAGCGAGACGGCTTGGTTCAGTTGTCCGGCTGGGCAGAGAACGCCGAACGTTCATCGCAAGGAAGGCGGCACAAAGCAGCCACCGATAGCACGCCCGTTTGTACGACTTGATTCCAAATCCAGATGCTCCCATGCGCATGTTGTGTTCCTGGGCAAAGAGCGTGGAGATCAAATCACAATCGCGGCGAATCGCAGTCTGGAATCAAAGGCATCGACGATTACTCAGTTGATTGCAGAGCGTGTCGGTCAGGCTGATCCGATGATCGATCCAGTGATCCGGGAGCATCGAAAACGAGTGCACTTGCCGCAAAGTTTGTTGGTCAGGGCGACGGAGAAACGCAGGAGAATACCAAATCGCAAATGGTTTCAGTCGTTGAGTGGAATCCGCTGCTGGACTAACCACGAGAATACTCGGACGTGTCAATCGCGTTACGGAAACCAGCCTCAATGATGTCAGATATCCAGTTCCTTGCACGCCTCTGGCTCGCTCAGTCATTGGAAAAGTGGAATCCACTAGCCCTTGAACGAAAAAAAAGAGCCCGCACGGGAATTGCGGGCTCTTCAAATCCATTCAGATTGACAATGTACCCCCGAAGCCGATTTTAGTAATCTCCAGTCGTTTCCCCACCACCCTTTGTTCCAACAGCACCCCAAACACCGTAGGGGCTTCGGCCGCCCAGAGTTGTGGAAACACCAAGATTGCCAGTGTCAATGTTTTCCGACACAAACCTGACTGAACCGTCAGCAAGCAGGGCCTGTGCTCCGCCAGTGTGATAGCTGCTGGCTGCAAACATTCCTACTGCACCATCAGCATTCGTGTTGCCATCATTGATGCAGGAAGGTCCGTTTGGTGGAGTGACCGTATAGAATGAGTTAATCTCAGGTTGTCCGTCACACCAAATGGAACTGAACCTACCCTTGATCCCAGCACCCGTTGTGTAACGATCACCGGCACGAATTGCAGACGCCGCTGCGATACACGCTCCAGGATTCGTTGTTATTGCTCCGACTGCTGTGATAACGCCTTCCGCAACTTTCGGCGTGGCTCTTCCGCCGATGCCAAAGCTTGCCATTACGCGTTCGCTGATAGCAACGGTATTGCTGGTGCCATCGGTGACGTCTCGCACGCCAAAGCATCGTCGCAGACAGAACAGTCCGTTGACGTTTTGAGCGTCACGGCCCGTGTTGGCGTCAACGCCAATGTAGTCACCACGTGAGAACGCATAGCTGTTATTTCCGCGCACGCTCTGAATACCGGGGTCTGTCGGACAGAGAAATCCGGCGAATCGCTGCGTGTAAATAGCGGGAGCCGGCGCCGTACCGCTCCACGGAGCCGGACCACCCGGTGGAATTGGAGGTGCGGTTGTAGGATCACCCGCTGTAATCTGTGCGTACAGCGTTGCCTGCTCCAGGTAAGGCAGCAATGAAACGAAACCAGTTCGCCGTTCGTAATTCCCATCAAGACGAGTTGCGGCATTTCCATACCCGACTGTTCCGCCCTTAGCATTGCAGAAGACACCGAAAACGTCATGGTAGTTGTGCAACGCCAAGCCCAGTTGTTTCAAGTTGTTCTTGCACTGTGTCCTGCGAGCAGCCTCGCGAGCTTGCTGTACAGCAGGCAGCAGCAGAGCAATCAAAATCGCAATGATGGCGATGACCACCAGAAGCTCGATGAGCGTGAACGCTTTTCGAGGCCTCAAAAAACCGTTTTTCAACATAGTTAAACACTCCCAGTTAAACGATAAACATAAAGAAAATGCAGGACTTATTATGAGCTGCAGGCGCGACCCTGCAGCAAACATCATGCCAAAGTGTATTAGAACTAGTGGACAATTGCAAACATGTTTTTCGAGAGTCGATTAGCACATCGCCAATATTGCGTTAAGTCCGTGCCGGGAAATTCTATCGATACAAGGATTACGGATTCAGTTTTGCGTGGTGGCCGTTGTAAGTGGCAATGTCTGGCGGGAACGATTTCCGCGTTAGAGTCGTAGAATTGGATCGGATTGGAACCAATATCGCGAACTGCTGCGTCTACTGGATGGATGCGGTGTGAGCTGTTATTCTGATTCCTGGGGCGGTTGCTTCCATTGGCGGTGTCAAGAGGGACCGATCGCTGCGTATTGGGTTTCGGGTTTATTGAGAGGGTAGAAGTCGATGAAACGTTCGTTGCTGATTTTTGCTGCCGTGTTTAGTTTGACATTCCATGGTTGCTCTGGGGAGACTGTCGATCGGCTTCCGGTGTTCAAGGTGACGGGAAAAGTCACTTTAAACGGTGCTCCTGTAGCAGGCGCGGACGTCACGTTCTCCAACAAAGAGGCCAACAAGAGTGCGTTTGGCAAGACTAATGAAAATGGTGAGTATCAGCTGACGACGTTTGCAGCAAATGATGGTGCTGTTGCAGGGAAGCAGGATGTATCGGTGGTGCATGTTCCGCCCATCCCCTCCACACCCGCGCTGCCGAGCGTAGAAGACACGTCCTACCAGCCACCGGGGATTGGACAGTCCACAATGCCCGCTCCCCCAAAATCAAAGGTGCCTGCAAAGTATGCGGATGCTGCGACATCAGGACTTATCGCTGTTGTCAACGAAGACAACGACAACGTCGTTAACCTGGAGTTAACGGAATAGAAACGCAGGTGGTGCCCAGCGATCCGTGTCTTCGGCTGCTCATAGGACAGAGAAATCGTCATTCGTTTCGCAGCGGCTGGAAACTCAGTCGATGCTTCGTCAAAAGCTTGACTGGTTGAGACCGCTTACGGCTGTGTTCCACCGGGGGCTCCAAAGCGTCGCATATCAAGCTGCGGTTGCTGATCAAGGCTGCGGAGTGCATTATTACGGTCTTGTTGAAGGCCCTGTGCCTGATTGTTGAAGAAGTCTGACATCTGCACGATGGCAGGTCCAAGCAGGAACAAAAACACCGAGGGCATCAGAAACAAGGCGACCGGGAATAGAAGTTTGAATGATGCCGCATTGGCTCGCGAGTCAGCTCGTTCTTTCAGGGACGCGCGGATACTGTCGCTATAGTCTGTGAGTGCCTTGGAGATACTGGTTCCCGTCGTTTCGGACTGAATCAGAAGCGAAGTGAAAGATGTCACTTCAGGGGAATCGATACGCTGGCCAAAGTTGCGCAGGGCCTGAGGGAGATTGCCGACTTCCGCCTGCTGATCCACAATCCGCAATTCTTCGGCGAGTGCCGGATGAACCTCGGAGAGTTCGCGACTGATACGCCGCAGGGACTGAGGCACGGTTAATCCCTGGCTCACTCCCATGTTCATCATGTCGAGCACGTCAGGCAGTCCGCGTTCGATATCAATCTTCCTCTCAGCAGCCTTGAAGTTCACCATCAAAGGTGGTAACGCCCACATGAACGGCGGTGCAATGACCAGTAAAGCCAGCAGCCATGGTTCAATGGCAGGAGGAGCCATGATCAGCCAGAAACCCACAATGACCAGGGCCAGAAACGAAAGCGTAAATCGAATAGCGCTGAGGTTCAGCGATGAAGCTCTGGAATGGTATCCAGCAGCCAGCAATGTCTTTCGCTGGGCTGTTTTTCGAGCATCTGTTTCTGGAAGTAGTTGAGCGATCGATGGCGTGAGTGAGCCGAAAACATAATCGTCATTGCGAACCGGCATTTCTTCCGGCGATGGCAGAGGTATGCTTTCAGTATTGTCGTTCAGGATTCCACGGAAGTCCTGAAACAGACGACGATCATGCCACGTTGAAATGCGATTTGAGCTGCCAGCAGATGACATCGGAACGGTTGCTGAAGAGGAACGGTCGTTGCCAGCGCCGCCATTCATTGCATTTGAGGCGAGGGCCGATGCAACGGGTTGAGTAACCGCATGATGCCTGGCAATCTCCGGCGCGTTGAACGGGCGAATGGTCGCTTCGTCGGCAACTTTCAAAAGTCCTTCCTGAGCTCGGCGTTGTTCCTCGGAACTGTTCGGGGCTTGCAGATCAGGCATCGGCCGTGACTGCTGGAACGGACTCAGCGTACGAGGATTGCTCGGTTTCAACAGCTTCTTTAGAGCGAATGCAGCAGCGAGAACACCGGCAGCGATAAAAAAGTACAAGGAATACATGAACAACGCTCCTCAGTGCCTGCAGCAAGTCACACAACTCAGGGCAACAAGTCGATTGAGCCCACTTCGAAGTCTGGTTCCCGGGCTTTCACTAGAATCTGGCGCTTCGGCTAAGAATACGATACACAATGATGCAGCCGACGATCTGCAGCGCGACCGCTGTCCAGAGAGAGAGTCGGCCCCAGTAAGAATTCAGAAGATTGGTCAGATAATTTGGGTCACGAAACAAGTAGAATCCCATGACCACGACCGGAATAACGACCATCATCACAGCCCCCATTCGACTGGCGATGGTGGCAGAACGCTGGCGAGACAGGAAGTGCAAACGGTCGCGAACCGCAGTGGCAAGTCGTTCCAGAACGGAGATCAGATCGCCGCCAGTATCCTGATGGACGGACAATGCTGAGGAGAACATCATCAGAGTCGAAACACCGGTTCGGGAAACCAGATCTTTGACAGCACTTCCCACGTCAATTCCCATTTCCATTCGGCGGGCACTCACACGCAGTTCGTCACCGAGAGGTGAAGGAGTATCGCCTGCCACCATCATGAATGAGTGTTCCAGGTTTCTGCCTGATCGGGCAAATCTCGCCAGTTCGTCGGCCATGCCTGGCAACTGTTCCATGATGACTTTCTGTCGTCGTGACCGAAGTATAACAGCGATGACGAGGGGCAGAATCAGGCCGATCACAGCGAACATCGCGGTCATGAGCGGACGTTCGGTTGCGACAAAGAAAGTCCCTCCCAGCGTTAGCGCACTGACAAGGCACAAGCCCAGCCAAACGGCCGGAGATGTCTTAATGCCCGATTGAAGCATCAGGGCATCAACCCAGCCGTTGACAGATTCACCAACGCCTTCGGATGTCCCTCGGGCAAACTGAGTATCTTCTCGGAGCAGGCCGGAAAACTCCGGTCTGCGTTCCACGGATGACAAGGTGTTGATCGGAGCAATCATGGTGGTGTCCGAGGGGAAATTGATCAATGATCCGGGCAAGGTAAAAACCGTCGATTTGTACTGATTCGTGTTATTCCATCTTCAGTTCGCGGGCTTCGAATAACGGTCGATACTGCTCGACGTTCGCCCCGGTCATCGCCAGTCTTCGCAGAGCGGCAGGCACATAACCGGTTGCAAAAAAACTGCCTTGAGGTACGCCATCTTTGTTCTCGCCACTGATGCGATACACAAAAATGTCATCCATCCGATACTCACCATCTTTCAGACCGGAAACTTCTGAGACTCGCGTAATGCGGCGCTGACCCGTGTGAAGACGTGTCACGTGAATCACGATGTCAATCGCATTGCTGATATACTGACGAGCGATTCGGGATGGAAGATCAGCCCCTGCCAGAGCGATCATCAGTTCAAGTCGGTCGAGAGTTTCACGAGTGTCATTTGCATGGACTGTGCTCATTGATCCGTCGTGACCGGTATTCATGGCCTGCAGCATATCAAGAACTTCTGCACCGCGAGATTCGCCGACGATGATTCGGTCCGGACGCATTCGCAAAGCATTTCGCAGCAGATCTCTTTGAGTGACCGCTCCCTTTCCTTCCATGTTAGGAAGGCGTGTTTCAAGCGGAATAACGTCCCGCTGCTGAAGACTTAATTCCGCCGTTTCTTCGATCGTGACCACTCGCTGAGTGTCCGGTATGAAGCGACTCATGCAGTTCAGCAACGTCGTTTTTCCGGCACCAGTACCACCACTCACGATGATGTTCATACGGCCGCGCACGGCGAGGATGAGGAAGTCGGCTATTGCAGGGGCCAGCGAACCGGATTTGACCATGTCCTCCATCTGCAGACGACGATTGCCGAAACGTCGAATAGAAACTGTCGGTCCGCAAAGTGCGAGAGGAGGAATGACGGCATTGAATCGCGAACCATCCGGAAGGCGAGCATCGACGATCGGACTGGATTCATCAATTCGACGCCCGGCTCGACCGACCAGGCGATGAATAAACTGCATGAGATGATTGGAATCAGCGAAACGAATATTTGTTGATTCCAGAAGACCGTTTCGTTCCACCAGTACCCGGTCAGGGCCGTTCACCAGAATATCGGTGACCGTGGGATCGACCATCAGTGATTCGATGGGACCAAATCCGTAGATTTCGTCCATGATGTCGGAGACCATTGTCTCGCGTTGCTGATGCGTGACCTGCACAGACTCACGACCGCACAGATATTCTGCCAGGGAACGCAATTGACTTCGCAGTTCCGGCTCCGTCATCGACTCGGCTTTGCTGAAGTCGATCACATCGACGATTTGGCGATGCAGCGAAGACTTAAGACGCTGGAAATCGCGGACGGAGTTGTCCATGTTTTCGGCAGGAGCGACCATGGAGAGGCCTCGGTTCTTTATGCTGAACGACTGAACTTTGATGATGGTGCAATGGCAGCGCTCGAGACGCTATGGTTCAAAATCAGTTATCGAGTCATGATGCCAGGGTAATCCAGAATGTCCCGAGCGGCTGTCGCAGGCAGAATCATCCGCGAATCAGGCTCAGGTGGCAGAATCCGCCTGAGCAAGGGCTTTTGGGATGTTTGTGAATAGAATCCGGAGTCCAAAACAGTCTGGCGATCCTTGAGCGGGATTTCACTTCGCAGCCGCGAGCTGAAACTTTGAGGCAGTCAGTTGCAGAGGCGAATGGAGTAGACATAGCGGTTCATGGCAATGTCCGGATCGCGGGAGGTTATGGCTGTGGACGTCGTCAGAACACATGGCTGGAGAACAACTTTGATTGCCCCGTTAAGACTTCTGGTGACCTGGGCAATTCTTGCGGCGACGGGACGCTTAAGCGTAACCGACGTCTGGCTCCCGTTGACGAGGTTGGTTGAGCACAGGCAGATCAGGCAAGGTTCCCCGATTTTTTTCTCCAGGGCGGTTTTGCATTCGTTAATGATAAGCGAATTCAGCTTGATGACACTCAAGGAATTGGGAAACGAAAGTTCTTCGCGGCCGAGTGATTTAAGGTTGTCCTCAGTCAATCCCTCCTGAATCCACGCTGTGACTGGTGGTCCTGAAGGTCCCTTCGGTCCTGCTGAAAACGTGATTGGAATGAATGTATCTGACGATTCCGCAGAAGTTGACGAATAGATGGTTACCGTGACTTCTGGAAGTCCATCCTGTCCCGGTTCAAACTTTCGTGCCTCACCATTCCAACTGAAGCTGTCTTTCCCTTTTCCGGATTCGATGCTGGATGTCCAATGACCCGCGGAAGTCGTGCCCTGTCCCTGGCTTAACGGAAGAATGTCATCACAAATCGCGAAAGGCAACATGGGGACGTTGTTCTTCGGGGAAGGTCGAAAGGCTGTTGGAGCATGCTCCAGGGCCACACAGCACTGGACGCCCATTCGAGCGGAACGAAGCCCGGTAAGGCCGCTGAAGAACATAGGAAGATGATATGGTTCGTGGTGGCTATCGAATGAAACGCTGATCTTGCGGGGGACCAGTAACGCGGGATCGCTCACGGGACCCTGGTTGTCGGGCCATTCGACTCGGACAAGTTCAGCAGAGATCGGAGGCAGTGGTGTTCCCTTTCGATATTGTTCCACCATGCTGACGGCGGCCTGCTGGCATCGAGCGACACGGCCGTCGTATTCAAATGGCTGTTGACAGGAACGCAGCATATCATCAGATAAGTAACTGTGTCCTGCCGCCAGTGCCGCCGCCGCCGCGCAGTTATGGGCCTGATTGCGGACAGCAGAGAGCCAGATCGCGTTAAACAATCCGCCGGCAATAACACCAGCGGCCAGTATGAGCCAGATCGTCCAGGCGGTCAGTACACCGCGACGGAGGTTGTGGATGCTGCTTTTTCTGACATGCAGAGCAGAGAGCTTCATGACTTCACCGGTCCGGTTCTCGTCTGTCGGATTCTTAGGATTTAGTAGGTCAGGCGTAAATGAAGCCCGGCCTTTTTCAGGAGGCGGGCTTCAGTGGGAGTACTGTGTGCTTGAGTCTGGACTCGTAGCTCCAAAGCCGTTCTTTGTGGGCCGCTGCTCGCGATTTTTCAGAGGTCCGAACTCACATTGGATTGCTGCTGGGCCACGTTTTGTTGACGATCGGCAGGCTTGGCATCGGTCGACCATCCGGATGAGCTGCCTGTACTCTGGAGTTGGTTACCACCTACGTCACCGCCCGAACCATTCCCAGACGAGTCGATGCGTTCGCCGTCCTTAAAGTAATTCGTAGAACTGCCACTTCCTCGATAGTGCTCTGTCTTGAATGGCTTCTCTTTTTCTTTCGGTGGCTTTATTCCAAGGATCTCCTGCATCGTGATGCGGTCCTTTTCCGAGGCTTGTATATCAATGCCGCCTGAGCCGGGGCCGTTTTCGTTATACACCAGATCAATTTCACCTTTCCGCTGAGCAAGCGTAATGATCCGGGTCTGTTCTTCGTCAAGTTCCAACGTGACGTTATGCGCTTCTCCTCCCGTGAGTGATGTCGCGGTATAACCACGATTCATGGAAATTATTTTCACGCCTTTAAAAAGCGTGACCGTCATTGAGGTGTCACGGTTGCCCCCAACTTGTGAACTTCCGCCAGTCGATTGTAGTAGAGTATCGCCACCTGTGGAGATCCCATCCACAGTCAGCAGAACATCGACGTGCTGTTCCGGTTTCAGCTTTTGACTCAGGACGGCAGTTGTTTCGCTGACTTTTACAACAACAGCCTGCTTTCCTGCAGCCACTTTAAGGTTCGGGTGATCACCCGGGGCATAAAACATTGAGCCTCTCAAAGGCACAGCAGCAGTAATTTTCTCACGGGCAATTCGACCGATCACGCCTTCGAGGGAAACGAAAGTATCTTCAGGAAGGGCTTCACCGGCTTTTGCTCGACCGTTACCCACGTGGGCTCGAGTAATGACTGTTCCAGGCTCAATCTCGGTGATCGCCATCGGAAGGACCTTCGCTTCCGGCGGTTTCACTTCCACGACGGGAGAAGCCATCAGTTTCTTCAACAAAAAACCCACTGCCAGAAGGGCGATAACCCCAAAAGCAGCTACAGTCAGCATCCACGGAGTGAGCTTCACAACGAATCTCCAGACGATCAGATCAACGCAGGGGAATTGTCAGTTGGTGTATCCATTGCCCGCTATGATCCACAACAGGCGTCAGTTCTCTGCACGATCCCTGCGCAGTGACATTTGAAAACATTCGTAGACCGGTCCGGCCGGCACCGACTTTTTCAGGATTGCCAGAGAATGACAGCCGACGCAGAATTCCGGTCGCCCCGAAATTTGAATTAGAGTCGCTGCATATCATCGTTCGATGCTGACCGTTCCATAACAATTGGCGCGTCAGAATCGATAGATCTTTCGTCAAGACTAAAGCCCGTTATCCACAGCAGATCCGGACTGGCATTCTTCATCGGAACATGCACAATGACGCGACCAATCTCTCCCGCATGCTTCGCGGGCTGAACGCTGATCACACAATCTTTCGACAGTGCCGGGCCCAGCAGCGAAGTGATTTTGTCCTGCACTTCATTTGCACTGGCACTGGAAATACTCATAAGTCGTGAGCCGCTGTATGCCGCGTTCGACACGCGAGTGTGAGCGGACATCAGCATCGAGAACTCAACGATGGAAAAAATCAGGAGAAGGAAGATCGGAAGAATCAGCACCAATTCCATTGACAGGATCGCGCCACGGCGACCGAATGTTTTGGTGGCATTGATCTTCATGTTCCGAACTCACTGAAAACGCAAACGGAAGCGAACTGACCTCAAAAGAGCCGATTCTCTTCCGTCATTTCGGCCGATTCGAGGCCAGAACATGAAAAAATTGCCGAAGATTCTAGAGCCCCTTGTTCGTCAGCAGCTGTAGAGCGACCATGCACCAGGTCGCCAGTGCTACGGGCGCTGCGAACGCCATAACTCGACGCTTCTGTCGCTCACCGGTTGTCTCAGCCGTTGCTGTTTTCTTCAGATACTGCGACTTGGTTCTGCGAATTCCGTTGGACATCGCCGAGTAAATCACGATCCCAAAAGTGCCTACGGTGACAAACACGAGACTACAAAACAGCACCTTGAGAGTCAGCATTCCACCCATCCACGGGCCCAAAGCACCCATCAGTTTGACGTCGCCTCCGCCAGCGGTACCGATCATCCAGAGAATGAACAGAATGCCAAAGCCAGCGGAAAAGCCAATCAGAGCCGTCCAGAGACCATTCAGTTGAAAGAATGCGATTTGGTAGACAAGTCCCGCCAGACACATCGGAACCGTCATCTTGTTGGGGATTTTTCGGGTACGAATATCAGAGATTGCAGCGACCAGAGTGAAAAGCAGCACGGCGATCAGGAAGACAATTTGTGAGGCAGTAAAGTCAGGCATGGAACACAATCTCAGTCAAAGGCAGCGGGCATTATGTTCAGACCCCGACCGGCGAGATGCGAGTTCCGGGATCACAACACCACAAGTGTGGACCTCAGAACGGGGCAAAGTGATGTGTTTTCTGGTCAAACCGTCAATGCAGAGGTTGACACAGGGAACTCAGACACGACGATTGATTTCTCTGATACAATCGTTGCGGTTGTTGGAATCCGCAAAATCGAAACAATCCATAGACTTGTCGTAAACTGACATGGCAAATGACTTTGAACACGATGTGGTCGAACAAAGACAGTGGTTGGAAGCGGCAGTGGCGGCCTCCCATTTGGGTGGTCGCGTGCTTCAGGATTGGATGGGAAGATTCTCCGTGAGAGAGAAGAGTCGCGCCAATCTTGTCACGGAGGCTGACGAGGCTTCCCAGGTGGCAATTGTTCAATGCCTGAAAAGTCGCTTCCCGGATCATGGTTTCCTGGGTGAAGAAAATTTGAATGATCGATCTCCTGGTACTGAATCATTCTGGATTATTGATCCGCTTGATGGGACCTCTAACTATGTCCACGGTTTTCCGTATTACTGTGTTTCCATTGCCCTTTCGGTCAAAGGGCGAATTGTGGTGGGGGTGATTTATGACCCAACACGCAATGAAACGTTTGCTGCGGCATTCGGTTTGGGGGCGACTCTCAATGGCCTGAGCATCGCAACCAGCGGAGAGACAGATCCAACGTCGGCTATGGCCGTGGCAAGTCTTCCGGTCGCGACCGATCCGGAGAACCCTGCTGTGAAGAGATTCCTCAAGGCTCTTACACAGTTGCAGACCGTGCAGCGAACTGGTTCCGCAGCCTTGAACCTGGCGTATGTCGCGAGTGGCCGAATCGATGCCTTCTGGTCAAGTAGTTTGTATTCCTGGGACGTTGCGGCAGGATCACTTTTGGTCACAGAAGCCGGCGGATCCATCACAAGCCTTACAGGTGATAAATTCGATCCATTCGTTCCAAGCCTGCTTGCTGCCAGCACTGCGATACTTCACCAGGAACTCGTCACCGCATTCCGTTGATTTCCTTCAACGCCTTCACTGGCCGCAAAATACCGCCTAAACTAACAGAGACTGCGGTGTTGTATTGTCACATCGCGATTTGGGTCAGATGTGATCAGCTTGTGTGCAGTTCCAGCTGCCTTGATGGATGTAGCGGGAATTTGTGCGGTCGTTTCGAAGAAAGGAAGCAGGTTCATGAAACCGATGTCTTGCCTGCTGCCTGCGCTGCTCGTCGCCTTTTTTTACCCCATGGCGATACAGGCTCAGATTTCTGAAACAGGTCCTGCATCGCTACCCGCCAGTCCTCAAGTTGCTCCGATTGGTGTTCGTGGTGTTGCTGCGGGAAGTTCTGATATCTACATCAGGTCATCGACAGGCGAACTAATTCCGTTGCTGCTTGGCGACAGAATCATTGAGGAGTTGCTTCAACGGGATCAGGAGCAGCGGAGCATCCCGCGATACACGATTGCCCAGATGGAAATCATTGGAGCCATTGATCGCGATGTGGTTCAGTTGCAGTTGGAGTTGCAGATACAGGTTAATTCTGAAAACGAGTGGGTGACCGTACCGCTGGCGTTTGGTGACGTTTATATCACAGGGCCGCCGACGACTTCGAATTCGGTGGAAGGTGGCCAGTCATTACTTACCTCAAAAGATCAGAACACTCGGGAGTGGCATCTGAAAGGCAAGGGGTTGCATACTGTCAAAATGGAACTGATCGGAAAGGCCAGAACCAATACGCCCGGCATAACATTTTTGAACCTGAATCTTCCGGCAGCAACGGCTTCGCATGCGGTCTTTAGTTTCGCAGCTCCGGTTGAGCTTCAGAAGTTGCCGGCAGGAACCGTCGATAAGGCGAATCGTGATGAACTAGGCGTAAGAAGTGTTGAGTTTTGGGGACTGGCTTCGGGGTTCAGCCTGTCATGGTCGGAAGTTGTTGCCAGAGTTTCTCAAAAGCCGGTCATTCAGGTTCAGAACCGTATGAAACTGGATTTGACGACCATCCCTGTCACCCTGACCGGTACGCAGGTATTGCAGATTAGTGGCAGCCCTGTGAATGAAGTACGAGTCACGTTTCCTGCAGGATTTCAGCTTGTTGAAGCGGATGCCAGAAACGCAGCGGGAGTGTCCGTCCTGAATAACTTTGAATGTCCTCCGAGTGAAGGACCGGTGTCTGCGTTGATTCGTCTGACGTCGGCTCTTGACGGACCGCTGACTCTTTCGTTTGATCTGGAGTTGACAAGTCGACAGTTCCCGCAGGACATTCGCGTCTCAGTTCCTTCGATTCAGGATGCCAATCAGCAGCCAGGCGATCTGGACATTCTTTTTCCGACAGGGTTGCTCGTTCAGCAGACAGAACTCAAGGGAGCTCAGCGTATTCGGGTTACTACGGAATCGGATCTCAGCGTTGCCTCAACAGCGTTTCGAATGCGATCTCCGGAATCTCAGATTGTGTTGCATGTGGAGGAAACGGAGGCTCAGTTTGCCGTTTCACCGGAATTAATCCTGCAGCCGGATTCGCAGAACATCCTGATGACCGCTCGGTACCCCGTCAATGTTTTGAAGGGCTCGCTGCTGGATCTCTCCATGATTTGGCCGGGATATTCAGGTGGAGCATGGCAGATTCTTCCGGGGACGATGCGACTAACCAGCGGCAAAGATAGTCTGCCACTTTCGATGACAATTTCGGAGACGGAGGCCGATGTTCTTCAAATGACTTTTCCCGAGCGGCAGTCCGGGGAGTTTATGGTCGAGTTTCGGGCCTTTATGCCACTGCCTGCAGCCCGCCCTGGAGCGGTCCAGTCTGTGAACTTTTATTGCCCTGAAGTGGAATCACGAAGGGCTCAGCCGTTCATTATTCGAACACTTGAGTCTGATGAGTATTCGATTCAGCCGAAGATTATCGCCACAGGCAAGCTACTGTCGACAGTTCCTGTATCCGCGCCCTCGCCTGAAGAGAATACAAATCGCGGATTAAGGTCGGAAAGCTGGCTGCACGATGATCCATCGACGCCCATTCAATTGGATTTGCCAAGGCAAGCTCCTTCGGTTCGGGCTGAAATTGTGATTGGTATGCAGCCTCGGGAGAATGGAATCGAAGTACAGGAATCGATTCGATTTGAAATCGAACATCGTGATATGACCAGTTTGTTCCTGCAAGTACCGGAAGGAATTCGCCCCAGTGTTCGCGTTGCCGGACAGACGGAGGCATTGAAACCCTCAATTGAATCCTCGAAGTGGAGCTTTCGATTGCCTGAAGCACGGCGCGGCAGTCTTGATGTCGATGTGACTTATCTTTGGCCCGCTCCTCTGGAAGTCGCTCAGGCGACGAATTATGTTTATCAATTGCCCGTGATTCTGCCCCAGTCTGCAGACGTGCTTAGTGTGATGGCCGGTACAAGTTCGTTAAGCGGATTACGGGTTCCGGATGATGCGGTCTGGTCCCCGGTGTATTCCGAGAGATTCGAATCCGCCATGGAAACAACTCAGTCGGTTGCTGCTGTGCCGCTGAGATGGGAGGACCGCCTTGCATTCACCTCTTCTGCAAGTCCTGATCTGATCATGGTTGGTACAAAAATCCTTGGAGGTCAGATAATCACATCGACTGTTGTGGTCTATGACTCCGTACCGGAGTTTGTGTCGATTGAAACGCCGGAAGACCTGAGAATCGAAGATCTTCGCCTGGGCGAAAGATCACTTTTGACGAGCGACAATGATCGTGCTTTGGTGCAGCCACCTCAGCGGGTTACCGATCGGAAAATGATTCGAAGAACGGTTGCGGCACGAAGGATTCTGGGTCTTCAGAGTGGTCCAGTGACGCTTGAAGTTCGAACCCAGGAGAAGTTGAATAATGCTGCGGCACTCTGGCTCGCTGCCGATTTTCGACGGCCAGTCGTCGTTGGTGAATCACCTGCTGTTCCCGTAGTCTGGTGCATTGGTTCGCAGGATGAGTTTCAGGTTGTCAGCGCGACGGCAGGGTTTGCTTCGCTGACTCAACGAGCTGCCACAGTTTTTCCGGGAGGCGACAATGCTCGCACGTTGGCGGATCGGCAGCTGAAAGCTGTGCTATCGCCGTACACAAAGGAAATCCAGGATTCGATGATGGAGCGAGCTGATCAGTGGTTGAATCAGCCGAGCCGTCAGGATGTCTTCTTTGGGTCAGCAGATTCTGGTCCGCTGAAACTGTATGTCGTGCCTCATGTGTCGCTCTTGCTGGTCAGTGCCCTGACCTGTGTGTTCTTTTACATGATGATGTGGTTGTTTCGACAGATTACGATTGTGGTACCGGTTCTGTTTTTGGCGTGTCTTGGTCTGGTGGCATGGCTGATTTTTCCGGAACGTACTCTGATGCTTGCTCCCTACAGCGGAATGGGGGTCGTCATTGGGCTCGTGTCGGTGACTTTTCAGCGAATGACAACCGATCGTCGGATGCGATTTCCGGGGACTGCGGCCACGACGGAGTTTCCGACAGTATTTGGTTTCTCGGGAATCATATCTCCCTCACTTGCTGAATCGGGCGACCCTGCAATAGTGCAGGCGGCAAGGTCATCCGAATTCTCCGTCAGTTCGGCTCGATAGTGTCTGCCATGAATCTTCTGTACCTTCTGCTGGCTGCTATGCTGCAGAGTTCGACCGACGGGTTGGCCTCTCAGCCCGCACTGCGCAAACCGGCGACGACGCTTTCCACAGAGATAGTGACGCTGGAGGAACTAGAACAGCGGACATCCAGCGGTGAGTTTGTTCCTGTCCCCTCGCAACTTCTCAAAGAACTTCAGGCGCGACTAAGCAAATCTGAGCTTCCCCTGGAGATTTCGAGAAGGCCGCAGATACAGGACGCTCAGTATTCAGCAACTCTCACGGGTACTCGACTGGAGAACGGAATTGTTGATTTTCGTTTCTATCCCGATTCTGATACCCGACGGGTCGGGCCATTACAGATCGGTTCGACGAGCCTGCAACAGCTGAAACTGAGGGACGATCAGGGGCCGGTTGCACTCGGCTCAGATGCTTCACGGCGTTTGTTTGTGCTGCGACCGGGATTGCCGGAAATGTTATCCGGTACGTGGGCGGCAGAAGGGCTAGTCGCTGGCGATGTGGTCACGTTTCGGCTGGAGTTGCCAGAAGCAACCACTTCGCGTATCGAACTGCTGACAGCTCCTGAGACTCAGGTGACCAGTACAGGGAGTCTTGTTTTGGGGCCCGAAGTCTCCGATTCGCAAATGAAATGGATCTTGCTTCCGGGTGATACATCCCGGCTGTCATTCAGTTGCCGTAACCCTCCAAAGGCCGGAGTTCAGGGACCCCTGGTTCCGACAGGCCTTGTCGTAAGTCACACAGTGGCTTCGGACGCTCTGATGTCGAGATGGACGATTGGATTGCCATCAGCGATCGGCAGGAATACGGAACTTATTGCCAGGTTACCTGAGAATGTTCGAGTGTCTGAAATTGTTCTGGACGACAAGCGTTCAATCGAATGGTCAGTCGCAGGAGAGGATCGTCAGCAATTCCTGAGAATGATCGTTCCTGAAACGACTTCGGCCACAACACTCACAGTTTCTGCGGAATCGGTTCTGCCGCTGTCCGAAACATGGAATCTACCCATGTTATCTCTATCCAGCTGGCAAAGTGAGGACCGTCAGCATCGTGGTCTGATTATGACTCCAATCAGTCAGATAAGTGTGGTGTTACCGGCCTCAGTAGAACTGGATGAATGGATTCTTGTCGGGATTCATGAAAGAGATATGGTGACTCGGCCGGACAAGTCGCGTGAATACCAGCTCATTCAGTTCCTGCCAGAGGCTTCAGCAGTTGTTCGCGCTTCGACGACGCAGCCAATTGTGAGTGACTCAGTGGTGACTCTCCTTGAGCCAGCGGGACGTCTGGCGACGGTTCGCTGCCTGGTGAATGTCCGGTGTGAAGGAGCATCAGCTGTTGAGTTGAAGTGGCCAATAGCAACGGGATGGCAGGTTTTGGCCGCGCGATATGCGTCGAATTCTCGTGCATTATTCTTTGAGTTTTCCAACTTAAAAGCAGAAGCCACTGCCGGCACAGTGACGGTGCATCTTCCTGAGGCACTTGAAGCAGGCACTTCGCGATTAATTGAGATTCAACTGCAGCAAGCTGATAGTACTGATCAGCAGTCTTTGAAGTTGCCACTTCAGACGACGCCTGGTGTCGATCGATCCAAGTCGTTTGTCATCTTTCCGCCGAGATTTTCTCTGAGTTCCGACCTTCAGCGGTTTTGGAGCGCCGGGCGCAGAATTCTCACAACAGATGAAGTGCTTCAGCAGGTGCCCTGGATTCCGCAGTCTCGCGTTGTGCTGGGAATGCAGGCCTTTGAATCCGGGGATTCCGGACTGCTTACGACGCCGGTTGCCGCAGATCCCGGTGAAGCGGAAGATCAGTCGATTCAACTGGAGCATGCCATTCGTGTAGCGGATGGATTGATTGTCGAAAACTCACGACTGGTGTGGCCGGCGGCAGCGACACCGGAAGAACCCCTTTCAGTTGTGGTGCCAACGAATTCCAGTGCAGAAATTCGATGGTCTGTTGATGGTGAGCCTGTCGCGGCCAAACGCATCGACGACCCGGACCTTACCTCAGAATGGCGTCGCTGGGCAATTCCGATCAGCAATCGCGTTTCTGATTCTTCGATGGTCATCCGATGTGAATCACGCCAGCCGGTAAAGCCGGACTTCATTGCGACCATTCCAGTGCCCGAATCCAAATTGCCACTGCAGAGTACCCTGCAGTTGTTTTCGTCGGCAGAAGGCTTACTTTCGGCAGATCGTCTCATTGCCCAGTCAACGCCACGATCTGCTGAGGAAGAAAATCCGTCAACATTTTGGAAGGTGCCAGATGGCCTTATCCCAGTTCAGATCAAGGTACGGGAGAATCCTCGAATTCAGTCGGGGCAGACGATCGATGTTCAGATGCTGCATCTGATCGGTGAACAGAACGGGGGCCTGCTGAGGGAGGTTTTGGCCGTAGCCAATGTGTCTCGAAGTGCCGGGCAAAACTCGCTGTCTCTTTCCTTACCGGAGAATACGCGTCCCCTTGTTCTCGTCAACGGACATCGTGTTCAACTGCAGGTCACACCTGGCGGATTTTCGATTCCCCTGCCCTTGTCATCCGTTGATTGTCAGGTCTTACTGAAATGGACCGAGCCAGCGAGACCGTCTGAGAAAATCACTGGCGAACGAGTCTTGCCCAGGTTGTTTCTTAGCGAACTGGCGGTCCCTCAGTGCACGCATCATGTGCTGATTGATCCTGGCCTGGAATTGCAGGCTCCTGATAATGTTTGTGCGGCCTCAGAGCCCACAGATATCTACAGAATTCTTGACCGTCTTCTGGTGAATGCTTCGGCGGATGAGCCTTCAGTCCGGGCATGGGAATCGCCTTCGATTCCCTCTGAAGTTCGTCAGTTTGTAATACGTTGGCAGCTCGCTGTAGTTCAGGGCTGGAATTCTCAAACATTGATCGACTCTGTCGTAGCAGCGAATCCGGTCGTTGTCGAGGTGACTCAACTTCGCAGACAGCTGGCCATTGCGACCGGCACCTTTCTTTTACTTGTCGCGGGGAGTATCGGGCTCCGGCATTTTGCAATTCAGCATCGCGTGGTGATGGCCATGTTGGCATTTGTTTTTCTGGCCCTGAGTCTGAGCGGGCAGTCACAGGTCCTTAGTGCTGCTTTAAGGGGAGCATTCTGGGGGCTAAGTCTGGGGATGACCATCGTCATGTTGTCGCGCTGGAATCGGCTCAGATCGCCTCATGGAAATCTGTTTCTTAAACGGACTTCAGGAGTAATGATCTGGCTGTTCCTGGTGACACGAGGACTGGCTTCTCCGCAGGCTTCGACTGAGACCACGCCCACAGCGAATCAGGCTCCGAGCTCCGAGGCTTATCCGGCTGTACTGATACCTAAGGAGCTACTTCCAGGCGGTGAGATTGTTTATGTGCGTCGCAGCCTGATGGAAGCATGGCGCATTCGTGACGCTGGTGAACAGCTGAAATCACCTGCTGCTGTTGTGACGTCGCTGCATTCTCGAATTCATGCGGAGTCCGTTGACTCTGTCGAGCTGCAACTGAGTCTGGGTGTTGCTGCCGTGAGCAGCCATGAAGAGGCGGCTTTCCGAATTCCGCTACAGGGCTCGCGACTTGTCGATTGTTCGGTCGATGGCGTCAAAGTCCTTGCTGAGCCGGATGGTGTCGATTCTATTCGTGTGAAGATTCCGGCATCTGCCCTGGTTCGTTCTCGTTCTCTTGCTGGCATCGGTAAAGACTCCTCGGTTCCCGATAGTTCCCGGAACACTGCTGTTGATCCCGGGCCGCTGGCGGCGTTTGCATTTCACAGAATTGAATGTCGTATGCGACCACTGACCCTGCGACAACCGTCGGGAGTTCAGTTTCGCCTGCCGGGTCTGCCCTGCCCGACGGCGACGGTGGAAGTCATTTGCCCGGTGGATCTCTATTCCAGCGCCCGCGCTCAAACGCCCGAGGGCGTTGTGCAATGGAATCCCTCTTCGGGTGTGATTCCATTGAATAGCCTTGCGATGTCAGATGGAATTGACTTTCGTCTTCTGCAGGCGGGAATTGAACGGGGAAGTCCTCAGTTGGCGAATGTTGAGATTCTCGCCATCGATGAGACAGTTTCTGGTCAGCAGGTATTGAATTGCATTTGCCGTTTCTCTCGCTGGAACATGCTGACCCCGGAAGTGCGTTATCGAGTGCCACAGGGATTTCGCCTGGCTTCCGTTTCCGCCACAACCGGGGCTGACGTGGTGACGGACCTTTTGTGGTCCGTCAAAGACCAAAACGCTACGGTTCAGTTGCCTGCGGGCGTTACAAATGATTTTGTGTTGTCGCTGCAGCTTGTGAATCTGACTCCGGCAACTGCGTTGAGTCAGACGGTTCCGGTTTCTGAACTTCGGCAGTTTGCGGATTGCGTGGTTTCTCCCGGTGTATTACTGGCGGTGAAAGCAAATCCGGTCTTCTCTGTCCTGGCTCTGGAAGTGCCGCAAGTCGTGAATGTGTCATTTCTTGAGTTGCAGGCAGCGTGGGGCCAGTGGCTGCGTCGAACAGACAGTGTGTTCAGAATTCCCAATGGAGTTCCGTCCTGTGTTGTCCGACTTACGCCGAAGAACAGTTTCAATGAAGTGAGTATTTCGCAGGATGTCAGTATTCATGAAGACCGCATTGACTGGAAGTGTCAGGTTGATATCGAAACATCAGTGCTCCCCGTTTTTCGCCATCGACTGCAAATCAGGTCCGACATCGTTGTCACTGATGTGAAGGTCGTTGCCGGCGAGGCCAATCGATTGGACTCGTGGCATCGACGGGGAGATCAATTGGTGATTCAGTTGAAGGAGGGGACAACGGGATTGCATGGCATAACAATCACAGGGACGCAGATGCTTCGTCCCGATGATTCGAGAATTACGCTCCAGAGCCTCCACCTTCAGAATGCACAGATTCCAGAGCCATCAATTACAATTACCGATCAGGATGGGCTTGGTCTGGTTTTCGAAAAACTGGGAGGTGCCGTTCCTGAACGAATTCAGACGGGTGATTTACTTCCGCCCGGAATGCCTGTTCGATTGCAGGTCGTGGATGAAAATGATCCGATTGTACTGCAGCGGATTCGTCCTGTTGAACCGACCGGATCCATTGTTGCCATTCGTACGTTTGATCAGGTTGCTTTTGTCCTGCATATCTCACAATGGTCGGGGAATCTTGGGCCGCTTCACATGAGCTTTTCAGAGAAGGCCGCGTTCATCAGGGAACCCATAGTGGTTGCCGATGGCATTCAATTGCCGCTGGTGCGCGAAGCGAATGAATTCGTTGGGGGGCAGGATGTCGTCAAGTCACTGTTTGATCGGCCGGAATTCACAGTGACATGGACGATGCCGATCCACGAGAAACTGGTGTCGGAGAATGCGGCCACTTTCCCATGGCCGCACATTCTGGACGAGATTCGCTGGTCCGGAATCCAGCTTGTGCCGTTGGACGCACTTCCGGGCAGCCTTGAGCAGACTTCCACCTCAAACTCTGTTCCCGGGTGGTTAAAAAATGCCGCTCTCACTGCTGGGATTGATCTGACGATTCAGAAAACCGGGCTTACGAGCCTTTCGCTGGACAGTTCCCTGTTACCGAATGGAGTGATCATTCCGATCCACAGTGCGCCGGAACGGGCATCATCCGAAGCGGGGAGAGATGTCGTTGCCGTGTCTGACACTATTGTCTGGTGTCGTATCGGTGAATCTGCGGTTGGGGAAACATTGTTCATGCTGTTTGCATCAAAGACTCCTGCAAAGTGTTCCGTTCGAATCCCGGAGGAAGTTGTTGTTACCGAAATCGAATCCCGCGAGTTTACCCGTTGGGAAGATGCGGCGCGGAAAAATATCCTGATCGAGCTCAATCAGCCTGTCACCGTTGTCAAAACACGTTGGCTCAGCAGGCAGATGAAAGATGAGTTCACCTCCAGCCGATTGGAATTGTTTTCTCCATTCCCAGCCGATTATGTGACGCATCGAACTCTGACCATTGTTTCAGAAGACGGCCAGTTATTAATCGCCGGTTCTCCGGAACGACTGACGGCAAGTGCGCTTTTTGATTTGCATCGATCCGAGATTGATCTTGGCCTCAATCACGCAAAGGCCACCGGCTCTATGTCTGCCGAGCGAGTCTTCGAACAGTTTCCTTCACAAGACACACTCTCTCAGGAGCTAAGTGATTCTCGAGCTTCATTTCTGCAACGCTTTCGTGCGTCAGGCCGTACCGATCGGTCGTCGGCCATTTGTCGGCCGGCTGATTCGGAAATGGTAGTCGCCACAATTCGTCCGCACATGAAGATGGCCACAGCCCTTTCCTTCATCGTTGGCTTTCTGGTACTTACAGTCGCTGCCTTCGCGAAAAACGTTGTTGCAGCAAGTGTGACTTTGCCCACCGATCCCCTCCGCAGGGCTTCGGTAACTGTCTCTGCGGAATTCCCCGGAGCAGATAGTGTCGGCAGCAAATCGGCAGTGGGTCAGACCCCGCCGAGCACGCACTCGTCACCAGTAAATCAGCCAGATCGAACACCTTCTTCGGTGGATCGAAAATCTTGAGTATTGCGCACGGCTTCCTGCCGAGTTGCTGAAGCGGCGACCTGAGTTATTTCCCAAGGCCAGAGACAACCTTGATGAGAAACTCAGGCAGTTCGTCTCGCCAGGCCATCAGTCATAACAATGATCGCCGGATCGATTTGGCTGGCAGCGATAGGTTGTCGCAGATGCAATGAGTTCTGCCAACTTCAATCCATGCTGTTTCATCATCGCCGTATCCATGCAGGAGCACCACGACGGGATAAATCTGATCCTCTGTTGCTCCATATTCTGGAGGTGTGTAAACCAGCAATGGCCTCGATTGTCAGGATCACTGATTCGGTTCTACGGGAACAAAAGTCGTGCGGTTGCGTTCAAATGCGTTTTCCGCAGCTTCGCGAGCGCGCCGTTGAAATTCCAACTGGCTGCGATAGGGTTTTGCTGATGAGCCAGTTGGCTGATTGAACGAACCATTGGACGTCAGAACACGAGCCTTCATATTGTCGCGCAGGCAGGTTTTCAAAATATTAATTGCTTTACGTTTGCAGTTGTCGTCCAGGATCGGAACCAGCAATTCCACACGCCGATCCAGATTGCGTGGCATCCAGTCGGCACTCGAGATAAATACCCGTTCATCTCCACCATGATGAAAGTAGAGCACTCTGGCATGCTCAAGAAAACGATCGATGATGCTGGTGACTCGGATATTCTCGCTCAGCCCAGGCACGCCGGGTCGGAGACAGCAAACGCCACGAATACTCAATTCAATTTCGACGCCGGCTTTTGACGCATCATAGAGCGCTGCAATCATAATTGGGTCGGCGAGTGAATTCAGCTTGGCGATTATCTTTCCTTTATCACCATTCTTTGCACGCTCCTTTTCAACGTTAATCATCTCCAGAAGCTTTTCTCGCATACCAATTGGTGCGGATTCAATTTGTGAAAACTGCTGGATTTGAGACGAACCTGTTACAGCGTTGAACCACGAAATAGCGTCGTTTCCGAGGTCTCGATTGCAGGTCAGCAGGCTGAGGTCAGTGTAAAAACGTGACGTGATTTCGTTGTAATTTCCAGTTCCAAAATGACAGTATCGCTGGAAACCCTGTGGCTCACGCCTGACGACGATGCAAGCTTTTGCGTGCGTCTTCAGCCCTCGGACGCCGTAGATGACCTGCACGCCGCTGTACTCCAGTTGTCGTGCCCATTCGATATTTCGGGCCTCATCAAAGCGGGCTTTCAATTCCACGATGACGGTGACGTTCTTGCCGTTCTCGGCCGCCCGCATGAGCGACTTTACGATCGGACTATTGCGGCTGGTCCGATACAGCGTCTGCTTAATAGCGACCACATCGCGATCCTCGGCGGCTTCAGCCAAAAGGCGAAGCACGGGCTCAAATGACTCATACGGATGAAACAACAACACATCCTGGGACTTCATCGTATCGAAAATTGATTCCGACGGATCGATCTTTGGTGAATCGCAGGGCGTCCAGCCAGGGTAAAGATGCTGGTCAAAACCGCTGACATTCGAAAGCTGCATGAGGTCACTCAGTCCTACGGGACCAGGCACCAGATAGATGTCCCGTTCTCCCACACGCAAAAGGGCCTTCAGGAATTCCAGGATAGGGCGCGTGACCAGGTCCGACACTTCGAGGCGAGTGCAGAAGCTGTCCTTGCGATAGTCGAGCACATCTTCCATTTCGGCCAGGAGATCCGCGCCATCATCATCACTGACTGTGAGATCGGCATTGCGAGTGACACGAAACGGAACCGTGGCAATCACTTCTTCGCCTGGAAAGAATCGCCCAGCCATCAGAGTGATCGCATCTTCTGTCAGAATGAACTCATAACCACCGGTACTCGGCAGAGTGATGTAACGCAAATCAAATCGTCCAAACGGAATCACAGCAAACCGAAAGGGATCCGTTGCGGACTTGCTTTTCATCTGCACGGCCACGTTCACGGTTCGACCAAAGAGCAGTGGAAAGCGAGTCGGATCATGAACGGCAATGGGTGTAAGAACCGCCTGAATCTGCTCCTGAAATACCGTGTCTACAAAATCAATCTGGCGGTCGTTCAGTTCGCCTGGCCGTCGACGACGGATCCCGGCTTCTGCAAGATTCGGTTCCAGCTCCTTCAAATAAATGCTGTACTGATCGGCGACCATTGTCTGAGTACGATTGCTGATCGCGTTGATCTGTTCGAGCGGAGACATCCCCGACGGATCGGATCCCGTCTCTCCCGCTCGGATGGACGTCAGAAGGCTGCCCACCCGCACCATGAAGAACTCGTCAAGGTTGGACGCGGTAATTGCAAGGAATCGCAGCTGCTCCAGCAATGGCACGGCCGGATCACACGCCTCATCCAGGACTCGCTGGTTAAACTCCAGCCAACTGAGTTCACGACTTGTAAAGCTTGGTTCTGTTTCTGACATGTTGTATTCTGACAGGCAATAGGTGCTGATCTGACTGACTGAAGTATCTGCAACTACCTTGGTGATTCACGTAACAAAACGCCGAGTCCGAAAGTGTCCTCCAGCAGTGAGGCCTTCTGGCGCAGTTCCATTCTCTCCAGCGACAAATCACCGGCTGGATTTGTGACAGTGACGATCAATCGATTCTTTTCGATGGTGCACTCAATATCTCGAACTCGTTGACTTCCCGTATGATCCAGAGCAACGGCCACTCGCAGAATACCAGCCAGCCTTGACACGATGACACGGCTATCACGATCAAGCCGAGCGAATGATTCGTGAGTTGGCTTAGGCGACGCGCGGCGATGATAGCGGGCGATCATCGCCACCAGCTGATGATCCAGCGCGTTCAGTCCGAATAGTTCGCTGTTCATGATCAGATAGTAGGAATGCTTGTGGTATCCTGAAAGTCCGACAAACAAGCCGGTTTCATGCAGCAGCGCTGCGGTATATAGCAGTGTTTCGCACCTGGCATCCATTCGGTGTTCTGATTGCAGAGATCGGAACAGTCGTCGGGCCAGATCGGCCACATGGCGAGCGTGTTGTAAATCGACCTGATACTTGCGAGCTAATTCCACGGCTGAATTCACGATCTGATCACAGAAATCTATTGACCAGTCATTTGTTCGCAGCATCCCCTGCAGCAATGCGTCCCGAAGATTAAAGGCCGTGATCAGCAGTGTCTGACAGCCAAGCAACTGAGCCAGTCGCAGATTTGCCAGGAGGGCTGGTACCAGCGTCTCTGCCTGTGACAGTTCGATGTGATACTTCTGCATGATTCGATCGACCGTCATAGATAACAATCGTGTCGTGAGCTTCTCGATTTCGTCCACTGAGATACGAGTTAGTCCGGACGTCTGGAGGTCAATTTTCAGCAAGCGAGCTGCAAACCTCATATCACCCCCGAGGGCGACAAATTCAACGGCTCGACCTTTTGGCACAAGATCAATCAGCGGCTCCACGGTACGGTCAATCTGTCCGATCATGATACTGCTTGCGCGGCTGCGGCTGGCTTGAGACTGAAGTACCATCTGCTGCAATCGCAATGAACCCAGACGATAAGGCTGTGAATGCAGAATGTCTTTGCCTTTAAGCACGAGGACTTCCGTATTGCCACCACCGACTTCCGCAGCAAGCGTAATAGCATCTGTCAGTGTGGCGTCGTTCTGAAGCAGCGGCCTTACACCCAGATAAGTCACTCGAGCAATCTCGGCATCATCGATCAGTTCCACGGCAAACCCAGTGGCAATATAGATTCGGTCTAATACCTCCAGGCGATTGGTAGCCTCACGAACCGCGCTGGTGGCTACAATGCGAATATGCTTGGGGTCGCTGCAATGATATTCCTTCAGCTTTCGGCGATAACTCTTGAGAACTCGCACACACTCCTGCAGCGTCTTTCGTTGAATTTCGCCATTGGTAAAAGTGTCTTTTCCCAGGCTGACTCCACGCACCAGCTGCTCAAGTACTCGGACTGTTGTTCCACCATCGCTTTCTCCGATAGCCATGCGGATCGCAGATGTGCCTAATTCAATCACCGCCAAAGGAAACGCGTTCGCGACTCGCGCAGGGTCAGGCACCGGTTCCTGTCGAGCAGGCAGTTCGTTGCGAGTTGTCTCATTTCCGGCAGTCATGACTGGTTATTCTCTGTTGAACTTCTTTGGAATTGTCTGGAGACCCTTTTCAAAACTTCTTTCGTAGCCGGATTCAAAGGAATTCGGTACGACCTACGAACTTCTGCGCGTTCGTCCACGCATTTTCCGATTACCTCTGGTAGATGCTCAGGGTTTCCTGTCCGCTATTGTGCCGGATTCCTGTCGGACCCACGCAGCGGCACCCACCGCGCCGGCAAGGTCTCCAAGTTCACTCACTTTGAGCTTGGCACAATCGGCCAATGAGGGCAAGACGTTTCGCTTGATGCCATCTCGAACTCCTTCGAGGTAAAGCTTGGGCATCGCCTCAACGAGTCCTCCACCGAGAATCACAACATCCGGGGCAAGAATATTGATCAGACTGCCGACGCCACGTCCAACCTGTTCAGCGGCCCTTCGAACAATCTGTTCGATGGCTTTGTCACCCATGTCGATGGATTTGGCAAGAATCGAGCTTCGAATCTTACTGATGTCAGTGCCCGCGAATTCTTTCAAGTGCGGAGCCTGGCCACGGAACACCGCTTTGGCGGCCTCGGCTGAAATGGCCAACCGACTGGCAAGACCTTCCAGAGTTCCCACCGGCCCAACACCTGCGGCAGCCCCTTCAGTTGCCATTTGAAGGTAGCCCACTTCCATGCATGAAGATTTGGACCCCCGAAAGATCTTACCCTCGTAAACGCATCCGCCGCCGATTCCTGTGCCAGGAAATACGCCGAGTACACAGCGTTGTCCCTGCCCTGCTCCGGCGGAGTATTCTCCAAACACACCCGCATCCACGTCATTACAAATCATGGCCGGGCACTTGAAACGTTTAGACAGGAATTCCTGAAGTGCGACATTCTTCCAGCCCAGGTTGGGCGCTTCCAGGATGATACCGTTTTGGAGGTCCAGTGGACCGGGGACCCCCGCACCAATTCCAGCCAATTCCTCAGGCAGCACCTTGGCTTCTTCGAGTGCCATCGTGATGGTTTCGGCCAGTCTTTCCAGGGCAACCTTTTCGCCATCGTTGCCGCGTGTCTTCCTGCGTTTTCTGGCCAGCACATTTAGCTTGTCGTCAAAAATGACTGCCATCATCTTGGTGCCGCCGAGATCAAAGCCGATCCAGATTTTACGTTTGGGGGTTTCGTCGGGCATGTTGCTCTCGTCTGTGGCAGGGCAGTAACGGTGATTTGTCGGGTAGAATAGCATTTGCCGGACGAATAGCTCCAGCGACCGCGCTCGTTCGCGTTAATCAGGCCAGAGTTGAGGATACCAAGGTAGTCTGGCCTGTGCCGCTCAGTTCCGGCACGGGAATGGAATAGCTATTGGTTGGCGTATTAGTCTTTGTGATCCCGGTGATCAACACGATCCGCATTGGCCAATCGCTTCGTCGGAATTCATCCGTCTGACCTTGCGAAATCGGTAGTCGGCAATCTGGCACGTGTCGTGCAAGGTAATATCCTGCTGGGTGGCTCGACTCGACACCATTCTGCTCAGGGGATTATTTCTCGCATTGGAACTGTACGCTACACGTGACGGGTGATTCATCATGTCGAATGTTTGCAACGCTGCATTGCTGATTTGTCGTCAGTCGTTATGTTCTGTGCATGATTCGGGCGACTTGAAATGGAAATCCACAGGGAGAGAATACAATGGATCGCGAAACGCTGAAGGCTGTTCAGGCTCCCTTGAAACAGCATTATCAGGCAGAGCCATCGACTGCTGTCGCTCGATTGCATGCTTTAGGGACGATCGATTTTAGTTTGCCCGGATGCCGCGTTGCCCTGCCCGCTAATAATGGTCGTGAAATCACTGCCGGGCTGCATCCGAAGGCCGGCGGTGATGGTAGCCAGGCCTGCTCCGGAGACCTGTTGCTTCAGGCTTTAGTGACCTGTGCCGGGACGACACTTGCAGCGGTCTCCATTTCAATGGGGCTTGAGATTAAAGAAGCCAAAATCGAAGCGATTGGCACTTTGGATTTTCGGGGAACTCTGGGAGTTGACCGGGCCACTCCAGTGGGCTTTTCCGGAATAGAATTGCGATTTGATCTCAAATCAACGGCTGAGTCCCTGCAGATTGACAAACTGATTCAGCTGACGGAACGCTACTGCGTTGTCTTCCAGACGTTGGCGAAGGGCGTCGCTATTACAATGAGCCGCAACTGAGTCAGATGCTTTGACGTAGGTCGATCTGTCTCCGTTGATTCACTGAAAAATCAAATCCGCTTTCAAGCCTGTTTTGGTAACCCCTTGAACAATCGTCGATCTGTTCGTGGGTTGAATGGAGTCCAGGCAGATTCGGCGTTCAGGTCGTCCTCAATGGCTCGAGTGAACTCGTTCAGTTTAGCATCCAGGTTATCGATATGATGCAGAGTGATTGCTTCAGGAGTCATCGGAATTGTTGGACTGCCGAATTCTCGAGTTCCATGATGGCTGAGAATCATGTGCTTCAGCCGCAGGATGTCTTCTGCCTCAACCGGACGCCCCAGACGAACTTCCACGACCTTCAGTTTCTCGTTCAGCATCTCAATGGCGATATTGATATGACCGAGCAACTGGCCTTCGTCGGTATATGCCAAAGTTGGGTCCCACGAGAGTTCTTTCACTTTGCCGATGTCATGCAACAACACACCGAGCATTAAAAGGTCACGGTTCAGTGCAGGATACAACGTGCAAATTCGATCGGCCACTTCTGACATGCCAACGACATGCTCAATCAGTCCTCCCATGTAAGCATGATGCGCCTTCACGCCGGCCGGGGCCGAACATAGTCCGGTGACGAGTGCTTCGTCTTCCATGAAGGCACTGGCCAGAGTCAGCAATTCTGTGCTCTTGACGGAGAACAGCAGTTCCTTCAGCCTTGCCAGCAGCGGAGCAGCATTGGCTTGAGCCTGCACATTGAAGTCTTCAGGGTTGCAGGTTGTTTCCGGAACGGGATCAATATGAGTCACGATCATCTGCAGCCCGCCCTGGTAAAGCTGCACTTTGCCACGCACGCGGACGTATTCGCCGGCAGAAATGTGCTGTACGTTCTCTTCCACTACGTTCCACATCAGGCCACTGACGACCCCGGTGCGGTCCCGCAGAGTTGCGAGGAGATAGAGATTTGCATTGCGGTTGGCTCGCAGTTGCTTATCAGCCAGTAGATAAATCTCATTGACGGAATCACCGTCCTTCAGTTCCTTCACGAACACCCGAGCCATTTTGCCACTTTCAGAGAATCGTTCCCGTCCGCTTACCAACACCAGTCTTCGCGCGATCGGGAAATCAGTTTTGCGGCAGTCTAGCAGCTTGCTGAAAAAGCTGTAGGCAGCGACAAAGACTGACGGCATTGGCGGATCGCGATCGTAGAACTCCAGAAAATCACGATCGATGGCATGTCCCACATTGTCAGGCACAATCGTCGCACTGCGATTCGCGTAGGCGAAATACGTTCTGTTGGCATAAGCAAAGGCGAATAACGTGAAAAAGGCCCGTCCTTCATTCGAAGTCGGGCCCATGACTGAATGATGTGGGTTTGCCGGAATTAATAGCTGTAGTTAGGGTTATTTGTGTCAAAGTCCCGATCCGTTAATCGAACCTCCGGCTTGATGGCCGTGTAGGCGTAATCCTCGACGATCGGTGGCTTTGCATCTTTCTTCTTTGGGAATCCAAACTGTTGTACTCTGACAGCAAGCCCCGACTTCTCGTCAATCCATAGTCGAGTCATATGAAACTTGAACTGTTTGCGAGGCTGCGGATGACTGCTCTCAATCACACGGCATTTGTAGTCACCGACCTTGGCGTCCTCAAAGTATTTCACGTCGATTTCGCCGTACTTGCTTTCTTCTTCCCACTGAGCCACGATCGACTCGAGCATGTTTGCCATTCCGGCTTTTGTGATTGGATAGCGGTTTTCCGCCATCACTCGAGTGTCTTCGGGGGCCAGAGACAAAGTGCCAATCAATGATGCCAGTCCTGTTTCGTGAACCTGCAGTTTGTTGTCATTGCGTCCATCGACGAAGATGACTTCTCGTCCCTTGGAGGGCTCCATAAAGTACATGTAGACGCTGAAGGGCTGGTGACGAACCTTCATTTTCATTGTCTGGGAAACCACTTCATTTCCCACGACTTCCTTCTTGGAAAAAGTGCACTCATAGCCATTCATGGCCTGAGCTTTCTCCAGACACGACTTGGCATGCCGAACAACCGGAGTCAGTGGATGCTCGGCACTTGAGGCTGAATTCTCATCCGCGAAGCATTGCATCCCCTTCGTTGATGACAAACCAGTCAGGGTGAGCAAGCACGCAAACGAGCGGCGGGACAAAAGGCGAACTGAAGGCATGTGCATCCCTGACATTTTGATACTCCTGATCCCGTTTTATTCCGACCAGCAGGTCAACTTACAAAGGCCGCCACAGACGCGGCCGCCCAAAAAATCCCTGGAGACTCAGCAAGGTCTCTTACATCACAGCCAGAATGAGAGACATTCTTCTCAGTTCAATCGCAGTTTGGTCCTTCATCAGATCAGCAAAAATCCCGAACGCTATCATACGCGGACGACTTCGCAGTTTGCAGGCTGAATATCTTCTCGGACCTCAACCTCATTGTAAACTTGTGGATAACACTGGCTCCTGCGGATCACCTGAATTCATCGGAATCAGGCTGGAACACGCTTGAAAACTGGAATTGTGGCATTTTGGGATCTAACGTAAACTCCGGCAGAAATTGCCCGACGGAGCGGCACACTTCCTTTCAAATATGGGAATGCGGGAATGGATTCCTCTCGCAGCGGTTTACTCTCAACGCTGTTAATGACGTTACCACTGATCGTGGTGCCTGCGATTGCGTTGCTGCGCCCACCAAGACAAGCCCCAGGGGTTTCTACGTCGCGACTGGATGCTTCGGATGACGAACTCCAGAACGAATTTGAGGTCATTGAAAAAGAATCGAAGCAACCGCGAAACCCCACGGAAAAGCCTTCGTCGGACATCGATGATGAATTTGATGATCTCTTTAACGAAGACGTCAGTGAGTCCACAGGGCGGAATGATTCTGCCGGGAAAAACTTAAGGGCACGTAAGACTGCAAAAGACGATGAGGAATCGGTGAACCCGTTTGATACCGCAGATTCGGGTGACTTGAGGAATGAGTCTGAGGTTGCGGAAAACGATCGAGGTTCGGCAGATGGCATCGTCGAACAGTTGAACGCTCTTGGGGCTCTGAGAACCATGTGGTTCGAAGCAGGATCAGATTCGCCAGTGGGGTTTGCGGTGTTCTTCCGTGGCCAGACAGAGCTCATGCGGATGCGATTTGAAGCCGTTGGTCAATCGCGTGAAGAATGTGCGCGCGGCGTCTTGGATCAGGTTATTCGATGGCAAGCAGCTCATGCAGACGATTCCGGCTCCAATTGATTGCCTGACGCAGTACATTGTCTGGTGTGATCGTTGAACGAAATGCAGCAGTGTATGTGGACTTCCAACTCCAGCAGGCGTTTCTCCTCGATTGACTCAGCGCCCGGTGCGAATCAAAAGCCAACTTCATCAAGCATTCCGGATCGCGAACGACTTCGATGGCTCACGAAAGACGGCCGAAATCGTCGATTGCAGCGAAGTGCGTTTCAAGTCCTGCCTGATGGCGGCCTTGTGCGCTCCACTCGGCTTGCGCGCCTTGAGGCTGCACTGTTGATCTCAGATGGTGCGACCCCTGCGAAAAAACTCGCACAGGTGGCTCGGCTAATTGATGTGAAAGAAGTTCAACAACTGGTTCAAGTGCTCAACGAAGGATACGACCGGACTCGATCAGCTTTTCGTATCGAACAGACAGCGGTGGGATACATTATGATGACTCGGGCTGCGCTGTCGCCATGGCTTGATCGCCTCCATAATCGTCAGGCAGAAATGAAGCTGTCGTCTCCGATGATGGAAACGCTGACAATTGTCGCGTACCAGCAGCCCGTGACGCGTGCCGATGTCGAAGCCATCCGAGGCGTTCAGTCGGCCGAAATGATCCGCCAACTCATGGATCGCAGCTTTGTCCGAATTGGGGGCGAAGACGATTCACTTGGCCGTCCATTTCTGTATGAAACCACTCGCCAGTTTTTGTCGATGTTCGGGCTTCGAAGGCTGGAAGACCTGCCGAATTATGAGACCTTGCGTCGTCAGCGCACTCTTCCGGCCATCGCAGAAACGGGCGAGGAAGATGACGACGACTGTCAGGAAGCCGCATAGCCTCGCCGCGTGCAATGCCGAGAATCTTGCAATCGCCTTCTGCAGGATTCGTGTAGACTCAGGTGAGCAGCAGAACGGACGGTGGGGAGTGAATTCCGACGAATTCAGCCCGATCAGACACAATTTGTTTTACTCCGTCAGAAAGAAACTCCCGCCCGCATCATCATGGCGGCATCCAGATCCCGCTGAACGGGGACGTTGGTGTATTCCATTGAGCGGTTAAAAACGTAGCCTGCCTCAAGGAAGAAGCCACGGTTCTCACACTGAACGTATTCGATGCCTGTCACAAGCCTCAGATCACTGATTGTAAGTTGGTCCGTCGCGCCGCCTGCACGAGTGACAGCCCAGGTGTTTCCGCCAAACACGCCGCTGAGATATGCCCATGTTTCACTGCAGTCGCCGTTTTTTGTAAGCCGGCGAGAAATACGGGGCGATGGAAACTGTGCGTCGAACTTCCATTCGGGCGAAGGCGTCCAAAGCAGTCCCATGGCAGGCAGGATCGGGAAGTCGTCGCGACCTGTGTAGACAACGCCACCGGACACCGAGAGTTTCTGCGGTACCCATTGCCATGTCAAAAGTCCCATGCCAAATAGTCGGAACGCGTTATCACGTGTTGTGAAGTCACTGCGGATCGATGGTGTAAGGAGCAGCATAGATCCGAGTCGATCACTGATAGGGCGCTTCCAGAACATTTTGACACCGGTATCGAAAAGCGATTCCGGAACATCAAAAACCGCGGCCGCTTCCAATAAGTCGGCTCGAATGTACGGAGTAAACGTAATGACGTTTTCCATGCTGCCCAACGGGATCGCGAATGTCGCACTGGTCTCGAGCGTTCTGATTTTTATTCCCAGATCAGGGTTGTCATTAAGAGTGCCATAACTGGCTTGTGCTCCCTGAAAACAACTCTTTCGAAAACGGACAAGTGGTATGTCACAGGCGGAAGTTGCGGAACACTCATCATCCTGACAGACATCGTCACCGCAGGTTATGCTGGCCTGATAACCGGTCGTGTGAACGGAGGATGCTTCCTGACTCTCGGATTCCCTTTTTGAGTTGTCGGCAGATTCAAGCGGATTCACTTCACCTTCAGCAGAAACAAAGAGAGGAGTGAACCCTTTTTCCGCAGATTCGCTGCGGGATACACTCTGAAACTGTTGCAAAAAGGATTCCTGCGCTTTGGCAGCAGCTAAGGCGAATGACAGTAACATCACTGTCCAAATGCCTGTAAGGATCCTGCCACGAGCCATGAGATTTCCTGCCAGAACGCGTGAAGACGGATAAGACAAACAACCTGCGTTTCGTTTTGGTACTAGCTATGGTCGGCATTTTGGAAATGCTGATGGGCTGTTGATTCGCTGAATTGAGAGTGTGACTCCGGTGGTGACTGCAGTACGAACAGCAGATCTTGCCGCTGGGCAATACAAAGCGGCCAATTCTTCTTAACGGCTGCGTTTTCGTCCTGTTTTCGCAACTGACAGAACAAGCATGTGCACGCTCAATGCACAGTAGACGGCATTTGACTTTTGACTCAAACTCAAACTGAAATTGCAGAGAGTCTGCGGTACTTCAAGCCAGCAGTTCTCACCCGACTTGATAGAGTATCACTTCAACGTCCTGAATATTGCATAATGAGGTTGAGTTTCAGAATGAGCAGTTCACTAAGAATTGTGATCGTTGGGGGAGTTGCTGGCGGGGCCTCGGCAGCAACAAGAGCTCGTAGGTGCAATGAGCACGCGGAGATCATCCTTCTCGAAAAAGATGAGTATGTGTCGTTTGCAAACTGCGGTATGCCCTATCACATCGGCGGAGAGATCGCCGACCGCGCAAAGCTGCTGGTGGCGACAAAAGAGTTACTGGAGCGGCGTTTTCGACTGGATGTACGCACTCGTAGTGAAGCCACTCGTATTGATCGTGGTGCAAAGACGGTGACGGTGAGACGACTGGACGACGGAGCGGAATACGCTCTGCCCTATGACAAGCTGATTCTCTCTCCGGGGGCATCGCCGTTTGTTCCTTCGATCGAAGGTATGGGTGCGAACGGTGTTTTTACACTTCGCAATATCTCCGACATGGATCGTATTCGCGCTGCCGTGGACCCGGGAGCGAGCATTTCGAGGAAGGCGGTTGTTATTGGGGCCGGCTTCATTGGACTCGAAATGGTTGAACAGTTGGTGGCACGCGGTTTTGAGACGACTCTCGCTGAACTACTGCCGCAGGTGCTGCCTCCGATGGATAGTGAAATGGTTGAGCCGCTGCATGAGGAACTAGCTCGCCAGGGTGTCGGACTGGAATTCGGAGACGGTATTAAGCGAATCGTGGCGGACGCTGCCGGGAACGCGACAGGTGTGGAGCTGCAAAGCGGCAAGAGGCTTGAAGGCTCGGTCGTCATTCTGGGCATGGGTGTTCGTCCGAATACAAAACTGGCCATTGATGCGGGCCTGAGTCTTGGCAAGACAGGCGGCATTTTGACCAACACATCGTTGCAGACGAATGATCCTGATATCTATGCCGTTGGTGACGCTTGCGAGTACGTCTTCGCTCCGACGGGCCACCAGATGCGAGTCGCGCTGGCGGGGCCGGCGAATCGGGCTGGTCGGCTGGCCGGTGAACATGCTGCGACGGGCAAATGCTCGCCGACTGCTCCGGTGATGGGAACGGCCGTGGTGCGAGTTTTCGAACAAACGGCCGCAATGACGGGACTGTCTGCGAAGGCGGCGAAGCAATCAGGGATTCCCTTCCGAAGCGTGACGATTATTGCCGGTCAGCATGCCGGCTATTTCCCAGGCGCATCTGCAATAACGCTGAAGCTGTTATATTGTCCGAAGTCGGGTCGAGTACTTGGGGCTCAGGCTACTGGGAAAGATGGCGTCGATAAGCGAATCGACGTGATTGCCACAGCGATGGCTTTCAAAGCGACGGTTCGGGATCTCACCGGACTGGATCTGTCCTATGCTCCGCCATATGGTGCGGCGAAGGATCCTGTGCATCAAGCTGCGTTCACGGCGTGCAATCAGATGGATGGACTTGGTGAAGTACTTGATGCGGATGCTGATCTTTCTGCTTTTCAGGTAGTTGATGTTCGTACGGCAACAGAGATTGCCAGCGCACCGCTGACTGGGTGCCCTGCTTTCGTTGCGATTCCAGTCGATGAATTGCGAATGAGATTGAGTGAACTTGATCCCTCAAAACCGACTGTCGTAAGTTGCGGCGTGGGAATTCGTGGCCACGTGGCTGAGCGTATTCTTACGCAACATGGGTTTTCGAAGGTCCTGAATCTGACCGGTGGCGCAACCATGCGGCGTCGGGCAGTAAAATAAAGTTGCTGTCGTCATTGACGCATGTCAGTTTTTTGTTTTGTTCTTCGAATGCCGGCTGTTGCAGTGGTTCCGCTGATTTTCCATGTGGTTCAGGAAGGTCTTGGGAGGATTGGATTTACTATGCCAAATTCACCAGTGTTATCACCATTCACGTTGCCATCGATTCCAGTACGCCCGGTGGATGGTCATAAAGGAACGTTTGGGAAAGTTACGATCATCGGCGGATCTGTCGGAATGAGCGGAGCGGTGTGCCTGGCCAGCGTTTCGTCGTTGAGATCCGGATCAGGATTAGTCACCGCTGCCGTTCCTCGGTCGATTCAGATGGTGGTTGCCGGCTATGAGCCGAGTATCATGACAATTGGGCTGAATGATGATCCCGAGTCTGGGCTTCTGCCAGTTTCTTCCCATACTCTGAATGCACTGCTGCAGGGACGGGATGCCGTGGGAATTGGTCCGGGACTGGGGCGCAGTCCTGCGGCGGCAGAACTTGTTCGCCACGTGCTTCACCACGCCAGGTTTCCCGTTGTGGTGGATGCTGACGGCCTGAACAATGCGGCAGAACACAAATTGTTTTTGCATCGAGGTGATTGCGTTTGTGTGATCACGCCACATGTCGGCGAATTCTCACGACTCACTGGTCGAGCCATCAGCGAAATCGACAAACATCGAGAGGAGATGGCTCAGGAGTACGCGGCAGCCCATCGATTGATTGTTGCTCTGAAAGGGCCGGGAACGATCGTGACAGACGGCCTTCGTCTCTATCGCAACACCAGTGGGAATTCGGGAATGGGTACCGGTGGGACAGGCGACGTACTGACCGGAATGGTGACTTCGCTGCTGGGGCAACAACTTCCTGCCTTTGAAGCGACCGCATTGGCGGTGCATGCTCACGGACTGGCTGGAGACGTTGCCGCTGATCGATTCACTCAGCGAGGCATGATCGCTTCGGATCTGATCGGTTGTTTGCCGGATGCCTGGCGACGACTTGAAGGGATGCCGCGATTGACTTAGTGAACTTGCGAGGCTGAACGCGGACTGGATGTCGATGTTGGAACGCGGAAGAAACGAAGCGAGATTCCTGCATTCCCTGCAAGGGTTTCGAACTGCGAGTTGCTTGTTCCAGCTTGAAGAAAATATGGATGCCGCTTTAAAACGATCTCATCAAAAGCGACCAGTTTGCAATCGTGCGTTCTGCCTCGACATCTGTCGGACGCGAGACCCGGAAACCGGCTTTGCGAAGTGCATCACGGCTCTGAGTCAGCAAGGCCTGAGACTGCGCGTTCTTCGGCGTCTCCAGCAGAAGAATTGATTGATCAGATCCATCGGCACCTTCCAGTTCCGTGGCTGAGATCCAGCCATTCGTTAATGCAATGCCTCGAATTGGCGAAGGTCCGCCAAATACAAGGTGCCATGCCAGGCGAGATTGCTCCCGATTGCCTACCACCACAATGCGCTGCAGATCGGCTTTGCCGCCGAGGGCTAATCCCTGAATTGTGGTCATTACCAATGGGATATCGTCTGCCGTGAGTCTTGTGTTCTCTGGATTGATCGGAATTGCAACGATCAACTGGTGCGAATCCAGAAACGGCTTCCACTTCAAAAAGATCTGTTCTTCGGATTCTTTCTCTGCAGAAAGGAGGATTACGATTCCTGGAAGAACACCCGATTCAACAATTGAGGAGAATAAAACCGTTCGTCCTCGTCCTTCGAAAGTTAACTCTCGCCGCTGCACATCCCCGGCGGTCTTTGCTTTTTCGGACGGCGCATTCGGATGAACAGTGGGTGCTTCAGGCTGTGCTTTATCAGTCTCAGCATTTTCTGCCCTGATTTGTGTGAGTGTGTCCTGCCCTACCCTGTTGATGGCATCCAGGACATCGTTCGACAAGGGGACGATAATCTCAGGGAATTGTGCCGTGGTGATCTCGGACGACTTGGTTTCTGATTCACCGGCCTTGCGATACTCAAGGCGAGCTTTGTCTCCCGCCTGGATTTCGGTGGCCGCCACAATCAATTCGGCCAGTCCGGGTGTTTTCTCCTCGTTAATCTTCAGCAGCTCAATCCGCTGCGGTAAACCAGCTTTTGAAGCCGGGGTGTCGTTCGCAATGAGCAAGCGAACAGAATCACCGGCTTCTTTGGTTGTCTCTTTTCTGGCTGGCACATCACCGACGGGGATTCGCTGCGGCTGGCCACCCTGCAACAGGCGAGCTATTTCGGCATTGGCCGGCTGTCCACCAGACTCTTTTGATTTTTTTGTGCGAACCGTAAGGAACCCCAGGTAGCCAGGCGTCTGCACGGGCAGTTCCTCCGTCAACTCGACGGGTAGTGAAAGATTTTCTTCGCCACGCTTTACCGCCAATTGAATGACATCACCTGCGTAGCTGCTGGCAATGGTTTCTTCAAGAATGCTCATGCGTTCAATGGATCGCTGATTGACAGAAATGAGTCTGTCGCCTTTCTTCACGCCAGCGATATCGGCTGGGCCCTTCGGGATAACTCGGTCGACTCGAATGTTGGACGAGAAGACTCCGGAAGTCACCAACTTTACACCTAGCCTGCCTGCCTTCAGATCTTTGCCGCTTCGCAGCCTCTCAGCAATCTGAAGCGCCTTCTCCAGAGGAATCGCGAAGCCAATGCCAGAGTCGTACCATTCTATGCCCGATGACGCGTTGCCCTGCCCTCTCGGAGACAGCGGAACCAGGATTCCCAAAACTTGACCCTGAAGATCGATCAGCGGTCCGCCATAATTCACCGGCGAAATCTTTGCATCAGATTGCACGGCCATGCCATGGATGCGATTCAGCGCACTCACCACGCCGACAGAAATGTTGGACGAATCTGGTGCATAGAACCGACCGAGAGCGATTGACCACTGGCCGACCTGGACAGAACTGCTTGGCGCGGGTTTGGCAGCGGTCCATTGGCCTTCACGAGCCTTCAGCAGGACCAGTCGACGGACATGATCGGTCGCAACGATTTCCACATTCGTGCGCTGCCCCGAATGGTTCTCAGCGAGAACGGCTTCAGGATTGCCCTGCAGAGCAAACTGGCTGGTCAGGATTTCGCCCTTATCGGAAATCACAACACCAGTCGTGACCAGAGACGAAACCTTGTCGCCGTCAACCGATTGCTCCCCGCCGATGACTCTTAATCGAACGACACAAGGCTCTACCTGTTTTACCGCGGCACGCACAGCGTTTCCAAGGTCATCCGCCTGGGATGCTGATGAAAACAGAATTGCCGATACTAAGGTACTGAAGACGTTGAGACGTCGACAGCCGAGTCGGATGATGTTCATAAGTCGATTTCAGTGAATTGAACTGCAGCACGTTCGGCGCGGGTTCAGGAGTTTCGTGATAGATGTCGAAATCTGTCAGCTTCCGCCAGTTTGCATGGGTGATAAGGGCGTCCGGCAATCATCGTTTAATTGTCGCGAGTTTCATATCGTCCAGATCCAATTGCCCGGTCGCCCCATTCAACCCGATACGAATGATCATTTCTCGTGCACCAGGGGGCACAGGAACAGTGGATCTCGCATTTTGCCAGTTGAAACTTCCCCGCCATTTTCCCAGCACTTTCACGCCAATCTCGCGACGGACACTGTCGTAGAAATGAACCACGACAGCGGCCTGGTCTGTCACGTCATTTCCGGGCACAATATCTTCGCAGCGTACCCAATAGTTCAGATTGACAACGGCGATGTAGCGGCCATCAATCGGAGCTCCCTGCAGTGCTTGAGAAAGGGATCCGAATTCAGTGTTGTTGAATCGCAGGCAATAGGGTCCCGTTACTGGCTCGTCCGCACACATGGAGGTTTGGCGCTGATAGTGCCAACCATCCACTTTTTCATCGCCGTTTTCGTCAAAGTCGAATGACCCATTGATGATTTCCGGACGCTTCCCATCCGGCTGGACGCGTCGCTGCTCCTCCGAGGCACCGGTCATAGGAACGAAGAGAGTGGAGATTAGTTTTTCGTCTTTGAGTTTTCCGTTTTCTTTTGTAAAGAGATGAAACGATTGCTGATATCGCTGGCCGACGGGGATGATCATTTTTCCGCCTTCCTTGAGTTGTTCAATCAGCGGGCCTGGTACATCCTCTGGCGAACATGTCACGATAATCTTGTCGAAAGGTGCGTGTTCAGGCCATCCTTTATAACCGTCGCCATCGAGTGTATGAACGTTCGTGTAGCCAAGTTCTGACAATCGTTTTGCGGCTGATTTGGAAAGAAGCGAAACGATCTCAACGGTGTAGACCTCTTTGACGATCTCCGCGAGAATCGCCGCTTGGTAGCCACTGCCCGTTCCAATTTCCAGAACGCGATCTTCCGGCTGCGGATCCAGTGATTCCGTCATATAGGCCACGATATAAGGTGGAGAAATCGTCTGCTGGTGTCCGAGCGGCAAGGCCACGTCGTCATAGGCGCGAGGTTTTTGAGCGGGTGGCACGAATTCGTGTCGAGGGACCTTTCGCAGTGCAGCGAGGACTGCTTTATTCGTAATGCCTTCGGCTTCGACTTTGTTTGTGACCATGGCATCACGAAGACCGTCGAATCGCTGCTGGGCCAACGCCGAGCTCGCAGTTAGCGCGATCCCCGTAATCGCTAAAGCCAACGGCCAGCAGAAATGCACTCTGGCATGCCGGGTGAATAAAACATCGAAAAGTGTGGTGTTCTTTGCAATCTTCACGAGCAGTCCTCGCTTCCTGAAACCTGCTGACCAATGTCCGTGTGCCTTGGGTATAGTATAGTGATTGCGAAGATATGAGAGAATCGGATCTGCGACAGATCCGACGACCTCGTGTTTGCGTGCAAGGCGTTGAGCGTAAGCGTTTTTCGGCGGCGTGAAAACGAGCGTTTCCTCCGTGCTGATAGAGCTAAATGACGAGGTTTGGGATTTGTCAATTCATAGGCGATAATTTGGTGGCAAAAAATGTCACTCAGAATCGTCGAAACTCGGAGAGTCTTCGTACTGATACACTTACGAAATTCTCTCATCATAACGTGCCTGGAATTCAGCCAACGTCGTTTGACACTTCTGCATGTCTGGTTAACATCGCCGCCCGTTGAGTGAGTGAGCGCTCGAGGACGAATCTGCACTCGTCGTCGAGCAAATTCCTGTCAAAAAAAGCCAGTCTTCAAGCACCGCCCTGCCTTTGTGGCGACAGGCGATGGAGTGCCGCGCAAGCTGTGTGCTTTCGCGAATTGCCCCGTCTTTGTCTGAGGTGATGCTGCGCGCTGGCACTAGAGGGAGGGCGCATGACGCAGCCCGTACGTCATGAAGACAAACTGACGTTCGATTCAGCACCCCACGCTGCGCGGACGTTGGTTTTTGATCCAGCACATTCGCCGTTGGCCCCTGCTTCGTCGGAACTCGAGCGGCTGACCCATGCGATCCGAGACGCCGTTGGCGAACAGAACTATCAACACTGGTTTCACAAGCGAACACGCTTCGAAATCTCTGGTGATCGGTTGATCGTTCGGGTCCCAAACCCGTTCATTCTGAACTGGTTGCTTCGTCGATTTCGAACATCGTTGAGTAAAGCCTCCCAACTAGTGCTCGGGCCGTCTGCGTCGTCACAGTTAGAAGTTGATGAATCGCTGATGTTGGAAGTTGCCGACGCGGCAACGACCAGTCCGATTGCTGGCGTTGAGGCGGTGGATTTGTCTGCCATTGATAACAGTACAAAGCTGCGTCGAGACGGCGGTACCGGCCCGTTAAAGTCATCTACTAATCGCCAGTCTTTGCCGACCTCGCCATCAGAGTTTGATCGTCCAGGTTCACTAAGCCTTCCAGGCAACCGACGTCGGTTTCGCTGCTTTGACTCTTTCGTTTCCGGTGAGTGCAACGACTTGGCGGTTCTGGCGGCGCGGCAGGTTTCGGCAGCTCCGGGGGAACGGTATAACCCGCTTTTCATTCACGGCGGAACGGGAACTGGCAAGACTCATCTATTGGAAGCAATCTACACGGAAGTTCGTCGCAAGCATCCGTCAAAGAACGTGATTTATCTGACTTGCGAAGCCTTCACGAATTATTTCACTTCGGCTCTTAGTTCACGCACGGTGCCGTCTTTTCGTCAGCGGTTTCGAAATGTCGAAGTTTTGTTGATCGACAATATTGAGTTCCTCGACAACAAACGTGCGACGCAGGAGGAATTCCTGCACACGATCACTCAATTAATTGATCACGGCGGTCAGGTTGTGATTTCTTCGGATCGCCATCCGCGATTGCTGACAAAGCATCGCGAAGAACTGACGACGCGATTCCTGAGCGGGCTTGTTTGCCGGATCGAATCGCCAGATGAAGTGACGCGACATAAGCTGGCACGTTCGCTGACTGCCGGAATGAAAGCCGTGTTTGCGGACGACGCTCTGGATTACATTGTCCGTCGATGCCGTCGTAATACCCGTGAACTTCAGGGAGCCTTGAATCAGCTCGAAAGCCAGTATTCGTTAAATGGACGTCGGATTACTTTAGCTGTTGCTCGCGAAGTGCTGGGGGAGATGGCGGAGGAATGCCGTCGGTTGGTTCGAATCAGCGACGTTGAAAAAGTGGTTTGCGAAACATTTGGCGTGACAGCGGCTGACCTTCGATCTTCCTCGCGTCGCAAAGCAATTGCGCTGCCTCGAGCCATCGCGATGTTTATGTCGCGTCGCATGACGAAGTCAGCTTACCGAGAAATCGGCATGTACTTTGGTGGTCGGGACCACAGTACGGTTGTGGCTGCGGAACGCAAAGTAGCCGATTGGGTAACCAGCGGTGAAGTGATTGGCCTTCCGACGTCCTGCACTGGGCGAACAATTGCGGAACTCATTGACGAGTTGGAGAATCGACTGCAGACGCTGGCCATTTGATCAGCTTCGCGCTGTTTTTTATTGGCCGAAGTCGTGCATCCGGCGGCGGAAGCGTTGTCAAGCAGGCTGGAACCGGCACTATGTCTTGTTGAGCGAGACTGCTAAGGTGCCTTCATGGAAACACCAGGTATCGACTTCTTTGGCGAGTTTTGCGATGCGGGTTCTAATGGTACTGCTTGTGTCCGTCCTGTTTTCTGCAGCGATTTCTCGTGCCGCCGACACTGTTGAACTGCCAGTGACAAAAGATAACTCCATCGTGATGGTCGATGGTGAGTGGGAACAGAATGCCGGGCAGCGGGGACGGATTCGCGTCAAAGGCAATCAGCACATCGTTGCCATGGATTTCGATACGTCGGCGATTGTGGGCAGGCAAGTGACGAAAGCGACGCTGGTTTGCGTTCAGGGAGAACAACCTGTCTCGGGAATCAGTGTATCCACTATCGCAACGTCGTGGGATGAAAATGGCTCGAATGGTCTGACTGCGGGTGTCGATGGCATAATGGATTGGGGTTATAAGGAGGCCCGTTTTTCAGCAGTGTGTGGCGGCAATAGTTTTACTCTGGTTCATCAGTCGAAGTCAGAAATCCGAGACGGCAAGTATCATTGGGATATCCCGCCGGACCTTATTCATGCACTTTGTATCGGTATCGCGCACGGGCTTGCGATTCACGAACACGACGCCGACTATGGTCGCAATCCGACAATTTTTTCGCGGGAAGAATCTGGTAAGAAACCGTACTTGCTCGTCGAACTCATGGAACAAACTGAGGGCATGCCGATGCCGGCTTCTGAGTTGCAGGTGATGGCCATAGACACAGTCTCCGGCAGTCTTGTGCTCACGGCCCCACGGAATGGATTCGCTTATGAGATTACCGTTGATGGTCAGTTCCTTGGCCGACACAACATTCCGCTCGTGCTGAATGGCGAAAGGCAGACTATTCCGTTGCGAGACTTGCCATCGTCGATCGTCGCTGATCAGTTGTACGAGATTAAGGTTGTTACCCTGAATCGCAAAGGGCAACGCTCAGAACCGGCCGCTCTTCGCCGAATGATTCTGAAGTCCAGTTCGATCGACCATCCTGAGGTGGCTACGGCACCAAGTCAACCGTCGCAGTTGCAGGGCCTGAGCGTGATTCCCGTCACGGACAAATATGACGCTGCACGAAAGGCTGTAGGCGAACTTCCAGCGAATTATCGGACGCACAATGCAATCTTTAATGGTCATCGAGTTCGATTGCAGGCCGCGGCCGGTGAAGTAGTTGGTTTTCAGATATTGTTGCAAGGAAGCGAGGGCGAGAAAGTGACCGTCAAGGTCGAACTGAATGAATTTCAACCGCGGGTCGATCTGTATCAGGCAGTTTATGTACCTGCGAACGGTCGCATGATCCCCGATCCGCTCGTGCCGATGCCTGATTCAGTCGCACTGACGACTGATAAAGATCAGGTTGTTGTTGCCGACCTGTTTGTACCCTTCGATACGTCTTCTGGCCTTCGCAAAGGCACGATCACCATTTCGGACGGGCGCGTAGTTCCGCTGGAGATCGAAGTTCTTCCGTTTGCATTGCCTCGCCAGGCAACTTTTTTTTGTGAGATGAATGGGTACGGTCTGCCGGATCATGTTGATGAGTATAATGCCCTGCAGCACATCGCATACGACCATCGAGTTCACTGCAATATTCTGCACTACTCTCACAACACCGCCGCGCCAGGCTCAAGGAAAAGCAATCTCGACATGCGGCTTCAATCGGGTCGTCGGATGGACAATAAGCGATACGACAGCATTCCGCCTGACGCGACAACCGGTTATTGGGACGATTTTGTAGAAGCATTCGGACCGTACATTGATGGCTCTCTATTTCAGGACGGACATCGTGGACCGATTCCAGCACCTGGGTTCTATTTGACTTTTCATGAAAGCTGGCCGTTGAATTG
>JANPHT010000569.1:0-9852 GCA_031424595.1 Planctomycetota bacterium
ATATCATGACCGGGCCTCGAGTTTTCTCTCGCATGGCGGACGACGGTGTCTTTCCTGCGATGTTTCGGACAGGGCCCCATTCTATCAGTCGTACGGTATTACTTCAGTCGGCCATCGCAGCCGGGCTTGTGCACTTTAGTGATCTTCATCAGCTGCTGAAATACCTCAGCACGACGTTAGCAATTTCCTCCGCTGTGACGGTAATGACTGTGCTGTTGCCGTTTAAAGGTGATTCGTCCATACCACGGCAGCCCACATCGATTTTCGTTTACTGTTGCGCCGCGATCTATGTCGTTGCGACCTTTGTGATTGCCCTGTTGATGGCGATTAATGATCATCGTTCCCTGATGGCGACAGGAGTCACATTTCTGCTGGGGGGAGGCCTTTGGCTCTTCACAGGGAAAGGGACAAGTGCTGGAAAAAATTCTGTTTGATGGGCCGTCATTCAGCGAACACTGACTTTTGAGTTCTCACTGTTTTTCTCCGACACTCCTGACATCACCAGGGATCAACCCGGATGCGACATCGAGTTTTGATCTTTCTCTGTGTTGTGGCGGCGATCGCCTACGTGCAGCGAGCTGCCATCAGCGTTCCGGCACTGGAAATCGCTGTCGACTTGAATGTCGCACAAGGCACAATCGCGCGAACCATGGGATGGGTGCAGTCGGCGTGGTATTTGGGATATGCGTTGCTACAGATTCCAGGCGGCTGGCTGGCCGACCGATATGGAAGTCGTCGAACTTTGATCTGGCTGTGCATGGCATGGTCAGCACTGACGCTTCTTACTGGCTTGAGTCTGAACATTGAAACTCTGGCGTTGCTTTGGTTCTTGATGGGTGCAGCGCAGGCCGGCGCGTTTCCTTGTGCCGCGAAAGCGATTGGCCAGATGTTTCCAGATGCCGAGCGAGCTCGAGCGTCTGGAATTCTGGCAGGAGGCATGGCCATCGGAGGTGCAATTGCTCCGGCGATTGCTGCTAAAACTCTTTTGTGGCTTGACCCTGCTGAGGCTTCCCTCGACGTTTATCGTTGGCGACTGCTGTTAGGTTTGTTTGCGGTACCTGGTTTCTTCTGGTCACTTGCGTTCCTGCTTTCCATTCGGCCGCTGACCCTGCCACTCATTCCTTATCAGCCATCGGCCAATTCTTCGTCCTCACGCATGATCTGGAGTCGAATGTTTTCCAGTGGTTCGCTCGCTTTACTCTGCGCACAACAGTTCTTTCGCGCGGCGGCCATGGTATTTTTTCTCACGTGGTTTCCGACGTTTCTGCAAAAGACACGAGGTGTTTCGCTGACGGAGTCCGGGATCCTGACCACTATTGCTGGCGTGGGTGGCGTGATCGGCAGTCTGGCTGGCGGCGTCGTCTCAGATTGGTTACTTGCCAGGACCGGGAACAAAAGACTAAGTCGACAGGGAATCGCTGTTGCGGGAATGGCAAGCTGTGCCGTGCTGATTACGTTGTCAGGCTTCGTTGCGAACACCAACCTCAGTATCGCCATCATTTCGCTGGGTGCGTTCTGTGCGACGTTTGGTGGCGTCAGCGGTTATACCGTGGCGATTGAGTTCGGCGGGAAGCAGGCGGGAACAGTCTTCAGCACCATGAACATGTGCGGCAATATTGGAGCAATGCTGTTTCCGATCACTGCCGGCTGGCTGGTGGATCAAACAGGGGACTGGAATTTGATCCTTTATCTTTTTGCAGGCATTATGGCCGTAGACGCAGTCTGCTGGGCGGTGTTGAATCCCAAAGAATCGCTGTTTGCCTGATTATGGGAGCGTCTGAATGAACGTAGTCGCAACTCCTCAATCTCGTTGCTTCGCGGCCGTTGTTCGCTGCGACATCACGCCGCCGGTGGGAATCTACCATCGCATGTGGGGCGCCGCACTGCATGACAAAGCGACCGGCGTCCACCGACCTTTGACAGCGACTTTGCTTTGGCTACGCGCCGCTGCCAATTGGGATGCGAATGAGAATTCGGCACAGCAAGACCAGATTATTGTCTCAATGGATCACTGCATTCTGGATACGCCGGAGCTCAGCAGTATTCGAACAGCGATTGCTGCTTCGACCGGCGTGTCGTGCGAATGCATTCATGTGACCGTTACGCACACGCATGGTTCTGGCTGGATGTCTCGCAAAAGGAGCGAGTTTCCAGGAGGCGAACTGATTGGTCCATATCTGGACAGCCTTTTTGAAAAGCTTGCGGCGCTCGCTGCCAGGGCAACGCCGCTGCTCGAAGCCGCCACGATTGTGTATGGTCATGGTCAATGTACTTTGGCAGCTCATCGTGATTTTTTTGATGTGGAACGCGGCCATGCGGTTTGCGGCTTCAATCCGTCAGGTGTCGCCGATGACACCGTGCTGATTGGTCGCGTTTCAGGCCTCAATGGGAACACACTCGCCACAATTGTGAACTATGCCTGCCACCCCACAACGCTCGCCTGGGATAATACACTGTTGAGTCCTGACTGGGTCGGTGCGATGCGAGAAACTGTGGAGCAGCACGTCGGCGGCCTTTGTCTTTTTCTGCAGGGTGCATCGGGCGATTTAGGGCCTCAGGAGGGCTTTGTCGGGGACACCGCCGTTGCCGACCGTAACGGTCGGCAGTTGGGATTTGCAGTGCTTTCGGCGATGGAAAAACTACCACCCGCAGGCACCGATTTCGTCTATCAGGGCCCCACGCTTTCAGGAACCTGGATCGGTACCTGGAAACACCTTTCCTGTTCACAGTCATCCATCCAGCAACATTGTTCGTGGCGATGGACAACCCTCGTTTCCCAATTACCGTATCGTCACGATCTTCCGACGATTGATGAAACGAATGCAAGACGTGAGCAATGGCTTCAGGAGGAGCAGCAAGCTCAGACCACTGGTGACATTGCCAGAATCCGCGAATGTCGTGCGCATGGCGAACAAATGACGCGGCAGCTCGCACGGCTCGCCGCGCTGGCTTCAGGGAAGTTATGTCCGTTGCCGGTCACGCTGGCCATTGTCGGTGACGCCATCTGGGTTCTGGTTCCAGGGGAGCTGTATCAGATCTTTCAGCAAACACTGCGCTCTCGCTTTGCGCCGAGGCCAGTCGTTGTGGTGACGCTGACCGGCGACTGGCAGCCAGGCTACATTCCTCCCGCCTCTGCTTTTGGCTATGGAATCTATCAGGAAATCATCGCCGCGACGTCGGCTGGAAGTCTGGAACTGCTGATCGAAGATGTGGCAAGACAGTTGTTAAAGATGTTATCAGTCAATTGACCGTTTACGACAGGCTAAAAAACTTGTTGGCGACGCTTCCCCTGACATCCTTTGTCCCACCGTTGCTTTTCAGACAGGTTTTTGGCGACAATACGTTCCTCTCCTGTCACTCTCCCCGACTCTTGTGAATTCCTACCACGCAGGATCTCTGAATGCGTTCGTTATCTTTTTCTCACCGGCCGATTTTCATCGCGATCTGCTTTCTGGCAGTGATTGCAATTGGCGGGACTCGTATTCATTTGACTGCGGCCGACGAGAAAACGGCGCAGTCGGCATCGAACGGTTCGTCCGGCGTCGAGGTCACTGCTGAGCAAACGGCTTTCTTTCGAGACAAGGTACTTCCACTCCTGGAAACTCGCTGTTTTGAATGCCACGGTGATCAGGAAGATATCGAAGCTGAGTTGAGGCTCACGTCTCGAAAAGCGATGCTCGCAGGGGGCGAAAGTGGTCCAGCGATCGTGCCCTCAGATCCAGATCAAAGCTTGCTGATTCAGGCCGTGAAGTACGAGGCCTTCCAGATGCCGCCTCGTAGCAAGATGCCGGACGAAGAGATTGCCATTCTCGTTCAGTGGATCAAGGACGGAGCCGCATGGCCATCCGACATGGAGTCGGTAACAGCCGTGACAGAGAAAGCGGTGTTTCCGTTAAAAGAGCGAATCGCCGCCCATTGGGCATGGCGCAGGATTGAGCCTGGATCCGTCCCTGCTGTCAGGAATACAGATTGGCCGGCAGATGACGTCGATCGATTTTTGCTCGCAAAGATGGAACAGCACGACTTGTCGCCCACCGAGGATGCTGATCGGAGAGCAATCCTGCGTCGCGTCTACTTTGACCTGGTGGGATTGCCTCCCACAATTGAACAGCAGGAAAAGTTTTTTAACGACGATGCCGAAACACCTGTGGCTCTGGAGAAGGTTGTCGACGAGTTATTGGCTTCACCTCATTTCGGAGAACGATGGGCTCGCCATTGGCTCGATCTGATGCGGTATGCAGAAACACTGGGTCATGAGTTTGATTATCCGCTCCCGTATGCGTGGCGATACCGTGACTATGTCATTCGCGCGTTGAACGCGGATGTACCCTACGATCAATTTGTTCGGGAACACATAGCCGGCGATCTTTTAGAGCATCCTCGCCGACATCCCGAGCTTGGTTTTAACGAATCGATTATTGCCACTGGATTCTGGTATCTGTGCGAGGATAAGCACGCCCCTGTTGATGTGAAGGGCGAGGAAGCGTCGCGAATCGACAATCAGATTGACGTCTTCGGAAAGACGTTTCTGGGATTGACCATTGCCTGTGCGCGTTGTCACGACCACAAATTTGACGCGATTACGGCAGAAGATTATTACGCCTTGTCAGGTTTTTTGCAGAGTTCTCGTCGCCGCGTGGAGTGGCTCGATTCACATGACGAAACGCAGAAACTAACGGCGGCGCTGCTTTCTGTGCGGACAGAAACCGTTGCGGCCATGAAATCGGGAGTGGCAACGCTCTGCGGCGAGCAACTTCCAGCATTACTCAATGCCGCTTTGGGTTCGGCGACATCTGATGCGGCGACTGTCGATCCACGAGTTGACGCCATCAGATCGATTCTTCGCGACGAAAAATCAAAGAGTCTTTCTCACCCTCTTTCACTTCTATCGACACTGTCTCAGAACTCTGACGGTGCGGCGATTGCGCACCAACTGCAGCAGTGGAGTAAGTCTCGGGACGACGACGCTGCTGCCACAAGTAACGACGCAGCGTCCCAAAAAACCGGATGGGTGGAAACGAAAGCTGGAAGCGCAACGGTCGTCGTGGCTGATCTTCGCAACGGGCTGCCGAACGACTGGCGGGCTTTCGGTGCGGCATTTGCCAGGGATGTCGGTCCTGACTCCGACACCGATGTGAAGGGTCATGAATTTGAAGATTCAACCATGGTGTTGGCGGAATCGGGCGTCACATCGATCAGTGCGGTGAGTTCCGCAAAGTTATCCTCGACGTTGCGTGGGCAATTGCATTCGCCGGAATTTGTGCTGACGCATCCGGAGATTCAGATACTGGCCGCAGGCAAAGCCTCTCGTGTCAGGTTGTGTATTGACGGATATGTCATGAACGAGTTCTCGGAGCTGCTTTTTGGTGGGTGCCGGCAGCCCATCGATACTGCTGGTGAGTTTCGCTGGATCCGGATTGCTGGTGACGTGAAACGGTACATGGGTCACCGTTGTCACCTTGAATTTCTGGATGAAGCAGACGGATGGTTTGCCGTGCGAGAGATTCGGCTCATGGGGCAACCTGATGAGACTCCCGTGACTCATGCTGAAATTGGCCAGACCAATTTGACGCTCAGAATTCAGGCAGATTCTTCACGAGAGCAAGTCGTTCAATCACTCTCGGCTTCGCTGAAAAACGATCCTGCCTGGCTGTCGATTGCGGCAGAAGCTCGCTTGCTTCCGGAACAGCAACAGGCAATCTATCAGGACGCTCTCGCGAGATGGCGAAAATTGGCCGAGCAGGCTCAGTCGGGCGATCCGGTACTGGTGATGTGTGAGGGATCGGGCGAAGATGAATACATTTTTATCAGAGGCAGCCATACTAATCGTGGTCCGGTCGCATCCCGCCACATGCTTACGGCATTGGATGGTGGCCAGAACCTTCAGGATCCGCTGGCGAGTGGACGCCTGGAACTTTCTGATCGGATCTTTGCTGACAGTAATCCGTTCCCTGCCCGCGTGATGGTGAATCGTGTCTGGCAACACCTTTTTGGAAAGGGCATCGTTCCGACACCCGATAACTTCGGAGTTCTCGGCGAATCTCCAACGCATCCGGAATTGCTGGATTACCTTGCCGATGGTTTCCGAAAAGAGGGGTGGTCGATCAAACGACTGATCAAGAGACTCGTGCTGTCGCGTGCTTACCGGTTGAGCAGTCATCGCAATCAACTGGCCGAACAAAAGGATCCTGCGAACCGATTTCTGCATCGCTTTTCCATTCGACGTCTGGAAGGGGAAGCGATCCGTGATGCCATACTGTCCGTGTCCGGTCGAGCCGATCTGAACATGTTTGGGCCTCCTGTGCCGGTGTATTTGTCAAGTTTCATGCAGGGACGAGGACGTCCGGGCAGTTCCGGACCCCTGGACGGAGCTGGACGGCGAAGTATTTATCAGGGAGTGAACAGAAATTTTCTGAATCCCTTCATGCTGGCCTTCGATACACCACAGCCAGCCACGGCAATCGGGCGACGCAGTTTGTCGAACGTACCTGCTCAAGCCTTGATGTTACTGAACAACGAGCTTGTTCATGAGGAGGCCGGCGTTTGGGCCTCCAGGCTTCTGAAGGAGTCCGGCAACGGTCAGCGTGATCCCCTCGATTTAGCATTTCGCCAGGCGTTCTGCCGTCCACCTTCGCTGGTCGAGCAAGAAGAGTTTGCCGATTTCGCCCGATCATTGGCCACAGAGCGGAACCTCAATGCAAAATCGCCACTCGTTGACGCAGAGATTCTGCGGGAGGTTTGTCATATCCTGCTGAACCAGAAAGAATTTCTCTTCCTTGATTAAGTATCAGCATGATCGCTCTGACGAGCGGATGAATTGGGCTCTGATTGCCGCCCGGACTTCGGCGACCTGGTTTCCTGAATCGTACTCACCTATTCCATGCGAATGAAAAACCAAGTTATGAACTGTCGATTGACGATCGTCATCGCTGCCAGCTTCGCCTCATTATTCGTAGCGGATAGAACGATCTTTGCCGAAGAGGCGATCCGCTTTGGTCGTGATATTCTGCCGATCCTTTCGGCAAACTGTTTTGCTTGCCATGGGCCAGACGACTCCGTTCGAAAGGCGAATCTGCGACTGGACGTTGAATCCGATGCCAAAGCGAACCATGACAGTGGTGTCCCTATTGTGCCCGGCATGATCGATCAAAGTACGCTCATCCAGCGAATTGCCAGTTCAGATCCGGAACTGATTATGCCCCCTCCGGATTCTCATAAAGTCCTTAAATCGAATCAGATCGAACTCCTTCGGCGCTGGATTGCCGAAGGAGGTGAATGGGGGCGACACTGGTCCTTTGAGTCGCTTCAACGTCCTGAACGACAGACCGATCCTGGACTGTCGGCTATCGATGCCTTTGTTATCGATACGCTGAAGAAAAAAGGATTGATGCTTCGTCCTGCGGCGAGTCCGCATCAACTGGCCCGGCGACTGGCTCTTGATGTGACGGGGGTTCCGCCATCATTGGAAGTGGCCAACAGTTTTGCCGAGACTCCCAATGACGATGCGTACGAAAAAATGGTTGACGATTTACTTGCGAGCAGCCGCTTTGGAGAGCACTGGGCACGCGTATGGATGGACCTCGCCCGATATGCCGACACAAAGGGCTACGAGAAGGATCTTGGAAGAACGATGTGGCCGTATCGAGACTGGTTAATCGAAGCCATCAACGCCGACATGCCTCTGGATCGGATGACTGTCGAACAACTTGCCGGAGATTTATTGCCTGATGCATCGCCTGGCCAACATGTAGCAACGGCGTTTCATCGGAATACCATGAGCAACGATGAAGGCGGCACCGACGATGAAGAATTCCGCACGATTGCGGTAAAGGACCGAGTCGATACAACATTGCAGGTGTGGATGGGTCTGACGGCAGGATGTGCGAAGTGCCATTCACACAAGTACGATCCCATTTCTCAGGCCGAGTACTATAGCCTGTACGCAATCTTCAATCAGACGCAGGACGCTGACCGGTATGACGATGCACCGACCCTGGACATACCGTCGGAAGTCTTAGAAAAGGAACGCGTGGTAATCCGAAATAGGGTTTCGAGCTTGAAGAGTCAAATTTCGAAATCCGAAGCCGATGCTGCTGCGACTGAAAATGCACGCTGGCAATTCAATTCTTCAGTGTCAGCACGCTCTGAAAACGGTGCGACGCTGACAGCTCAAGAGGACTCCAGCATTCTGGCAGAAGGCACCTCGCCAGCCGATGACGTGTACATCGTCACGATGACATTGCAGCCCGGAAAGTACACAGTACTACGAGTGGAAGCCTTGACGGAGAAACATCCCGACGGACAACCGGGCGTCGGACGGAATTCGCGAGATCCGAACTTTGTGCTGTCCGAACTGGAGGTAGAACTGTTGTCGGGAGATGAAAGTGTGCGGCTCAAGCTTGCCAATCCCCGGGCCGACTATTCGCAGGAAGGTTGGCCTGTGGCTAAAGCGGTGGATGGTGACAAAAAGACCGGGTGGGCTGTTAGCCCGAGGCAGCGTGAACAACATGCGGCGTTGTTCAACTTCGAGTCGGCATTGCAACTGGAAACAGAATCAAAACTCAGAGTCACCCTGCGGCAGCATTATGGTGATTCATTGACATTGCGACGTTTTCGCCTGTCAACGTGCGGCGAAGAAGCAGATCTTGTTGCACTGCTCCAACCGACTGCGGAGTCACGCAGACTGAACGACGAACTGGCCGCGGCCAATAAAGAACTGCAGGAATTGCAAAACCGTGTTCCACGTGTGCCTGTGCTTCGTGCCGTCGATCCGGACAAGCTGCGGACCACAAGAATTCATCGACGAGGAAACTTTCTGGACCCTGGCGAGGAAGTCACAGCCGGTTTGCCTTCCTCGTTTCAAGGTCCTCCCACGGGAGTTGCTTCGGATCGACTCGCATTGGCCACGTGGTTGATGAGTCGCGAAAATCCACTGACGGCCAGAGTTTGGGCCAACAGGATTTGGGCACGCCTGTTTGGAATTGGGATTGTGGAGACTGAAGAAGACTTCGGATCGCTGGGATCATTGCCAACACATCCCGAGTTGCTCGATTGGCTGGCCGTAGAATATCGCGATAACGGTTGGTCACTAAAAAAGTTGTTGAAGACGATTCTGATGAGCCGTACATATCGGCAGGCATCAGAAGTTACCGATGACGTCAGAGCCCTCGACCCTCGCAATACGCTGTTGTCGCGGGGAGCCAGATTCCGATTATCCGCTGAGATTGTACGAGATCAGTCACTTGCCGTGGCCGGATTGCTCTCCCAGAAAATGAGTGGCCCGCCAGTCATGCCGCCTCAGCCCGACGGGCTCTGGCGTTCCACGTACAATGGTCAGAAATGGATAAATGCGGAAGGTGAAGATCGATTTCGTCGCGCCATTTATACGTATCTCAAACGAACAACTCCCTATCCGTCGATGACAACATTTGACGGCGGCAGTGGTGAAGTCTGCCAGATCCGTCGAATCCGCACGAATACTCCGCTTCAGGCACTCGTAACGTTGAATGATCCGGTTTACCTCGAGGCCGCCGGCGCTTTGGCGACTCGGATCGTTGCACTACCTGGGGATGCGCCGTCGCGGGCATCCTATGGTCTCCGGCTGGCATTGATTCGTCCCATACGAGACGGCGAGATAACTCCGTTGGTCACGTTACAACAGGACGCATCCGTCGACTTTCGGAAATCTTCGGGTCACGCTGCGGCGCTGATAAAAGCGACACGCACAACTCTTCCGGAAGGCATGACAGAGGCTGAATTCTCCGGCTGGATTGTGGTGGCAAATACAATTCTGAACCTTGATGAGTTCCTTTCGCGGAACTAGCGATTGAGCTGGGCATCGCCAGTGGCACA
>JANPHT010000570.1:0-8738 GCA_031424595.1 Planctomycetota bacterium
TGACGTGCTGGTGACGGACATGCGGATGCCAGGCTTCGACGGGGCACAATTGTGTCATGCGGTCTCTGTCAGTTCACCACGAACGATTCGCACGATTTTGACCGGTGAATGCTCCCCTGACCAAGTCATGCGTGCCTTTGGAATGGCTCATCGCTGCCTTTCAAAGCCGTGTACCCCGAGTCTGCTCATTCAGACACTCAAGCAGGCCCTGTCGCTGCATAAGCGGATCAACTCATTCTCACTGATGGCATTTGTGGCACAAGTCAATGCGCTTCCGACCATGCCAGGTGTTTTTGCTGATCTGATGCACGAACTTCTCTCGGCGGAGGCGGACATGCGGCGAGTTGCCGACCTCGTTTCGAGGGACATGGTCGTTTCATGCCGAGTTCTCCAACTTGTGAACTCTGCATACTTTGGACTCAGATGCCGTGTGGACAGCGCTGCCCACGCCGCACAGTTACTTGGTCTGGAGCGCCTGAAAGGACTGGTGCTAACGGCCGGTCTGTTTGCCCAATTTGCCAGCAAACTCCCTGCTGACATTTGCCTCGACGCGATGCAGGAGGCAAGTCTGACAACGAGTCTTATTGCAGGCAGAATCATGCGAGCCGAAATTCCACAGTCGCTCCAACTTTCCAACAAAGCCGTCCTTGCTGGAGCGGTTCATGATCTTGGACAGCTGGTCTTTCTTCAAAACCGTGCCGAAGAATACTGTCCGATGCTGGCTGCGAATCAACAGGGCCATGAGCAACTCTGCGCGGAAGAATTGAGAGTCTTTGGTGTCACGCACGCGGAAGTAGGAGCGTATCTTCTGAATCTTTGGGGGATGGATGCGGACGTGGTCGATGCGGTCGCGCACCATCACGATCCTTGTGCCACTGAGGTCGCAGGATTCACGGTACTTACCGCCTTGCATGTGGCCGAAGCACTGATTTATGAGTTGAATCCGAATAGTCAATGGCCTTTCGGAGCCACATTGAATCACGAGTACGTTGATGAGTTCATTTCTGCTGAGCAACTCAACGAATGGCGGTTGTTGACAAAGCACTGCCTTAAGGAACAGAAAACATGATACGTCCCGAGAAAATCCTGCTTGTCGATGATGAACACTTATTGCTTTTAGCGCTGCAACGTCAACTCCGCAATGAATTTGATGTCCACATTGCAGAAGGTGCTGAAGCGGGGCTGAAAGCGATGGACAACGACGGGCCCTTTGCAGTTGTCGTCTCAGACATGCGGATGCCTGGAATGAATGGCGCTCAGTTTTTGGATCAGGTGCGTGATCAATGGCCGGAGTGTGTCCGCATAATGCTGACCGGCAATTCAGATCAGGCCACTGCTGTTGAAGCTGTTAATAAAGGGCAGATTTATCGATTTCTGAACAAACCCTGCCCCAAAGATGTCGTGATACTGGCCCTGGATTCTGCGCTGGCACAGTATCGACTTTTTCGTTTAGAGCGAGATGTTCTCGCAGAAACGTTGAATGGCAGTATCAGTCTGCTGTCAGAAGTGATGGCAATTCTGAGCCCCATGACGTTCGGTCGCATCGCCGGCATTCGACGGCTCGTAGAACAGATATCAAAATCACTCCCCTCAATTGATCAATGGGAGATTTCAGCGGCATCAATGCTGGCTTTCATCGGATGCATTACGCTCGATGAACCCTTGCTGACTCGCTATTTTCGCGGAGATCGGCTGGAGCCTTCCGCCAAACTGGCGATTGATCGACACCCCGAGGCTGGTGCAAGGCTGATCGGAAGGATTCCTCGGCTGCGGGGAGTCGCTGAAATCGTTCGCCGACAAAATGAGCCGTTCTCCGCGACGATGGAAATGGGCACTGGAGATAGCCTGGGGATCTGCGCCAACATTCTCAACGTTGCAACTGCCTGCGAATTTCAAACAACCAATGGCAAGTCGTACAGGGAGGCAATTCTGGAATTCCAGCAACGACCGCTCGTTTATAATCCATTGGTCGTCAATGCACTGAGCGTGGCGGTGAGTTTGGAACAGGAAATACTCGAAATCACCATTGAAACAGCTCACAAGCGGCATGATCCTGCAGGAACCGCTACTCTCGCATCGTGGCGACCTGTTGTTGGCAGCTGGCAGTATCATCAGTGAAACAATGCGCGAGCGACTGCTTGTGATCGCAGAATCCAGTATGCAAATTCGTCAGCCGTTTCGAGTAAAAACGCAATAGGGGAGACAAAACGTATCAGGAGCGTCGATCGTGAATCCATCGACTATGCTGATTCGACCGCCAATGGGTAGCGAACGAATTTCAGCGATCACTCGCGGAGACAGTCGCTCTTCTGCCTGATCGGACTCGAGCACAGTCGTCAGGTCGTCAAACTTAAGGCAGCCAGTCTCAGCCATACTGGCGAGTCGCAGCGTGATCTTCTTGATGGTCGAGATCGGTATCCTGGCGTTGGCTCGACAGTCGTTCGCGGCATTTTGAGCAACGACGCGACCAGCGATTTGTGCGATCAGGGAGACCACACGACCGGCGGCAGCTTTGCATGATCTGCCTTCCTGTTTGAATAGGAACTCTGAGATCATTGCCCAGAGTGTAATGGCCGGTGTAAAGACATCTTCATCGTCGATGCCAAAGACAACTTCGTCTTCTTCGAATGCCTTCGCAAACAAAGAACTATCGAGAACTTCGCACAGTGGAAGTTGGTTGGCTTGAATCATCCACCGCTGAAAAATGCTAAAGGAGTTGAGTAAGCAGCTCAGTAGAATGGGCATAGACTTTCCTTGGTCAAATGTTGCCACACGACACAAGGAAAGGTCCACGCCTGCGGAATTCTAACGAACAGTGGGGTCACGCCTTCGACATCGTCCCTGCCCGCGGAAAGCAATCTCGAAAACAAGTAAACGCGACGGATCGCGATCTTCAACGCTGCTCGGTCGTGAAAAACCAGGATCGCAAAATCACAGAATTCCCGTAGACAACGCCATTCATGCCGTGCACGTTGTGCCGTCGATCCTTCGAAGGCCTCGGCATTCGCGGTGGTTTTGAACTCACGGCGTACCGCTGACCTCAATGGGAACATCACAAAACGTCAGCGCCGCAAGTCCATTTTGACTGTAGAGAATGTTGTCGGGGTTCCAGCGGTCACTGTCGAGATACGTAATGGTGGTTGCTGCAGATGGCTGTTTCAGTTTGAGTGTGATCGTTGTGGCGTTTGCAGATCCGGATTCAACCAGATCGGATTTTCCGTCGAGATAAAACTCCGAGGCCAGTGCCTTCGACCATACCGTGTGCTGATCGAACTCCAATATCAGTTCGTCTCGCCGGTCATTCGCAAAATACACTCGCTTCAGATTGGGAGGCGTAATCCGACCGTCTACGAAGCGGTGATACATCTGGTAGTTGATGAGCGGACTCAGCATCCTCGCAAACTCGGCATATCCTGCAGCCGGGAAGTGACAACCTCCGGGTGGCTTCACTCCCAGGGTGGACATCACGCTCAATCTCGAAAAGTATCGCGGCATGGTGCGTTGGACTTCGCGAAGGCGATTGTCTGAACCGTTGATACCCATTGAACACGACTTTGGCCAAATCTGGAACATGTAGTAGCGTTGGATGTTCGGGAAGTCCTCCTTCCAGCTGGCGGCAAGATCAATGAAATACTGCCGATACGTTTCATAACCGTATCCGCCGGTCGGGCCATCGGCTCCCTGATCGTTCTCGCCCTGGTGCCAGATCACAGCGCGGACTCCGTGAGTCAGTCGAGCGTGCTGGACTCGCCAAAGCAGTCGGCCATAGATGGTCGCCACATCTGTGGGGTCTTTGGGATTTCGCTGATGCTGATCAATGCGCGAACCGCCCACAGCTCCGTTGATAATGCTGACAGGAATCTTGTTGTCTTCGACAAGTCGACGACCAAGCTCCATTCCCCAATAGCCGATCTCGGAACGCCCTCGTTCGCTTCTGGCCTCCGCGGCCGCCCAAAGTTGCATCCGAGCCCCTTCGGGCCCCTGTTCCGTGGCTCCGAACGTTCGAACCCAGTCATTGGGTTTCAAAGGATTCTCCTTGCCGAAGTCCGTCGCGACCGCATTCGACTGTCCGTTGATCAGGTACACATCCCCGCAGACGATGTCCGAAGCCTGGTGGAGAATTGTCTCGCGATCGCCCGTCTTCAATCCAAACTCAGTACGATACTTCACCAGCTCAGCCTTGAGCTTCGCAGACAGCGAATACGCTCCGTCGTCGTTGAGCTTTCCAGTCTCCGTTGCGAGTAATTTTTCGTCTGCGAAGACGCGCAGGAAGACAGAATCGGCCTGTTGCGTAAGCTTTCCGGCATAAACCAGTGTGCCTTCTCGCGTTCCTTCGCGGCCCGTTCCTTCGCGAGCGATGAACTGATGATCTTCCGGCTGCTCTGTTTCTGCAACGGGCCGCAGAATCCATTGATCGTCTTTCGGCGAAGGCTCATTCACGTCGATTTTGATCGTCTGCAGGATCTGCGCGCCGCCATTTTCGATGGCCGCTGTGACTTGAAGCAGACCGGTTCCCTGAGATCGTTTCAGGACCAGATTTCCGTCCTCCACCTGCTTGATCACAGCGACACCCTCCAACAACCATGAGACATTGATGTTGCCAGCTCCACTGGCCTGCATTTCTTTCAGGTTCGAAATCTGCGGCACCACTTCAATAGTTTGCCGTCCATCCCAATTCTTCGGTGCAGCGAGATCAAACACAGGTTCCGGAATGTCGTCGCTGACTGTGATTGCGATGTCGTTCGACTTCACACCATCAGGATAGATGGCTTTGACGGTGAGCTTCGAAGTCAACTCACTGTTTCCGCCGGCGCGGGAAACGGAGACTCGGCCAGCATGAAAGGTGTATGAGAATCGATCTGCCGCGACCACAGATTCCTGTGTGCCGCGTTTTAGTGTCCAGACTAGTTTCTGAGCACCGCCGGCTTTCACTGTCACGGTTGCCGACTGACCTTCGGTAACAGAGAGTGTTGACGACGAGACGGAGAACTCTTCGCCCGGCTGCACGAGGGGGCCGACCAGACTCTGATTTGGCTTCTGATTCTCGTACTGCAATTTGATCCAATCGGCTGATCGGACAATGCTTGAGACTCGCACTTCATCAAGGTCGCCGACGAAATCGTAGTTGTTGTACCAGCCACCGATCCACAACTTCGCCGGAGTACGAATCCGGAGCGGCGAATCTCGGTCCAGGTTGGTGCCGTCCAGAGTGCCGTTGATGTAAATTTTCGACTCACCTTTTTGATAGGTGTGAACGATTTGCGTCCATTCCCCCGCAGGAATGCGACTGTCGCCGGTTACGTTTCCTCCGGAAAAATAACAGTCCATCTGCACATGCGGTGGGCTGCGATACTGCATCACCACCTTGCCCTGCGCTTCTTCATTACCCCAGGCGATGAGAGTCGTGTTGGGTCGCTCGGGACGAAACCAGACTTCCGTGGAATGCGGACTCGCGCCGGCTGGATAGCTGGAAATATCTTCACCAGCGGACATGCCTTTGCCACCCGAAAAGTGACGTGCAAGCCCAATCATGCCGGACGTTGCCGTGGTGCCGCTGTCAGTTGTTGTCAACAGGCCGGTTTCATCGTGAACGTCGTCACCCATGTGCCAGACGCTCAGGAATCCGTTCGACTCACTGAAAACAGCTCGGCCATTGGATTCGCTCGCCGCATTACTGTTTCCCCATCTCACCGTGAGGCGTTGCCGCGAGTTGCCTTTGATGACCGGGATCCGCACCCAGATGCTCGCTGCTCCTCGTTCGGGCGACCAATCATCAATCTGGTATGGCAGCGATTCTCCATGGCTGGAAAAGAATCTCAGGTCATCGCCATTCGGTTGCGCCTGACTGAAGTCGAAGTAGTCTTGATGCAAACGCACTAGAACCGGAAAGTTTTCGACCACCGCGTTCGCTGGCAGACTGGCCCCTTCGGGGGTTGTCAGCAGCCATATCTGACCCGAATGCGTCCAGTCCTTGTGTTCAGCGGTGGTCTTTTTCGCCGCACCGCCATCACATTGCCACAAGTCATTCAGAAGTGCAACTGCTTCGGGATCATGTTTTTCCAGCTGTTCTCTGTTGAACGGAAAGAAGTCATTGGTCGAGAAGAAGGCTTCAGTGCATTCGGCGAAATACTCCATCGGATTGCTCATGGCATAGGCCTTGACCTGCGCGGATCGTCCGTCACCGAAACGCTGCTCGACCTTGTCGTAGAGGCCCTGTTTCTTTGCATTCTCGAAGGACTCACGGATCCTCACATTTCCAAAGCCGTCTTCGAGCACTCGATCGTGATACGCGTGAGCCAGTTCATGCAGGGTGAAGTTGGGCATCCGCCTGGTTTCGCGTTCAAAATTGCGGACGTCGGTAAACTCCACACCCCTGGCCATCGCCGGGTCGCGTTTGTTATCCTTCAGCCAGCCAGCACCCGGATGGTATTCCGCTCGTGGCTGCACTCCGGGATACTCGGGCGAAAACCACAATGGCACTTTGCGAAGTTCGGTCACGGCAACTTCCGGAACGACTCGCACGATTTCCTGAAGCTGTCTCTTGAGCAGTTCAAGGGCTCGCTCGGTCGCCGCCTGGTCATTCGCCAGCAGTTCCTCGCTGACATTGACTGTCCAGCCCTCAATTTTTGTTGTCTGATGTTCAGAGACCGGCATCAGAGTGATCGGTGCCGCTGCCTCCGATGGAATGCGAGCGAAGCAGATAACGACCAGTATTCCGGCAATGAGATGAGTTCGACGCATCTGGCTCTGATTCCTTGATAAGCACATTCTCTCGCACGTGCGCGGCAGCGGCGCACTCAGCGAGGAGTTGCTATGTAGCCTGCGGAAATGATTTAGCCAAGCCTCTTCAAGCGAGTTTTGTGGCTGATTCAATGGAGCGCAAACAGTGGCGTGTTTGGATACCAAGTGGACCATTAAAATCAAAGCGAAACTCGAAAAGGCGCCGTAACGCCGGAAGAACAGGATTTTGTTCGAACGCATCTGTCTGGATGACTGAGCGGCATTCGACAGGCACGTGATTCAGTCTCGAGATGCGATTCTACGGCGATTGTTTTTTGTTAAATTGCCTGCGATTGCCAGCCTCTTCGATAATTCCTGATATCATCCGGGTCGCGGTAAAACAGGGCCACGAAAAATGCGGGAACAATCGATCAGATGAATGCAACATGCAATTGGAATTCGATCACAGGAAGAATTGGCTCCCTCTGGTGTGGAGTATTTCTGGTGGCTCTGATGGCCAAATCCGCCTGTGCATGGCAGGTGGTACCGGGGTTGTCAGGAAAGCATCCCCTCACGCAGGCTCAGGTTGGCGAGGTGCTGATCGGAGAACTGCGTTGCGCAGCATGCCATGGTGGCATTGAACCTCAGTCCGTGCTGGCGAAATCGGCGCCTGAGTTGCTGGATGTGGGTGCACGAATCTCGCCGGATTATTTAAAGCGATTTTTGGCCTCGCCATCGACAACTCAGCCGGGGACGACAATGCCCGACATGCTGGCGTCGAAATCAGAAGCGGAGCGAGCGACAATCGCTGAAGCCCTGACGCACTTTCTGGTGGCTCAATCGCAGCAGGTCTATCAGCACGCATCGCCAGAACTTTTAAGTGTGGCCGAAGGCAAGGCGTTGTTTCACTCAGTTGGCTGCGTCGCGTGCCATGGTCCCAGGGAGACGCTCGGTGAAGAATTCCTGTTCAGGAAGCCAAAAGACCTCACTGATGATGAGGATGACGATGACGATGAGAAATCAGACAAGTCAGAGGTCGTCCGGCCGATTGGGGTGAATCTTGGACACGTGCCCTCCAAGTACGGCTCAAAGTCGTTGAGCGAGTTCCTGTATCAGCCGCTGCGGGTTCGAAGTTCAGGCCGGATGCCGGATATGAAGCTTACTCAGGTGGAATCACTGGCCATCGCCGGCTACCTGCTCGGCGAACAAACCGGAAGCCGTGAAGCCCTCAAGCCGCTCGATCCATTGGTGGCGATGGGCAAGATGTATTTTCAGGAACTCAACTGTGCGGCGTGTCATACAGTGAAGGGAATTCCTTCCGCCGCGCCGATTGCCTCACTGAAGAATGCCGACCCGAACCAGGGATGCCTGTCGAAGACGATCGGTAAGCATCCGCAATTTCAACTGCAGGAGACTCAACTCCTGGCCATCACGGCGGCGATCAGGGAAGAACCGCATGCAGAATCGGACGCCATTCAGACGGCGAAGACTCTGACGACATTCAACTGCATCGGTTGTCACATCCGGGACGATTACGGGGGAGTTCCAGAAGACTACGACCCCTTCTTTCTGACAAGCGAAAAGAACCTCGGCGACGACGGTCGTATTCCGCCTCCGTTGACGGTGGTCGGAGCAATGCTGCAGCCCGCGTGGCTGAAGAAGGTGGACTTTGAAGGCGAAATTGTTCGACCCTACAAGTCCGTCAGCATGCAGCACTTTGGTGCGGCGAATCTTCATCATCTTCCGGAGCTGCGTGCGAGAACGGATAGGCTGGAAAGCCGACAGATGAAGATTCCAAGCCCGGAGGGCAGGTCCGACGAAGAGCGAGAACATGAGAAACTGCTTCGCAAAGCAGGACAGGAATTGCTCGGTGACAAAGGCCTGAACTGCATCAATTGCCATAATTTCAACGGCAAACCATCGCCGGTGAACACCTGTATGGCCCCGCGAGTCAAGGGTGCGTATTTTAAGTGTTCGGAAAAAATGAGATTCTTTTGAGTGGAGCCCCTTTCGTTTTC
>JANPHT010000571.1:0-1672 GCA_031424595.1 Planctomycetota bacterium
TCCGACTACACCGACGATCCGCCTTGATTCCGGAAGTCTCTCCAGAACTCTCGCCCGACTGCCTTGAGATCTCTCCCGAAACAAGCGTCACTGTGGTCCCCGCGGGTTTACAGAAATCCTCTCAACGCAAAGGAGCACGACGATGACGCAGAGCCTGGCAAAGCAATTGGCCGGACTGGAATCTATGTCAATGGCCGACCTCAAACGAAAGTACTTCGAACTGTTCGGCGACGAAACGAAAACAGGCAATCGGACATGGCTGGTCCGCCGGATCGCCTGGCGACTACAGGCCAACGTCCATGGCGGTCTCTCAGAACGAGCCCGACAACGGGCTGCCGAGCTGGCGAACGAATCTGACCTGCGGCTGAGTCCACCCAAAGAACGGTCTACGACTTCAGCGGGAGCCCCAACAGCGGTCGGCACAGTCAGGTTCGACACGGAGTCCCGCACTCCACTGCCCGGAACAATACTGGTCCGCAAATACAAAGGCCGAGACCTTCAGGTCAAGGTGCTCGAGAATGGCTTTGAATATCAGGGCGACGTTTACAAATCCCTTTCCGCTGTGGCGAAGCATATCACCGGCTCGCACTGCAACGGGTTTCTGTTCTTCAAACTGACAAGGAGCGAAACGAATGGCTAAGCCCGCGTCACGAAACGTCACGAACGAAAGAAAGGTTGTGCGTTGTGCTGTCTACACCCGCAAATCCTCCGAAGACGGATTAGAACAGGAATTCAATTCCCTGGACGCCCAGCGTGAGTCAGGCGAGGCCTATATCAAGAGCCAGGCTTCCGAGGGCTGGGTGCTGATTCCAGAGATGTACGACGACGGCGGATTCACTGGAGGCAACATGGAACGACCAGGGCTGAGACGATTGATGCTGGACATCGAAGCAGGAAGAGTCGACTGCGTTGTGGTCTACAAGGTGGATCGACTGAGCAGATCTCTCCTGGACTTCGCCCGCATGATGTCAGCGTTCGACGAGCACAAGATTGCCTTCGTCTCGGTGACACAGCAATTCAATACGGCCAATTCGATGGGACGCCTGATGCTGAACGTCCTGCTGTCATTTGCACAATTCGAACGGGAGATCATCTCGGAGCGAACCCGGGACAAGATTGCTGCAACTCGCCGAAAGGGGAAATGGACGGGCGGGATGCCGCTCCTGGGATATGACGTCGAGCAACCGGGGTCCAAGCTGGTCATCAAAGAAGCTGAGGCCGCTCAGGTCCGACAGATTTTCGAACTGTACCTCGAACATCGCACGCTGCTCAAAGTGGTGAAGGTTCTTAGCGAGCGAGGCTGGCACAATAAGTGTTGGACGACCCGCAAAGAAACCCGGCGCGGAGGGCTGCCGTTCACGAAGACCTCGCTCCACAACTTATTGACGAATCCTACTTACCTGGGGAAGGTGAAGTACAAACAGGAAATCCACAAAGGGGAGCACCAGGCAATCATTACACCGGAGGTCTGGCAACAGGTGCAGACACTGCTGTCACGGAACGGGCGAAATGGAGGCGCGGATGTCAGGAACCAATTCGGGGCTTTGCTGAAAGGACTGCTCCGGTGCAGCTGCTGCGACGCTTCGATGGTGCCGTCCATCACGAAGAAAGGCGAACGCCGATATCGGTACTACGTTTGTTCGAGCGCACAGCAACTCGGCTGGCATACTTG
>JANPHT010000572.1:0-2039 GCA_031424595.1 Planctomycetota bacterium
TCCGACTACACCGACGATCCGCCTTGATTCCGGAAGTCTCTCCAGAACTCTCGCCCGACTGCCTTGAGATCTCTCCCGAAACAAGCGTCACTGTGGTCCCCGCGGGTTTACAGAAATCCTCTCAACGCAAAGGAGCACGACAATGACGCAGAACCTCGCAAAACAACTGGCCGCATTGGAATCCATGTCGATGGCCGACCTCAAACGAAAGTACCTGGAATTGTTCGGCGACGAAACGAAAACAGGTAATCGAACATGGCTGGTCCGCCGGATCGCCTGGCGACTACAGGCCAACGTACATGGCGGTCTTTCAGAACGAGCCCGTCAACGGGCCGCCGAGCTGGCGAACGAATCGGACCTGCGGCTTTCACCGCCCAAAGAACGCACTACGACTTCAGCGGGAGGCCCAACAGCGGTCGGCACGGTCCGGTTCGACACGGAGTCCCGAACGCCACTTCCCGGGACAATTCTGGTCCGCAAATACAAAGGCCGAGACCTCCAGGTGCGAGTGCTCGAGAATGGGTTTGAGTATCAGGGCGAGGTTTACAAATCACTCTCAGCGGTCGCGAAGTTCATCACCGGATCGCACTGCAACGGGTTTCTGTTCTTCAAACTGAAGAGGAGCAAAAAGAATGGCTAAGCCCGCGTCACGAAACGTTGCGAATGAAAGAAAGGTTGTGCGTTGTGCTGTCTACACCCGCAAATCCTCCGAAGACGGACTGGAGCAGGAATTCAATTCCCTGGACGCTCAGAGAGAATCCGGCGAAGCGTATATTAAGAGCCAGGCGTCCGAGGGCTGGGTGCTGATTCCAGAGATGTACGACGACGGAGGATTCACCGGCGGCAACATGGAACGTCCCGGACTGCGGCGATTGATGCTGGACATCGAGGCCGGGAAAGTCGACTGCGTTGTGGTCTATAAGGTGGACCGACTGAGCAGGTCTCTTCTGGACTTTGCCCGCATGATGTCAGCGTTCGACGAACACAAGATTGCCTTTGTCTCGGTAACCCAGCAGTTCAATACTGCCAATTCGATGGGACGGCTGATGCTGAACGTCCTGCTGTCGTTTGCACAATTCGAACGGGAAATCATCTCGGAGCGAACCCGGGACAAGATTGCCGCCACGCGACGAAAGGGGAAATGGACGGGCGGGATGCCGCTCCTGGGATACAACGTCGAACAACCAGGTTCCAAGCTGGTCATCAACGAGACGGAGGCGGCTCAGATCCGGCAGATTTTCCAACTTTACCTCGAACATCGCACGCTGCTAAAAGTTGTGAAGGTCCTTAGTGAGCGAGGCTGGCACAACAAGTGTTGGACGACTCGTAAAGACACCCGGCGCGGAGGGCTGCCGTTCACAAAGACCTCGCTCCACAACTTATTGACGAACCCCACTTACCTGGGGAAGGTGAAGTACAAACAGGAAGTCCACAAAGGGGAGCACCAGGCAATTATCACACCGGAGGTCTGGCAACAGGTGCAGACTTTGCTGTCACGAAACGGGCGGAATGGAGGCGCGGATGTCAGGAACCAGTTCGGGGCTTTGCTAAAAGGACTGCTCCGGTGCAGCTGCTGCGACGCTTCGATGGTGCCGTCCATCACGAAGAAAGGCGAACGCCGATATCGGTACTACGTTTGTTCGAGCGCACAGCAACTCGGCTGGCATACTTGCCCATCGAAAGCTGTCCCAGCCGGGGAAATGGAACGATTCGTCATCGGCCAGATTCGCAGCCTCGGCACTGATCCCGAATTTGCTGACACCGTGCTTGAGCAGATTGGCAGTGTGGAGATTGCAGAATTGGATGACCTCCGCGACCGGGAGCGGATTGCTGAAATGGAGATCCGGCAATGCGAAGCCGAAATTCACAAACTGGCTACCAACAGCTCAGCGGCTGGCCCGGAACAGTCGCAACGCCTGGCTCTGGCGCAGGAACGCCAACGGACGGCGACGGAGCGCCTGTATGCAATCCGGGATGAAATCCGAGATTGTGACCGCGTACAACCCGACCAGGAGGTTGTGAGGCAGGCGTTGCAGGAC
>JANPHT010000573.1:0-6740 GCA_031424595.1 Planctomycetota bacterium
ACTGCATCGCTATAGATCCCTTGGGTGAGAAACTATATGCTAAGAAATGGACGATGAGATCATTATCTACAATCACAAAAAACGTCGTGTGGAGGCCGTCAAAACGATCGAGAATCTAATTTTAAACATGGATCGAATGAATCGATGTGCGTCACGCCACCACCCATCCAAAGAAAGATGACAGCATCCGCACGAGCACTGGAAGGCGGCGAAGCAGGAACCTCGGACTCCTTCGCCTTTGTCCAGTCTGTCGGAATCAGAGTGGCTCCGATGCTTAACGCTCCCACTCGAAGAACGTCCCTTCGCGCGAGAAGTGAGGCACAGGGCAACAGTGAAGCGTTTACCGAACTCTGCGTCATCAAATCGCTCACTTAGATTCGGAAGTCGTCGATACGGATTCAGACCATTCGATGAACCACCCGATTCTACCACCATCAGTACTCATCGCAATACCGGGATCGAAAGGCGATTGAGCCATTTCGGTGTCTCCCGCGTTCATCTGACGAACTCGACGATCGCATCGTCCGTTCACTCTGTGCCTGCTGCAACCGATCTTCTGAAGGATTTGATGGTTCATTTCATGCGGAGGAGCAGAGCGTCAGCCAGCCGAGTGCGTCATACGGAGATTGGGAGCAACTGTTCCGGCTTCGGGCAATGTGCCGTAGGAACGGGGTCCCGGCATCGGACTCACTTGACCGTCCAGCAGAACTTGCGAAGCTGCGGAGGCTTCGACTGCCCCTCCCATGCCCCTTCCCCGCGGAAAGTCGCAATATGCTTGCGTCGACGATTCGTTGTGTCGTGTTATTGTCCGTTTCGGCCGGCTTGTTGTTTACGATTGACGTCAATGCCCAACAACCCTCACTGAAGTTGGAAAAAGGCGATCATATTGCCATCATCGGCAATACGCTCGCTGATCGCCTGCAGCACTATGGGCATCTTGAAGCGACGCTGCACAACCGCTTCCCGGAACACAATCTCGTGGTGCGCGACTTGGGATTCAGCGGCGATACGCTGAACGATCGACCTCGTTCGGAGAACTTTGGAACGCCGGACGAATGGCTGGCTAAAGTTGAAGCGGACGTCATCTTTGTTTTTTTTGGTTACAACGAGTCGTATGGTGGTGAAGCTGGCTTGCCGCAGTTTCGGAAGGATCTTGAAGCGTTCATTGATCACTCGCTGGCTCAAAAGTACAACGGCGAATCGGCTCCAAGGCTGGTGTTGTGCTCGCCAATCGCGTTTGAGGATCTGAAGTGGCCACATCTGCCCGATGGAAAGGTGCAGAATGAGAATCTGGAACTCTACACAGCGGAAATGGCAAAGGTTGCCGTCGAGAAAGTCGTGCCGTTCATCGATCTCTTCCATCATTCCAGGGAAGCCATGAAGTTGGTGACCTTTGATGCAAGTCCCTTAAGGAATCTGGAGGGGCAGAAGCGAGACCGATTCGGAGTTGAGTATCCCGAGGTTTGGAAAGATGGCACCCTCGCGTTCTTCCCGCTGACGATCAACGGCGTGCATGTCTCCGAATTTGGCAGCATGATGGTTGCGATTTCGCTTGATGGCCAGTTGTTCGACCGCAACGCTCCACAACCGGAACAACTTCGATTGGTTGCGATTCGTCAAGAGGTCCTTGCGAAGAACCACCTCTGGCACAACGTCTATCGAGCGACCGATGGCTACAGCGTTTTCGGTGGTCGTTCAGGGCTGCAGTTTGTTGATGGTCAGACGAACTTCGACGTGATGCAGCGAGAATTGGAAATCCTGACAGTCATGACTGCCAATAAAGACATGGCGATTTGGGATGCCGCAGCAGGACGAAAGAGCGATCGCAAGGAAATTCCCCTGCCTAAGCCGCTCGAAGTCAAAACGAACAAGCCAGGTCAGCTTGAGGAAGGCCGTCACAAGTTTCTCGGTGCCGCAGAAGCCATTGAGAAGATGACGGTGCATTCCGGAATGAAGGTCAACGTCTTCGCGTCCGAAGAAATGTTCTCGGATCTCGTCAATCCCGTGCAAAGCGCCGTCGATACCGATGGCCGTTTGTGGGTCGCGGCGTGGCCGACGTATCCGCACTGGAATCCGCTCGAGGCGATGAACGACAAGCTGCTGATCTTCCCGGATGACGACAACGACGGCGTGGCTGATCGCTGCATCACGTTTGCGGACGGGCTGCACAATCCGACCGGCTTTGAGTTCTGGAACGGCGGCGTGCTGGTCGCGATGGCTCCGGATATCTTCTTCCTGAAGGACACCAACGGCGACGATCGAGCCGACGTGAAGGAACGCATCTTCCACGGTCTGGATTCGGCGGATACTCATCACACTGCCAACGGGTTTGTGATGAGCCCGGGCGGGAAGTTTTATTTTTCTCGCGGGATTTTCCACGCGGAAAACTTTGAAACACCGTGGGGACCGACCAAACGATTCGGCACTGGCGGCACGGGAGTTTACGAATGGGATCCGGTCACGTTTGATATCAATTTTCACTTTCCGATCGGCCCGAATCCTCACGGCGATGTCTTCGACCAATGGGGCAATCAGTTCGCAACCGACGGCACGGGCGGCACCGGCAATTTCATAGGTATGCCTGGCCATGGGGCTCCTACTCAACTCTACGAAAAGCGAGTTCGCCCGGTTCCGGCGATTCAGATTCTGGACAGCCAGCACTTCCCGGAAGAGAACCGAGGCAACCTTCTAATTGCGAATGTGATCGGGTTTCAAGGAGTGACTCAGTACAAGTTTGAAAAACGCGGTGCCGGATTCTTCGCAAAGGAAGTTGAACCGATCCTGTATTCGTCCGACCAGAATTTCCGCCCCAGCGACATGGAGATCGGCGGCGACGGGGCCCTGTATGTGCTCGACTGGCAAAACCCGATCATCGGCCACATGCAGCACAACCTCCGCGACCCAAGCCGCGACCACTTGCACGGCCGCATTTATCGAGTCACCGCCGAAGGCCGTGAGCCTCAGCCAGTGGTTAAACTGGACCAGGCGAGCACCGCTGATGTTGTCGCAACGCTCGGCTCACCGACACTCGCCGAACGCTATCGCGCAAGGTTGGAGTTGACCGGTCGCAATCAAGATGAAGTTAATGTGGCCGTAAACGACTGGATAAAGCAGTTTGATGCGAAGAAGCCGGAGCATGCGAGGAATCTGGTGGAAGCGATGTGGGTTGGTCAGCAAATGCGAAGACCGCACTTTGAATTGGCTGTTTCGTTGCTTGCTTCTCCAAACGCAGATGTGCGGGCAGCATCGGTTCGATTTTTTCGAGACCGATGGCGGGATCAGTCCAGAACTGAGTCACCCGGGCTACAGAACGAGTTCGAGAGTGTGGCTGGAATGAACTTGCACCTTGCTTTTGATTTATCGCCTCAGGTGAGAGCAGATTTTGTAGTTGCGGCGACTCACGTCGGTGGTCCAGTCGCTTCCGAAATCATTTTTTCCGCAATGCAAACCGAGCAAGACCCGCAGCTCAGCTACGTCATCAACGAAGCACGCAGGATCATTGACCTCGATGCTACCGTTCGCGAATCGCTTGTGTCGGGCAACAAATTGTCTCCCGCCGCCGAAGCCTACGCGCTGTCCAACGCCAGCGTCGAAGACCTGCTGAAGATGGAGAAATCCGAAGGCGTTTATCGAGCCATTCTGACTCGCGAAAACGTGCCCGTTGAAACTCTCCAGACGTCTCTGTCTGGCCTCGCGAAACTTCGAAACGTCGCCGAGATTGAAGAACTCTTTACGTTGATCGAAGAACTGAATGCCAGAGCCAGTGTGAACGTGCTCAACAGTCTCAGCCAGCTTCTCGCCAGCCAGCCTGCCGATCAACTGGCGAAAGTGCGAGATCGCATCGCGACACTTGCCACGACCGCAAAGTCGGCGGAAACGCGTCGAGTCGCCATTGCGGCCTGGATCAATGCCGATGGCAACGGTAATGCCGTGTTCGCCGCGATGAAGAATCAGCAGCTGCAGACGGAAGATGTGCTCCGATCGGTCTCGTTGGTGAATTCGATCCGGACCAGGAGCGAGCTCTTCCCGCCGATCGCCGCGTTGATCCCGACTCTGGCCGGTTCCAAAGGATCGACGCCGTTGACTCAGTCAGGCCTGAAGGTTGATTTCTACGCTCCGAATCCCACCAACGTCGCTCGCGAAACATTGCAGGCAATGACGCCGTCGAACACCGGCGTCGCTACGACAATAGTGATGGATCAGGCCGTGCTGAAGACTCGCGATGCCTTCGCTTTGATGTTTACGGGGCACATCTTGATCGAGAAGCCGGGCAAGTACACCTTCTTCATCGCTTCTGACGATGGTTCTCGCTTCTACATTGATGGCGAACTGCTCATCGATAACGACGGCTTGCACGGCATGGTCGAAAAGAAGGGCTCCGTAAAGCTGACCGCTGGTCTGCATCCGATCATCGCCACGTATTTCGATAACGGCGGCGGCGATGGACTGACAATGTCCTGGAATGGCCCTGAGATTAAAAAGCAACAGATTCCGGCCAGCGTCCTTGTCTCCGCCGCAGAACAGACCATTCAGGATCTTGGCATTCAGGCGATGATGGAAGTCCCCGGCCATGAAGCTGCCAAGACAACGCTTCTCGCCAGCCTGCTGAAAGAACGAGCTTCCGTCAACACGTCTCTACAGTCCCTCAGCGTGATCCCGACGGAATCATGGCCGAAGGAACAGCTCGGAAATCTGGCCGAAGCCGCCGTGTCGTATCTCGCCAGTCGCGAACCTCAAGACCGCAACTCCGATCAGGCCACATTGGCTCTGCAACTTGCAGAAGGCGTCAAGTCACGGCTCGATGCGGCTGGTCGGATCCGTTTTGAAAAGCGTCTGGCGGAAGTTGTCGTGCCGCTGATTCAACTGGGCACAGTTCGCGAACGCATGATTTACGACCGCGAAACCATCGCCGTTCAGGCCGGTCGACCGGTCGAATTCCGTCTGACGAACACAGACAACATGCCGCACAACTTCACTGTCGTACTGCCTGGCTTCATGGCCGAAGTCGGTGAACTGGCTGAAGCGACAGGTCGAGATGCCGACGCAGCCGCACGCAACTTCATCCCGAAGAGCGACAAGATTCTCGTTGGCAGCAAACTCGTGCAGCCCGAGCAATCCGATTCCATCTACTTTGATGTGCCGAAGGAGCCCGGAATTTATCCGTACGTCTGCACCTACCCCGGTCACTGGCGCCGCATGTATGGAGCACTCCACGTTGTTGCGGATCTCAAGGCCTATGAGGCGGATGCCGCAGCATACCTGGCTGCCAACCAACTGGAAATGAAAGACGATCTGTTGAAGTACCTTGGTCGAAACACGGAGTGGCAACTGGACGATCTGAAGGGTGACGTTATGCACATCGCTCACCGAAGCAACAACTTCACAGTCGGCGAATCTCTCTTCAAAGCCGCTGCCTGCATCGGTTGCCATAAACTCAACGGTCAGGGCAACAACCTCGGCCCGGACCTGACAATGCTTCCGCCCGAGTATTCGAAAGTCGATGTCCTCGAGCACATCCTGAATCCTTCAAAGAAGATCGACAAGAAGTATCAGTCGAACGTAATCGCTTTGAACTCCGGTAAAGTGATTACCGGCTTGATCATTGAGGAAACAGGCGACTCCCTGAAAGTGATCGACAATCCGTCAGCCCCGGACAAGATCACCGTGGTACTAAAGTCCGACAGCGAAGAACGCACTCTCAGCGAGGTCAGTATCATGCCCAGGGGTGTGCTGAACAAACTGACCCGCGAAGAAATCTTCGACCTGCTGGCGTATGTGTTGGGTGGAGGTGACAAAGAGAATCCCATGTTCAAGGCACATGAACATTGAGCGTGCTCAGGGGCCAGCGATGCTTTGACAATCACATCATTTGCATTTGATCTTCTGGGCGATCGATACTCGTGTGAACAACATTTGAAGGAAGATGAGCAGAAATTTATGGACCTCGGACTGAATGGGAAAGTCGCACTGGTGACGGGCGGATCGAAGGGCATTGGACTGGGGATTGTTCGCCGGCTCATCGCAGAAGGAGCGCGAGTTGCGAATGTCAATCGGAGCGAAGCGGAAGGCCGGCGGCTTGAACGCGAGTCTGCTGATCAGGGCCTGGAATGTTTTTTTATTCAGGGGGATCTGGCTGATGTGAATGCCTGTCGGAACGCGGTGGAACAAACCATAAATCGATTTGGAAGTCTGGATATCCTTATCAACAACGCAGGTGTCAACGACGGTGTCGGACTGGATGCCGGGGTCGATGCGTTTGTCGATTCACTGCGTCGAAATCTGATTCATGTGTATGCGATGGCTCATTTTGCTTTGAACGAGCTAAAAAAAACTCGCGGCGTCATCATCAATATCGGTTCCAAAGTTTGTGAAACAGGGCAAGGCGGAACATCCGGTTACGCAGCTTCAAAAGGCGGAATCAATGGACTCACTCGTGAATGGGCGGTCGATCTGGCACCCCATGGAATTCGAGTCAACGCGGTCCTGCCGGCAGAAACGTGGACTCCGCTTTATGAAAAATGCCTCGCCGCAATGCCAAATCCTGCCGCCGCAAAGGCCGAGATAGAGCAGTTGATTCCGTTCGAGCGGCGGTTTACAACGATTGAGGAACTCGCCAACATGGCCGTTTTCCTGGCATCACCGTGTTCCAGCCATACAACGGGACAGATTATTTTCGTCGATGGCGGCTACACGCATCTGGACCGCGCCCTGACCTGAGGTGCATCGCACATGGAGCACGT
>JANPHT010000574.1:0-3486 GCA_031424595.1 Planctomycetota bacterium
ATGCTCGTGAGCGACTTAGAGCAGAGTTCGGCTATTCTGCCTCCGATTTTGTCGCCGTTCTTGTCGCGCGACTTCACGAATTAAAAGATCACCAAACTGCATTGCGAGCGATCGATGCGGCGAGAAACCAAATCCCCGGGCTCCGACTGCTTCTGGCGGGAGACGGCGACCAGCGTGTAGCCATCGAAAAAACTATTCGGGAGCGAGGTCTCGAACAAACAGTCACACTGGCGGGAACTCGAAAAGATGTTGCCGATCTGCTGTCTGCCTCGGATGTGTTTCTGATGTCCAGCATCAGTGAAGGAATTCCTCTGACCGTGATCGAAGCAATGGCAGCTCGGCGACCAGTCGTTTCGACGGCGGTTGGCGGGCTTCCTGAAATCATCGAACATGGCACGACAGGCTTTCTGGCACCGGCTCGCGATGATGCGGCGCTGTCCAGGGCACTTGTCAATTTGCATCGCGACCGACAGCTCCGAACTCGTATGGCAGAGGCAGCCGCAAGTCGAGCTGCCGAAAAATTCTCGCTCGACGGAATGCTGTCCATTTATCGAAATGTGTATCACGACGTGCTCGGGACAAGGAGTTGCGTCCGGAGTCCTGAAAAAACAGTCAACGTCGCTAATGCGAAACGTCAAGGAGCCCATTGATGATTGCCGAATGTCCTCCTTCACCGATTGGTTCACTACTCGTATTCTCTGACGACTGGGGCCGACATCCATCCTCTTGCCAGCATTTGGTGCGCAATCTGCTGGATCGCTATCCGGTATTGTGGGTCAACACTATCGGTACCCGCGCGCCAAAACTGGACTTGCAGACGGCAAAACGTATTGCCGAAAAGCTAGGGCAATGGGGAAAAGCAAAACTCAGCCGTCTCGAGACTCAGGGCATTTTAGCAACACCGACCGTGACTTCGCCAAATCTTACCGTGGTCAATCCCAGGATGTGGCCCTGGTTCGGCAGCGATCGCGATCGTCGTTTCAATCGTTGGCTGCTGAAGAAACAACTGGCACCCGTGATCCGGCAGTTGCCGCAGCCGGTGGTGGCAGTGACCACGTTGCCGATCACCGCCGATCTGGTTGGGGAATTGCCGGTTGATCGCTGGATCTACTACTGCGTGGATGATTTCTCGCAGTGGCCGGGGCTCGACGGGGAAACGCTGCGTCGAATGGACAATGAGATGATCCAACGAGCGGACTCGCTGGTTGCGGTGAGTGAAGCCCTTCAGGCGATGATCGCGAATGATGGTCGATCGTCGTCTCTGCTGACGCACGGTGTGGATGTTGAATTCTGGAATTCCCAGCGACCGGCCATTCTGCGAGCAGGCTTCAGTCATCGCCGCCCTGATTTGATGCGCGGCCCGGAGTCGCTGAAAACCGAAAGGAATCATACCGTCTGTCTGACTATTGTCAGTGAGGCGAGTCAAGAGTCCGAATCGCCCGACGCATTGACTAGGGCTGATCAGCGGTCACCTGCCCGTGTGACAGGAAATCCAGCCATGAAAAACAGCGCGACTCGCGACGGCCTTGCATCAGTTTCTCCCGTTGATGCTTTCAAAGGACCGCTGATTGTTTTCTGGGGCGTGATCGACCGCCGTATGGATTCGAAGTCACTGATTCAATTATCAAATGATCTGATCGAAGGCACGATCGTTCTGATTGGTCCACAGCAGGATCCAGATCCGGCCTTGCTTGCGCTTTCTAATGTTCGCACTTTGCCCCCACAACCTCTGGCAGCGCTGCCCGAACTCGCCGAACGGGCAAACGTACTGATTATGCCATATGCCGATCTGCCAGTCACTCGAGCCATGCAGCCACTCAAGCTGAAGGAATACCTGGCGACTGGCAAGCCCGTTGTGGTGAATCGCCTACCTTCCACCGATGCATGGAGTGACTGCCTGGATGCTGCAGAAAGCCCGGCTGAATTCAGTCAGATTGTCCGCAATCGAGTCTACAGCGGAATCTCACCGGCTCAGACCCTGGCACGATGTCGCCTGCATCTTGAGAGCTGGAAGAGCAAAGCAGAACGATTTGAACATTTGCTGAAGTGTGAGAAGCGTACCAGTAAACACTTGCCAGAAAAGTCGCCGGTCATCGCATTCAAACCTGCGGTCCAGGATCAACGAAGTGTTTCCAGGTCGCGGCGATAAAGGGCAGTAACTTCAGGGGAAATCTGAGAGCCGGATTGACAACAGCAGAATTCAGAGACACACACATGACAGCACCTTTTGTTCTCCATACGCGAGTTGTCACCGGAACCGGGGGCGGACCGGAAAAGACGATACTGAACTCGCCGCGTTATCTCAAACAGTACGGCATCGACTGCGCGTGTCTGTTCATGAAACCGCCCGGTGATCCCGGATTTGCAACGTTGGAACACAAAGCCGCTGCCGCCGGTGCAGTGATCATCGGCATCGACGATCGCGGACCGACCGACTGGCGCGTTGTTCGTGATTGTGTCCGAATCTGTCGGGAACGCAACGTCACGATCTGGCATGCTCATGATTACAAGAGCAACGCACTGGGACTGCTGGTCAGTCGATTTCACAAAATGCATCTCGTGACGACAGCTCACGGCTGGGTTCGGTTTACTTCAAGAACACCACTGTATTATAAAATCGATCGCTTTTGTCTGAAGCGATACCAGGAAGTCATCTGTGTGTCACAGGATCTCTACGACACCTGTCTGGAAAACGGTGTGTCAAAAAAACGGCTGCATCAGATCGACAACGCAATCGTGATGGATGATTATTCCACAGCCCTGCCATCACTTCGAGACAAAGCACGATTTGGTTTCGATTCTCAGCGATTGCTGATTGGTGCGGCCGGACGATTGTCCGAGGAGAAAGGGTTTCATCATCTGATCAATGCGGTAGCCAGACTAATCAATGACGGTCAGCCTGTCGGCCTGATTATCGCCGGCGAAGGACATCTGCGAGATCAGTTGCAGCAGCAGATCAATGAACTGGATTTGCAGAATCATGTTCGCATGGCAGGATTCCTGACAGATGCTCGCGAACTGTATCGCGCGATCGATCTCTTCGTTCTGAGCAGCCTGCGCGAGGGACTTCCAAACGTCGTTCTTGAAGCCATGGCCTGCAACCGAGCGGTTGTGGCGACGAACTGCAATGGCATTCCGAAGCTCGTGCAGCATGAGCAGAATGGTCTCATTGTTCCGGTCGATGACGAAAATGCGCTGCATCATGCCATTCGTGCGTGCGTGGTTTCTGACGGACTGAGAACAAAGCTGGCTGATGCGGGGCGCCAAACGATCGAAGATCGATTCTGCTTCGATCGCCGTATGGACAAAATCGTGGCTGTCTACCGAGGGCTTTCGACGGACCTGCGTTCGATAATCCCCGAAAATCCGCAGTGCCATCGTGCTCAACCGAACGGTATGGGTTCAGGAACCCGATCGGAATTGACCGCCGGCATCAGTGTTTAATGCGTTCTTTTTAAATCCGTTTTCGTTTTTCACGGGGCAGGG